>CAYWXA010000007.1:1203-37902 GCA_964462175.1 uncultured Oscillospiraceae bacterium
AATGCGCTGCTCTACCGACTGAGCTATTCCAGCAAGTATTAAATTTTCGGGTGCGACCTGCGCATATACGGTCAGAAATATAGTCGTCTTTCTCGGCTGCCGCTGTCGAAATACTCCTTATTTCTTCCCTTCGCCGCCTCCCTTTGTCTGCCGCAGGCAGCGGTCGGTGTCGAAGCAAATTTGCTGCTCTACCGACTGAGCTATTCCAGCGGTCACTTTTAATATTATATACACAATCGGTCGGTTTGTCAACAAACATAAGATAAAAATATTTGTCACAAAATATTGCAAAAGTGTTTGCCTTATTACACAATATGTGCTATAATATAAATACACATATGCGATTGACAGCTTGAAATGCTTTTATATATTGAAAGGACGGTTATTTATGTTTGCCGAGAAATCAAAAAAGAGAACGCCATTGGAGATCGTCGGAATAGTCGTTATATTCATTTTGCTTTTAGCTATCGTCGGCACGTTCGTGCTGTACGGAGTTTTTAAGGATTCAAACACAGCCCCCAATATGTTCGGCTACCGTGTATACATTATGAACGGCGACGGTATGGAGCCCAGAATCAGTCAGGGCTCGGCGGTATTTGTCAAGGAAGGCCTGACCCCTAACGTCGGCAACGTTATTCTTTGCAACATCGACGGCAGGCTTGCCGTTGTCGGATACGTCGGCTCTGAAGACGTCGTCAGCTCGGACGGCACTGCCGAAACCAGATACATAGTCAAATACGATCAGGGCAAGGCTGACGAGGTCTGGGGCATCGGCAAGGACGATATCATCGGCGTAGCCAAGACCTACAGCACCTTCTTCGGCGGACTCGTAAACTTTGCGTCCTCCAAGACGGGTATGCTTTTGATAGTTATCATTCCCTGCGCTCTGCTGATCGCTTATGAGATCATTATGATAGTTCTTTCCTCTGTTAAGAAAAAGAACAACGACCTGAGCGACGCCGTCAAGCAGACGGAAGAAAACGACGATCCCGATGCGGAATACGAACGTCTGCGCGCACAGCTTCTCAAGGAGAAGAAGGAAAAAGAAAAGCAGGCAACGGCTCTTGAAAAGGAAGAGAGTTTGGGCGGAACGAGAGCGTTCAAGCTTGAGTTCACTTCCGACAAAAAGGACGAACCGGAAAACAGCTATCTTGAAAGCGAGCCTTTGGTGTTCAAGACCGGCTCCGACGAGCCCAAGGCTGAAGCCAAGCCCGTCGTGATCGAGGAACCCGAAGAGGAAGAGATCAAGGTATATTATAACGAGGGCGCCGAGGTGGAGCCTAAGAAAAAATCGGACATCGACCTTTCCAGCTTGGGCGCATCGGATATCGACGAGCTTATCAAGATGCTCGAGGCTGAGAAAAAACGTCTTTCCGACAATTGATAGATCGAGGCTTTCCCTTATATAAATGTAAGGGGAAGCCTTTGCTTATTTTGCCGAAAGGAGGAGCTTGAAAATTGAAACACTGTGAATACGTAAGAAAGATTCAAGGAAGCGAAAACGCCATAGTGATGATCCACGGAATTTTGGGCACACCGCACCACTTTGACTTTCTCTTGAAATACGTCCCCGCCGATTGGTCTGTTTACGTCATACTTTTGGACGGTCACGGAAGCGGCGTTCGGGCATTTTCCAAAACGTCGATGAAAAACTGGGAGCGTCAGACCGAAAAGGTTTTCAACAAGGCGGCTAAAGAACACAAAAACGTATATGCAGCAGCTCATTCAATGGGTACGCTTTTGACTGTCGGCTATGCCAACAGACACCCTCGGGTAATTAAAAAGGTATTTTTTATGGCGATACCTTTGCGTGCCTGCCTGCGCTCGCCGATATTTGAAAATGCAACCCGAGTGAAGCTTCAGAAGAGAAAGAAAAACGACCCCGTTTGCGATGCGACCTTCTGCGCCTGCAGCATCGACCACGGCGGAGCGCACTTATGGGAATACGCAGGCTGGATACCGAGGTTCTGGGAGCTGCTCGTGAAAATTGAAAAGATAAGAAAAATTCTGCCGAATATGCGAATTAAAGGCGTTGCGTTCCAATCGGGCAAAGACGAGCTCGTCTGGCCGGGGTCATATAAGCTGGTAAAAGACCACCCGACACTCAAAACATACCTTTTAGAAGATTCCTACCATTTTTATTATACCGAATGTGACCGCAAACGGGTGGTGGATGAGTTCAAACGCTTCGTGGACGTTTGACATTTTCGCCCGAAAGGTATACTATCATAATTATAAACCCAAACGAGGAAGTTGTCATATATGATTTTAACCGTTACCCTCAGTCCGGCGATCGACAAAACCGCCGAATGTGAGCGATTTAGCATCAGCGAAGTGAACAGAATTACTCCCGTCAGCGTTGACATCGGCGGCAAGGGAATAAACGTCAGCCGAGCAGTCAAAAAGCTCGGACTTGATACGTATGCTATCGGCATCGGATTCGATAAGGCGGATGAGATATGCCGTTTTCTTGAATCGGAGGGCATCGGTGCGGATTTTATCGAATACGGCGCTCCGCTGAGGACGAATCTCAAGATATTCAACAAGGAAAACGGCGAGACCGTTGAGATAAACGAGCCTGCTTCAAAGGTGGGAAAAGACGTTTTGGCGAAGCTGACGGCAAAATTTGAAAATGCCGTAAAGAGAGGCTGCGACACCGTCGTTCTTGCCGGAAGCGTTCCTTTGGGAATTCCTGCGGATATATATAAGACCCTTTGCCTGAGAGCAAAGGAGCTTTGCCCCGACGTCAAGGTGATAATAGACGCACAGGGCGAGGCTCTGGCAAAAGGCATTGAAGCCGCCCCTTATATGATAAAGCCGAATCTGGATGAGCTGAGCGGAACATTTGACTGCGTGCTGAAAAAATATTCCGACATAAAATCGGTTGCGGAGCAGATAATCGACGGCACGGGAGTCAACACCGTTTTGATATCTATGGGTTCTCGGGGCGCAATGATCGTCGATAAAGACAGGGCTTATCAGCAGGATGCGGTCAAGGTCGAGGTCAAAAGCGCACAGGGCGCAGGCGATGCAATGGTTGCGGGAGCGTGTCTTGCGCTTGCAGACGGCGTGAGCTTATATAAAACTCTCGTTTACGGCGTTTGCTCGGCGGCGGGAGCTGTCAGCCAAAACGGAACTGCGTTCTGTGACAAGACGTTCTTCGACGAAAAGGTTAAAGAGATTCTCAAAAAGTAGATATGTAACGAAAAGCAGGTCTTGCATTTGGCGCAGGACCTGCTGATTTTTGATAGCCTTCCCCTTGAGGGGAAGGTGTCGGCGGATGCCGACGGATGAGGTGGATTCGGCGAGATGGAGGACCGCATTGCTTTGGCGGTTTGAGGGCAAGCCACCCTACGGACATTTTCGAAGCCATCGCTCCGCGCCACCTGCTCGGACGGCTACGCCGCCCTTCGCAGGCGGCGCTCCGCTCCTCGGTGGGAGCAAGAGCCGATAACCCCCTCTGCTTATTAGCCTCTCCCCTCGGGAGAGGTGTCAGCGAAGCTGACGGAGAGGGCTACTCCAACTGCCTGCCCAAAAACATCGCCGCAGTCTGGGAAAGGGTGGTCAAAAGCGAGGTGCCTTTTGTCTGTTCGTCCGTCGCCATAAAACAGACGGCTCCTGCAATGTCGCCCTGCGCCGTGATCGGAGTAACGGCGAGAGCGTGACGGTCAATCCCTTCAACGGGTAAGATGCGTCTCGATTCCCCGTCGTACGTCCAGCTTCGGCGTGATTCCAAGATCTCGTCGAGCATAGGCGAAAGTCTGCGCTCTAAATATTCACGCTTCGGCACGCCTGCCACGGCAACGACGTGATCCCGATCCAAGATGACTACCGGCTGACCGCCGAGCTTATAAATGACCTCTGCGGCAGAAACCGCACTTTCCGACAGCTCGTTTATCGGTGAATATTTTTTGAAGATGACCTCACCGTCTGCGTTGGTATATATTTCCAGAGGGTCGCCCTCACGGATGCGCATCGTGCGGCGGATCTCCTTCGGGATAACGACACGGCCGAGGTCGTCAATTCTTCTCACAATTCCTGTAGCTTTCATTATATAGATCTCCTTTTGTTTTGAATCGTGATGTTAGTATTTGTAAAGCGAGGGGAATTATACTGGCTATTTTATTTTAATGAATATTGCCGCTTGAGTCATCAGGAAAGCGTATGCTATTTGAACGGAGAATTGAAAAGATATTGTAGTTTTGCAATTTTATGCAACGTAAATTGCATAATTTCCCTTTTGTTGTTGAGAAATTAGCGAAAACTCAACAAAAATGCTGTGGCAACGGCTGAAAAAATGAATGTATTTGTCAAAAATGACAAAAAGCCGTGAAAACCTCTTGAATTGGGCTTTTGAATGTGGTATAATAGCTCCAAGTTATCTGGCGTAGTGCGCCAGCTAGCATTAACCGAAGGCTCTTTGGCCTCGGAATTTTATAGGAGGTTATGCAAAATGAATGCAACTTTCAAGAAAATTGTTAGTCTTCTCTTGGCAGTTATGATGCTCGTTTCATTGGTTGCTTGCGGCGATACCAACGTTGATAATCCCGTAAACTCCGGTGACGAACAGCAGGGCGGCGATGAAGTAGTTGTTACTAAGAACGACTATACCTACAAGTCCTATACTACTGCTTTGGGTACTAACTGGAATCCCCACACATGGGAAACAAGTGCTGACGATTCTATCCTCGGCTACCTTTCCATGCCTTTCGTAACCATGCAGGCTCTTGACACCGAAAACGGTGTTTACCAGTGGATCTATGAAATGGCAACAGCTGTAACCGACGTTACCGCTGATCACCAGGACGACCTCGATACATACGGTGCTACCTTGCCTGAAGGCCAGACCAGCGCTGATATCACCGAAGGTTACGTCTTCGAAATCGCTTTGAACCCCGACGCTAAGTGGGAAAACGGCGAAATTATCAATGCTGACGACTACATCTACTCGATGCAGCAGCTCCTCAATCCTGAAATGAAGAACTACAGAGCTAACCTTTACTACGCAGGCGAATCTGCAGTAGCAGGCGGCGCTGAGTACTACTATGCAGGATCCACCGCTAAGATCGAGAACTATGTAAACGCAGGCTACACCATGGCTGACCTCACCAAGGGCGATGACGGCGTATACCGCACTGCTGAAGGCGAAAAGGTTTACATCGGTGTTGACGGCGACGCAGTTCTTACCGGCTGGCTCGGTGGCTACACTCTCGCATTCTACGTTAACTACTACGGCGAAGCTTACTTCGGTGTTGATTCCTTCAACTCCTTGCTTGCTCTTGCTGATGAAAACGGTTACGTAGAACTTACCGACGATTCTTTGGCTCTCCTCGTTGGCACCATCACTGCTGTTGAAGACTGGGGCGAATCCGAAGAAGATGCTCCTGCTTACTTCTTCTATGACAAGACTTATGCAGCTGCTACTTATGACAACGTTGGTTGCTACAAGGTTGACGATTACACCATCCGTTATGTAACCGAAACCTACATCGACTTCAACTACTTCATGACAAGCCTTACCTCTACTTGGCTCGTTTACGAAGACCTTTACGAAGCCGGTAAGGATACTTCCGGTACTTTGGTAACCACCAACTACGGTACTTCTCCTGAAACCACCATGTCCTACGGCGTTTACAAGATCGGTTCTCTCCAGGAAGAGAAGCAGCTCGTATTCGTTCAGAACGAAAACTGGTACGGTTGGGAAGAACCCGATGCAGCAGGCAACCTTCTTTCCTACACTCCTTACCTCGTTGACGGTGAAAACGTTCAGCGTTACCAGACAACTAAGGTTGTCATCGACGTAATGGATGACGATGCTGCTAAGCAGGCATTCCTCAAGGGTGAACTCTCCGGTTGGGCACCTCCGGCTGACGAGCTCTCCACCTACTCTTACTCTGAAAAGCTTTACAAGGTTGATGAAACCTACACCATGTCCTTCTTCTTCAACACTAACCTTGAAGCATTGCAGGAAATGGACAACTCCAAGGGCAACGTAAACTCTGTTGTTCTTTCTAACACCACCTTCCGTAAGGCATTCTCTTTGGCAATCGACCGTGCAGAATTCGTAACCGCTACTCAGGGTTACAAGCCTGCATTCTCCCTCATGAACAGCCTCTACCACTATGACGTATACAACGATCCTACTTCTTCTTACAGAAACTCTGATGAAGCTATGCAGGCTATCGTTAACCTCTACGGCGTAGAATACGGCGAAGGCAAGGCATATGCAACCTTGAAGGAAGCTCATGATTCCATCACCGGTTACAACCTTACCGAAGCTAAGGAACTCATGGCTGTCGCTTACAACGAACTCGTTGAAGCTGGCATCTACACCGGCGGCGACATCACCATCAAGATCGGCTGGGCTAAGGGTGCTCTTACCTCTGACGATAACAAGCAGCTTGCTCTTATGAACAAGTACATCAACGCTGCAGTTGAAGGCACCGGCTTCGGTACCATCACCCTCGAAGCAGTTGGTAACATCTCCAACCGTTACGACGCAGTTCCCGCTGGCGAATACGCTATCGGTTACGGCGCATGGGGCGGCGCTGCATTCTATCCCTTCAGAAACTTCCAGGTTTACATGGATCCCGATCAGTACTCCATCAACGAGGCTGCTAACTACGATCCTAAGACCGAGACCGTTACCCTCACCGTTAACGGCGAAGAAGTTACTATGACATGGCAGGCATGGAGCCAGTCTATGACCGGTACCGGCGCTTACGCTACCGCTGACTTCGACACCAAGCTTTCCATCACTGCTCAGCTTGAGGAACTCTTCCTCAAGACCTACTACAGAATTCCTCTCTGTGGTACCACTTCTTGCTCGCTGTTGTCCTACCAGCTCAGCTACTTCACCGAAAACTACAACATCATGTACGGTTTCGGCGGTCTCGAGCTTGTTAAGTACAACTACACTGACGCTGAGTGGGCTGACTACGTTGCTTCTCAGAACGGCGCTTTGAACTACGAATAATCTGTAAGATTTTTGGTACAGTAAAAGTTAATTAGGCATTGTTTGGGGAGAATGTCTTGACTCAAGGCATTCTCCCATTTGCCGTGTCTCATCTGTTTAACACAGTAAAACTTAAAAACTATAAAACGTCAAACAGAAAATTTGCCGTGAAAGGAGCAAAGAACTATGTGGAAATATGTTGTTAAAAGAGTTTTACTCATGTTCTTCACGCTCTTTGTAATCACTACGATTTGTTTTATGCTCATCCGTGCCCTGCCCCATGAAATGCCGCAGGACAAGGTTTTGCAGGAAGTTATGAGAGCGAGATGGAACGCGCTCGGATACGACGAACCGCTATTGGTGCAGTTCGGTATCTACATTAAAAATATCATTACCGATTGGGACTTCGGTACCTCTTGGTATATCGCAGTAAATAAGCCGGCTTGGGATCTTATCACCTCAAGACTCTGGCCTACCGTTTTGGTAAATCTTTATTCTTTGGTTCTCTCGATCCCGATCGGACTGGGATTGGGTATTTTAGCCGCTATCAAGAAAAACAAATGGCAGGACCATGTTATCAGCACCATGGTCATGCTCTTCGTTTCGATCCCCAGCTATGTTTATGCATTCTTGGTACAGTATTTCCTGTACTTCAAGTGGGACTTGTTCCCTCAGGTAGTTTATGCTTTGGCGGACGCCGACAACAGTTGGTTCTCCGGAAAGATGTTTTACAGTATGGTTCTGCCCGTATTGGCGCTTTCCTTCGGTTCAATTGCCGGCCTTTGCCGTTTCACCCGTGCGGAACTTACCGAAACACTTACCTCTGACTATATGCTTCTTGCGCGCACGAAGGGACTTACAAGAGCGCAGGCTACGACCCGCCACGCTTTGAAGAACGCAATGGTCCCGATCCTGCCCATGATCTTGTCCAGCTTCGTTGGAATTTTGGGCGGTTCTATGATCATTGAGCAGATCTTCTCTATCCCCGGCGTAGGACAGCTTTATATGAAGTCGATCACGTTGCTGGACTATGACGTCTTTATGGTCGACTGTATATTCTATACATTTATCGGACTTCTTTCGGGTATCGTAATCGACATTTCTTACGGTTTCATCGATCCGAGAATCAGAATGGGGGAAAAGTAATATGGATAACGTGTATACTAATATCCCCAAGGAAAAATTCCAATTCGCCAATACCGATGAGAAGATCCACGATACGAAGTTTGACGATAAGCCCATTGGCTACTTCAAGGATGCTCTCATCCGATTCAGAAAGAATAAGTCCAGCGTACTTGCGTTTTGGATCATTCTTGCGATCGTTTTGTTTGCGACCCTCGTTCCTTTGATGAACTTCAGGTATGACGCTCAGTTCCTCGATGCAAGATATGCAAAGAAGGGCCCCAGATTCGGCATCACCATCGGTGACAACTATTATGCTATCGCAAACGGTGCAACCTCCCGAAGCTTCAATGAAAGAGGTCTTATCGCTGCTTTGGCAGTCGGTGTCGGCGCACACAGCAACGACGGCGACGTGGTCGCTCTTAATGAAGCCAATTCCAAGTATCAGCCTATCGTTGAGCTTGGCGAGCCTTACGTAGATCAGCAGGGCAAGACTTATTTCGATGCGCAGATCGACACTTATCTTGAAGTCGGCTTCTTATATCAGCAGATCGAACAGTTTGAGCTTCAGCAGATGCTCGACTGGGAAGAAGAGACCGGACTTCAGCTTCTGTATCCTTTGATCGCAAATAATGAATACTGTCCTGACGCTACCAACGCTAACTATTGGTATAAGATGGACTATAAGTTCAATCCTTTGAACGAAAACGGCAAGATCATATCTTATTCCGAAGATATGGTGCTCGTTGATAACTACAAGCGCGATGCCAACGGCGACCTCGTTTATTACGAATACACCGGCGGCGGAACCACCGAGACCGCTCAGTATAAGGTCAGAGTTCTTTACTATAACTATTACGTTTATAAGAACGGCTTTGAGCCTTCATACATTCTGGGCACCGACTCTCAGGGCTATGACCTTGCGTTGCGCCTTGCCAGCGGTGTAAGACTCAGCTTGTTGGTTGCAGTATTCGTATCCGTTATCAACTTCGTTCTGGGCGCTATGTACGGCGCTGTTGAAGGCTACTACGGCGGTCTTGTCGACCTTATTTTGGAACGTGTTTCCGACATCCTGTCTGGCGTACCGTTCATCGTCGTGGCGACCCTCTTCCAGATCCACCTTGCAAAGAAGGTGGGCCCGATCCCGTCGCTGTTGTTTGCATTCGTTGTAACCGGTTGGATCGGCACTGCTTCCCGTGTAAGAACCCAGTTCTATCGCTTTAAGAATCAGGAATACGTCATGGCTGCACGCACTTTGGGTGCCCGTGACAGACGAATCATCTGGAAGCACATTTTCCCCAACTCTTTGGGTACACTTATAACCTCGTCTGCTTTGGTAATCCCCTCGGTAATCTTCTCCGAGTCAATGCTTTCATTCCTCGGTATCGTTAACCTCGGCGGCTCCAAGACGACCTCTTTGGGAACACTTCTTTCCGACGCATCAAGTATTTGGACGAACTATCCTCACCTGATGCTTTATCCCGCTATTATTATTTCGCTTTTGATGATCTGCTTCAACCTGTTCGGTAACGGACTCCGTGATGCATTCAACCCGTCATTGCGAGGAGTGGAGGAGTAAAGTATGGATAATATTCTTGAAGTTAAAAATTTAAAGATATCCTTCCGTACCTCCGGCGGTAAGCTCCAGGCGGTAAGAGATATTTCCTTTAACCTTGAAAGAGGTAAAGCTCTCGCCATCGTTGGCGAATCCGGTTCGGGTAAATCCGTAACCAGCAAGGCGATCCTCGGCATTTTGGCAGGTAACTCAATTGTTGACGGCGGCGAGATCCTCTTCGACGGTAAGGATCTTTTGAAGATCGACGAAGAAGAAATGTATAAGATCCGCGGCGACAAGATCGCTATGATCTTCCAGGATCCCCTTTCCTCCCTTAACCCTATCGTTAAGATCGGTAAGCAGATCACCGAAGCAATGCTTCTTAAAAACAAGGCGTCGAGAAAGTCATCCCGCAAGGAATTCAACGCAATGCTTTCCGAGCTGGAAAAGAATATGATCGCCGCTTCGGGCGAAGACCGTTCGCAGGAGATCAAGAAGATCACTAAGGATTTTGATGCTTTCTGCATCGTGAACACCAAGCTTGAAGACGCTTATAACGACGCCAAGGCTCACGCTGAGGAGCTTATAAGCGACGTCAACACCTTCCTTTTCAACGTTGAAAAGAAGCAGAAGGTCTCTGTTAAGTCTGCGCTTACCGAATTCTCCCAGAAGCTTGCAACCGTCAAGAACCAATTCCTTACCCGTGACCATGACGCTGTTATCGCAGGATGCGTAAGCGTTTTGGCATCTGATGCAAAGGCTTTCAAGCCTGCTTCGGATGAATTGGGTCAGCCTATTGTCGACGGTGAGATCGTTAAGCATTTGAACGTCGTACTCGACACTCTCAAGGAAGTTCTCGGCGGCACGAAGCCCAACTTCTTCAGAATCGCTTATTACGTTCACACAAATCCCAACTACAACTTCGACGGTATGACCATTGAAGCCATCAACGATATGACTCTTAAATATCTTGATGACAACTTCATGACCAACTTCCGTGAGATCGAAGCTGCAGGTATCAGATACTCCTTCGACAAGTCCCTTGAGGGCAAGAAGGAGGTTCTCGCTCAGATCGATTCCTGGAAGGAATATTACGTGGGCGGCAACTTCGACAAGAAGGGCGCTGCAAATATGGCTAAGGAAGCCGCAAAGGTAATTGACGCTTCCATCGACCGCCTTGCAATTAACAAGGACTCTGCAGCGTATACCTTTAAGTCTACTCTTGACGATGCTATCGAAAAGTACTTCTTCTATAAGGAAAAGAACCCCAAGGAAGAAGCAAGATTTGCCCGTCAGTCTAAAAAGCGCGAAGCTCTCATTGCAAAGGGCAAGACCGTTGACTGGAAGGTAACCCCCAAGGCGATCATTCCTTTGGATGAGCTTCTTTCCAACATCGGCAAGATCTTTGACAGAATCAAGGCAAACTATGAAGCTGACGTTTTGAAGGCATTTGACTTCGACGAGCACGCTTATGCGGTTTCTCTGATCGATTACTTCAAGGAGAAGGCTTCCGCATCCGTATATATGGTTACGAAGAAGATGGCTAAGGAAAAGGCTATCAGCTTGATGGAAGAAGTTGGTATTCCCGAACCCAGAGTCAGATTCAACCAGTATCCCTTTGAATTCTCGGGCGGTATGAGACAGCGTATCGTAATCGCTATCGCTTTGTCCGCCAACCCCGATATTCTCATCTGTGACGAGCCTACGACCGCTTTGGACGTAACCATTCAGGCTCAGATCCTTGAGCTTATCAACGACCTCAAGAACAACCGTAACCTTTCCGTTATCTTCATCACCCACGACTTGGGCGTTGTTGCTAACATCGCTGACGAGATCGCCGTTATGTATGCAGGTAAGATCGTTGAATACGGCACGGTTGACGATATCTTCTATGATCCCCGTCATCCTTATACCTGGGCTTTGCTCTCCTCTATGCCTGACCTCGACACCGAGGAAAAGCTTGAAGCAATTCCCGGTACGCCCCCGAATATGATCTATCCTCCCGAGGGCGACGCTTTCGCAGCAAGAAATAAGTACGCTCTTAAGATCGACTATGAATTGCAGCCTCCGTTGTTTGACGTAAGCGACACTCATAAGGCTGCAACCTGGCTCTTGCATCCCGATGCTCCGGAGGTAACTCCTCCTGCGATCATCACCGAGAGAATCGCAAGAATGAAAAAGTTAGGAGGTGCTCAGTAAATTATGGAGAACAATAACCGCGAAGTTTTGCTCCGTGTTGAGCATCTCTGCCAATACTTCAAAAGCGGCAAGTATGAAAACAAGGCTGTTGACAACGTAAGCTTTGACGTATACAAGGGCGAAGTTTTCGGACTTGTAGGTGAATCCGGCTGCGGCAAGACCACCACCGGCAGAACCATCATCAAGATCTACGATGCAACCAGCGGCAACGTATACTTCAAGGGACAGCGAGTTGTTGCAGGTACCCGTTCTTATAAGGAAGCCATTAAGGCTGCAAAGAAGGAGACTGCCGAGAAGATCAAGGCTTTGAAGGCTCAGGGCGGAAACCACGATGCCGAGATCAAGGCTTTGAACGCAGAGCTTGAAAAAGTCATCGTTGAAAACAGAAAGCTTATTGAAGAAGCAAACTTTGATCAGAAGAACTGCGACAAGGAATATGCAAAGAAGCTTGTTGCCGAGGTAGATGCAAAGTATAAGGAACTTCTTGCAAACGAAAGCGACCCCGAAAAGGTTGCCAAGCTCAAGAAGAAATACAAGGATGAGCGCAGAGTTGCAAAGCACACCAAGCTCATCACCAAGATCCAGATGATCTTCCAGGATCCTATCGCATCTTTGAACCCCCGTATGACGGTCAGAGAGATCATTTCCGAAGGTCTTGTTATCAACGGAATCAAGGATAAGGAATATATCGACGAAAAGGTATACGAGATCCTTGAAATGGTAGGTCTTGTAAGAGAACACGCAGGCAGATATCCCCACGAATTCTCCGGCGGTCAGCGTCAGAGAATCGGTATCGCAAGAAGCGTTATCATGCAGCCTGATATGATCATTGCAGACGAGCCTATCTCTGCTTTGGACGTTTCCATTCAGGCGCAGGTAATCAACCTGCTCAATGAGCTCAGAGATCAGCTCGGACTTACAATTTTGTTCATCGCACACGACTTGTCCGTTGTTAAATATTTCTCCGACAGAATCGGCGTTATGTACTTCGGCAAGATGGTTGAGCTTGCAACTTCCGAAGAACTGTTTGCTCACCCTATGCACCCCTATACCAGATCGCTTCTTTCTGCAATTCCTTTGCCCGACCCTCATTATGAGAAGAAACGCACAAGAATTACATACAACGCTTTGGCAGAGCACGATTACTCTGTTGATAAGCCGAGTATGAGAGAAGTTCTCCCCGGCCACTTCGTATATTGCAACGATGCCGAGGAACGTAAGTATCGCGAGGAATTCGGAGTATGAAAAAAAGGCTGATACAATATGGCATTACAACGGCAATTGGTGCAGTGATGGTATATCTCTTGCTTGTTGTCAGAGGCTTTTGGGAATTGACAACACTCACGGAGAAATATCGCACTCTGGCAGACGCATTTACCATTCCCGGTGTTGTGCTGATGCTGGTTGCAGCTCTCGTCTGGATAAGTAACGAGGGACTGTTCAATGGTATAAGCTATGCCGCAAAAGTTGTAAAGCATATGTTTTTGCCTTCGAAGCAGTATAAGCACGAAACTTATTATGACCACGTTCAGTCAAGAGATGGCAAGCGTGTGAAAGGATACGGATTCATATTCTTCACGGGCCTTGCGTTTATGGCTGTGGCAGTTGTGTTCATAATCCTGTTCTATCAGGTATATGTGCCGATCGAATATTAAAGCAAAATCCCACTCCTGTCGGAGTGGGATTTTTTTGCAAGCCTTCGCTTGCCCCGACCGGCGCCACCGGCTCGCACTGTTCCTGCGGAACGCGCTTCGCAGACGGCGCCTACCCTTGCACGACAAAAAAGCAGCCTTACCTTCGCAAGACTGCTTTAAATCTTATTTATCTGATTCCGTAATTTTCAATGACGTAGTCCATATCCTTGTCGCCTCTGCCCGAAAGACAGATGAGGATCGAACCCTTGCCCATCTTCTTTGCAAGCTTGATGGCGTACGCCACGGCGTGGGAGCTTTCGATTGCGGGAATGATTCCTTCCATTCGTGACAGCTCAAAGAATGCGTCAATGGTCTCCTCGTCGTCAACAACGTCATACTTAACTCTGCCCAGCTCGTGCAAGAATGCGTGTTCAGGTCCCGATGAAGGGTAGTCAAGTCCCGATGCAACCGAATATACAGGTGCGGGGTCACCGTTTTCATCCTTGAGCATAATGCTGTTAAAGCCGTGCATAACGCCTTCTTCGCCATATTGCAGGCTTGCGGCGTGATCGCCCATGGCGGGGCCTCTGCCCAAAGGCTCAACGCCGTAAATATCAACGGGGTCGTTCAAGAAGCCGGAGAACATTCCCATTGCGTTTGAACCGCCGCCGACGCAGGCGACGACAGCATCGGGCAGCTCGCCGGTCATCTCGATAAACTGCTCTCTCGCTTCAATTCCGACGACGCTCTGGAAATCTCTTACCATCATCGGGAAGGGATGAGGGCCGACGACTGAACCGATGCAATATATCGCATCCTTATATTCCCGACAGTATGCTTCGAATGCGGCGTCAACGGCTTCTTTTAAGGTCGCAAGACCGTGGGTGACTTCAATTACGTTTGCGCCCAGGATCTTCATTCTTGCGACGTTGGGTGCCTGCTTCTTGATGTCGACCGAACCCATATAGATATCGCACTCAAGTCCGAAATATGCCGCAGCGGTAGCTAACGCTACACCGTGCTGGCCTGCGCCTGTTTCGGCAATGACCTTTTTCTTACCCATATATTTCGCCAACAGCGCCTCGCCCATACAGTGGTTGAGCTTGTGAGCGCCCGTGTGGTTTAAATCCTCACGCTTGACGTAAAGCTGAACGTTGCCGAGCTTGTTTGAAAGGCGTTCAAGGTGGGAAATGGGGGTGGGTCTGCCCTGAAATTCCTTGCGGATACGTCTTAACTCGTTAATGAACTTTGCAGATTTGCAGATCGTGAAATATGACTCGGTTATTTCCTTCATTGCCTGTTTGAGCTCGGGGGATACGTACGCTCCGCCGTACTTGCCGAAATAGCCGTTCTCATCGGGATAGTTCTTAAAATAAGTGTCAAAATCAACGTTATTGAAATTCATAATCTTTTCCTCCAAAATATATCAGTAAAGTGACGTTATAGGCTTAGTTTATAGGTCGCCATCGCTTTGTAAGTAACATATTGGTTCCTCCTTAGGGGCCGTGGAGCTTTTATAAAATAAAAAAGCCCCGCAGTTTAGTTTCAACTGCCGGGACAGGAAATCTTCCTGCGGTGCCACCCAACCTTGGCGAATACTTTTCGCCCGCTTTGCGCTTATCAATCAATAAGCAGGATTTTTTAACGGAGTGCCGCTCCGTCGCACATACTCAAAAACCGCACGGTCTTCTTTCCGATTGCCCTCAAAAGTCCATTCAGCAAAGTATCACCGCCGACTCGCACCAAAGTATCGGCTCTCTTGAGATGAAAAACAATGCTTACTACTCTTTTTCACTGGTTTACTTTAATATATCACCACTTTAAAGATTTGTCAAGCAAAAGTGTTGACAAATTTGCCGATTTGTGATATTATCGTTTCAAACGCTGTGAAGATAATTGGTTTGGGCCAAGTATTTAAAGAGAACTGCCGGATGGTGCGAGGCAGGAAAGAAAATCCCGAATCTTCTCCTATCTGAGCGGAAGCCGTGAAAATTGCAGTAAGGGCTTACGGTGGACACCGTTATCGGTCAGGGCTTGTCTGAGCCTGAAGGCGTGCGTGCCTTAATGAGTGGTCGGCTTTTTGTCGGCAATACGGGTGGTACCGTGGTTAATTTTAATGTTAATCATCCCGCAGAACCAAGATTATTGGGTCTGCGGTTTTCTTTTTGAATCAGACGCAAATATATTTCCCACAGGAGGACAAAACACTATGAACAAGATCATCATTTCCGATTCCACGCTCAAAACTTCCTCGAAGGGTCTTTCCTTCCGAGAAAAGACTGCCGTTGCGAAGGCGCTTGACGTTATGGGTGTTGACACCGTTGAGCTTTACACCCCTGCCAAGAGCCGTGAAGATGCAGTCGTAATTTCGACCATCTGCTCCGCAGTTAAAAATGCCGCTGTCGCATTGCCCTGCTCTATGAATAATGACGATATCGACTATGCGCTTGAGTGCATCAAAAATAACGGTATGATTCAGTTTGAAGTTCCCGTTTCAACCGTTTGTATGGAATATACCTATCATATGAAGTCGCCAAAGATGCTTGAAGCTCTCAAAAAGGCGCTTTGCTATGCCGCCGAGAAGGGCGCAAAGGCAGAGGTCATCTGTATGGACGCTTCCCGTGCCGAAGAAGGCTTTATCGCTCAAGTCGCAAACACAGCCGCTGAGTGCGGAGCCATTGTGCTCACGCTTCAGGACGATGCAGGCATATTCCTGCCCGAGGAGTTGGCGGAGTGTGTTGCAATGGTTAAATCTGCCGCTGATATCGCCGTATACGTCGCTCCCTCAAACGAAATGGGAATGGCGCTTGCGTGTGCCGCCGCCGCAATCAAAGCGGGTGCTGACGGCGTTAAGACCTCCGTTGCAGACGGTTTGGCGCTCGACGGCGTTGCACAGTTTTTAAAGCTCAAAGGCGATGCTATGGGCATCGGCGCAAAGCTTGATTTGACCAAGTGCGCTCATGCAACTGCCGATTTGAGAGCAAGAGTGTTTGACGGCGCAAAAGCCGCCCCTGCGATGCCTAAGGAGGATGCCGAGAGCATCGCTTTGAACAGCAATGCAGGTCTGCCCGAAGTGAGCGAAGCGATCTCTGCTTTGGGTTATGAGCTGTCTGATGACGACGTCGGCAAGGTATATGAAGAATTCGCCCGTGTCGCAAAGAGAAGAAGCGTCATCGGCGCAAAGGAGCTTGAAGCGATAATTGCATCCGCCGCAATGCAGGCACCCTCGACCTATCACCTCGAATCGTATATCTCCACCAGCGGAAACATCGCCCCCTCGATGTGCAACATCACCCTTGTTAAAGAGGGCGAGAAGCTTGCGGGCGTTGCCACGGGTGACGGCCCTATTGATGCGGCGTTCAAGGCTATTGAACAGATAATCGGCCATCACTATGAGCTGGACGATTTCAAGATCACCGCAGTTACCGAGGGCAAGGAAGCTGTCGGCTCGGCGATCGTGCGGCTTCGTGACGGCGGCAAGCTCTATTCGGGCAACGGCATTTCCACCGACATTATCGGCGCAGGCATCCGTGCATATATCAATGCGCTCAACAAGATCGTTTACGGAGAGAACTAATTATGAAACTTTCATTTTCAACAAAACACGTTAAAACGGATTCATTTTTGGAGCTGGCGCAGACTGCTACTGACTACGGCTTTGATGCCGTTGAGCTTTACGATTTGGATGAAGTTAAAAAAGCTCACGCTGACGGCCTTTTCGGTGCAAAGCGGGCAGATGCCAAGCGCAAGCTGATCAACCGTCACTTAACTGTCAGCGCCCTGACTTACCCCTGCGATATAACAGAAGCTGATGCCGACGGCGAAAAGCTGGTTGAATACGTCGATGTCGCACACGATGCGGGCATCAAGAACGTAATCGTCACCGCAAGAAACGACATCGACCCCTATGAGCTTAAAAATATTATGGCTAATGCCGTCAAAGAGGCGGAAAAGGACGACGTCACGATCTTGATCGAATCCTCGGGCGCATTGTGCGATACCAAAAAGCTTGTCAACGTCTTCAATGTGTTCGAGTCCCGTGCAATGGGTGCTTGCTGGAACGTTAAGGAAACGTTCTTCATTGCAAAGGAGACCGCCGAGGACACCATTACAAACCTCGGCGCATACATCGGCTACGTGCGAATGGGTGACCGCAAAAACGGCAAGGGCTGTCTGATCGGAGAGGGCGATCTGCCCGTCAGCGAATTCATCGACGCTCTGCGCTCGCTCAACTATGACGGCGAGATAACCTGCCTTTGGAATAACGATATTGACGATCCCGACATCGTTTTGACCCACTTTGCAAGCTATATGCAGGATATGACCGCTGACAAGTCAAAGACTGCCGAGATATATTATAACAGAGCTAAAACGGGCGTTTTCCCTTGGAAGAAATACGATATCCTGAACAAGACCTTCTCACAGGTCTTGGACACCGTTGCGGACACCTATCCCGACCAGTATGCATTTAAATATACGACTCTTGACTACACCAGAACCTACTCCCAGTTCAGAGACGACGTTGATAAGGTTGCCGCCGCCCTCATTTCATTGGGCGTCAAACCCGGCCACCACGTTTCGATCTGGGCGACCAACATTCCCCAGTGGTTCTTAACGTTCTGGGCGACCACAAAGATCGGCGCAGTTTTGGTAACCGTCAACACCGCATATAAGATCCACGAAGCGGAATACCTCTTCCGCCAGTCGGACACCCATACCCTCGTTATGATAGACTCCTGCAAGGACTCCAACTATAAGGAGATCATCGAGGAGCTTTGCCCCGAGCTGAAAAACTTGAAGCCCGGCGAGCCGCTCTATTCAAAGGCGTTGCCCTTCCTTAGAAACGTCATCACCGTTGGATTTGAGATGGACGGCGCTCTGACTTGGGAGCAGATGCTTGACAGATCGGATATGGTTCCCCGTGAGGAAGTTCGCCGCCGTGCCGCCGCAGTTAAGCCGGACGACGTTGCAAATATGCAGTACACCTCGGGCACCACAGGCTTCCCCAAGGGGGTAATGCTGACACATTCAAACATCATCAACAACGGCAAGACCATCGGAGATCGAATGGACCTTTCCACCGCCGACAGAATGATGATCCAGGTGCCGATGTTCCATTGCTTCGGAATGGTACTTTCGATGACATCAATGATGACCCACGGCGGAACGCTCTGCCCTGTGCCCTATTTCTCGCCGAAATCGAGCCTTAGCTGTATCAACAACGAGCATATCACCTGCTTTAACGGCGTACCGACGATGTTTATTGCGATGTTCGCCCACGAGGATTTTGCCGCCACCGACTTCTCATATATGAGAACGGGCATTATGGCAGGCGCAAACTGCCCGCCCGATTTGATGAGAAGAGCGGCGGCGGAGATGAATATGCGTGAGATAATTTCCGTATACGGCCAGACGGAATCAAGCCCCGGAAGCACCATGGGCGAGGTCAATGAAGACCTTGATCACCGTGTTGAGACCGTCGGCTCGGCATTCCCCGGCATCGAGTGCAAGATCGTCGATCCCGAAACGGGCGAGGATCTGCCCGATAACACCAACGGTGAGTTCGTGGCACGTGGTTTCCACATTATGAAGGGCTATTACAAAATGCCCAGAGCGACCGCACAGGCGATTGATAAGGACGGCTGGCTCCATTCGGGAGATATCTGCTGCAGAACTTCCGACGGCTACTATAAGGTCACGGGCAGACTCAAGGATATGATAATCAGAGGCGGCGAAAACCTCTATCCCAGAGAGATCGAAGAATTCTATCTGACGCATCCGAAGATCAGGGATATTCAGGTCGTTGCCGTTCCCGACGAGCGCTACGGTGAAGAGGCGTGCGCCTGGATAATCCTCAAAGATGACGAGCAGGCAACCATCGAGGATATGATCGCCTACGGCGTTGCAAATATGGCACGCCATAAGGTGCCCAGATACTTCATCTTTACCGAAAGCTTCCCGATGAACGCCGCAGGAAAGATACTCAAATATAAAATGCGCGAGGAATCGGTCGAGGTTCTCGGGCTGAAAAAGTAAGGTGAGGAAAATGTATCCGATCATAAACTGCCATTGTCACGTTTATCCCGATAAGATAGCCGTAAAGGCGGCGCAGTCGACGGGCGATTTTTACGATCTCCCGATGACGTATGACGGCACCGTTGCCACCTGCAAGCGTGAAGGCGAAAAGGTCGGTGTGGTTCATTCGATCATTTTCAGCGTTGCCACCACCCCAAAGCAGGTGCGCTCGATAAACGAATTCATTGCACGCACCGCCGATGCCGAACCGGATATCTTCACGGGTCTGGGCACGATGCACCCCGACAGCGACGACCTTGAGGGGGATATAATACACCTTAAAAGCCTCGGTTTAAAAGCCGTCAAGCTTCACGCTGATATTCAGCGCTTTAACCTTGACGACCCGAAGTGCCTCGGGATATACGAGCTGTGTATAAAATACGGTCTGCCCGTTTTGCTTCACGCCGGCGACTCACGCTTTGATATGTCCAACCCCAACCGCCTGAAGCCTATCTTGCAAAAATATCCCCAACTTACGGTCATCGCCGCACATCTGGGCGGATGGAGCGTCTGGGAGGATGCCGTGCGTGAGCTTGTGGGCTTTGAAAACCTATACGTTGACACCTGCTCAAGCTTCGCATTTTTAACTGCCGAGCGTGCCAAAAAGATCATCCGTGCTTTCGGCGCCGATAAGGTCTTGTGGGGCACCGACTACCCGATGTGGGATTTTGCCAAAGAGGTCGAAATGTTTGAAGCGCTGGGTCTTGACAGTGAGGAAAAAGCTAAAATTTACCATAAAAATGCACAAAAACTCTTCAACGTAAAGCTTAAATGTGTATAAAAACGACTGTTGACAATGCCGCTTTAGAGTGGTAAAATTATATTACTGTTTAATTATGTAAAGTATAAAAGCGATGACGAAGACGGAACGCTGTCGAGGAGATTTCAAAGCGAGTCGGGTTTGGTGTGAGCCGACGGAATTTCAAGCGAACCTATCACTTCCGAGCTGAGGATCCGAAAGGGTATTCCCCAAGTAGGCGTTCTCCGTGACTGCTGCGTTAATGCATACGGCTTTTTATGAGCCTGAGGGGTGCGGTTCTTTGATTCGCACAATTTGAGTGGTACCGCGGGTATGAATGATTATTCAGCTCGTCTCAAGAACTTTGAGACGGGCTGTTTTGTTTAAAAGGCGGCCCGTAAGAAAAATCTTACAAAAGGAGAAACCTAAAAATGAGTAACACCGCCAAAAACCAGCTTCTTGAAATCGCCGCACGTATTAAGGAAATGCGTGAGATCATGGGCTATTCAACAGCCGAAATGGCCGCCAAGGTCGAAGTTACGGAAGCGACCTACGTCGCATACGAATCGGGCAACGACGATATGCCCTTTAGCTTCATTCACAAGTGCGCTCTTGAATTCGGCGTTGACCTTACCGACCTGCTCGAGGGTAATAACCAGGCAAGACTTTCAACCTATACCGTCACCCGCAGAGGCAAAGGCCAGCGCACAGCCAAGGAAGACGGCATCGACATTTCAAACCTCGCTCCCAAGTTCCGAAACAAGATCGCAGAGCCTTACTGGGTAAAATATGAATACTCTGCGCTCCAGCAGGATAAGCCGATTCATCTTTCGACCCACTCGGGACAGGAGTTCGACTTCATCGTTTCGGGAAGCTTGAAGGTACAGGTCGGCTCCCACGTTGAAGTTTTGCACGAAGGCGACTCTATCTACTATAATTCCTCGGAGCCCCACGGTATGATCGCCGTCGGCGGAACGGACTGTACCTTCGTTGCAGTTGTTTTGCCGGGTGAGGACACCAAGGAAGAAACGCTTCGCAGCTCCGTCGTTAAAGCGGCAAGCTCTGAAAAGCTCATCTGCGAGAAGTTCGTTAAAACCACCGAGGACGAAAACCGTCAGCTTAAAAACATCGAATTCCTCAATACCGACACCTTCAACTTCGGCTTTGATATCGTCGATGAGATCGCAAATAAATATCCCGATAAGCTTGCGATGATCCACGTTGACAAAAACCACGTTGAAAGACGCTTCACCTTTAAGG
This sequence comes from uncultured Oscillospiraceae bacterium, assembly GCA_964462175.1. Taxonomy (GTDB): domain Bacteria; phylum Bacillota; class Clostridia; order Oscillospirales; family Ruminococcaceae; genus Faeciplasma. The sequence goes on from CAYWXA010000007.1 coordinate 22,743, forward strand.
ATATCAAGCGAGCATCCAACCAGACCGCCAACTACTTCCGCTCTTTGGGCATCAAGAAGGGCGATAAGGTAATGCTGGTGCTCAAGCGCCATTATCAGTTCTGGTTTGCAATGGTTGCGCTCCACAAGCTCGGCGCAGTTGCGATTCCCGCAACCAATCAGCTTAAAGAACACGACTTTGAATACAGATATAAATCTGCAGGGGTCAACACCATCGTCTGCACCGCCGACGGCGACACCGCAGAGATCGCTTACGCTGCCGCAAAGAACTGCGACTCGGTCAAGAACTTCGTTATGGTCAACGGCGCCCGTGACGGCTGGCGTGATTTTGACGCCGAATACAGCCTCTTTACGGGTAAATTTGAGCGCACGCCCGATTCCTCCTGCGGAGATGACACGGCGCTGATGTTCTTCACGTCGGGCACTACGGGCAACCCCAAAATGGCGGCGCACAAGCACACCTATGCTTTGGGACACTTCGTTACCGCTAAGTATTGGCACTGCTGTGAGCGTGACGGCTTGCACCTCACCATTTCCGACACCGGCTGGGGCAAATCCCTCTGGGGCAAGCTCTACGGTCAGTGGCTCTGCGAGGGCGCAGTATTCGTCTATGACTTCGACAAGTTTGATGCCGCTGACATTATGCCGATGTTTGCAAAATATAACATCACGACCTTCTGTGCGCCCCCGACGATGCTCAGAATGTTCATCAAGGAAGACCTTTCCAATTACGATCTGAGCTCCATTCACCATATGACCACGGCGGGCGAGGCGCTCAACCCCGAGGTATACAGACAGTTTGAAGCCGCAACAGGCTTGCAGATAATGGAAGGTTTCGGACAGACCGAGACCACGCTCGTCATCGGCAACCTCGTCGGTGACGTTCCCAAGCTCGGCTCTATGGGTAAGGCAAACCCGCAGTTTGACGTCGATATCGTCGATCCCGACGGCAACAGCCTTCCCAGCGGTGAAGTCGGTGAGATCGTTATCCATACCGACAAGACCGTTCCCAGCGGACTCTTTAAAGAATATTACCGTGACGAAGAAAAGACCACCGACGCTTGGCACGACGGACTTTACCACACGGGCGACACCGCTTGGCGTGATGAGGACGGCTACTTCTGGTACGTTTCCCGAATCGACGACGTTATCAAGTCGTCGGGCTACCGCATCGGCCCCTTCGAGATCGAATCGGTCATCATGGAATTGCCGTACGTTCTGGAATGCGGCGTTTCCGCCGTTCCCGATGAAGTCAGAGGTCAGATCGTCAAGGCTTCGATCGTCCTGACAAAGGGCACCGAGGGCACAGAAGCCCTCAAGAAGGAGATCCAGCAGTACGTTAAGGATCACACCGCACCTTATAAGTACCCCAGAGTCATCGTATTTAAGGATGAACTTCCCAAGACCATCAGCGGAAAGATCCAGAGAAACAAACTTTAAAGGTCGATGTAATAATGAACCACAAACGCATTACCCTTTTTGCGGGACACTACGGCTCAGGCAAAACGAATATCGCCGTCAATTATGCTTTAAAGCTTAAAGAAACGGGTCAAGACGTCGTTATTGCCGATCTGGATATAGTCAATCCGTATTTTCGCACGAAGGACTCAAGCAACGAGCTTTCGGCTGCAGGGATCGAGCTTATAAGCCCTGAATTTGCAAATTCAAACGTCGATCTGCCTGCGTTGCCCGCCTCGCTTTACGGAGTCGTGCAGAACAAAAACCGCCTTGCCGTTTTGGATATAGGCGGAGATGACCGTGGAGCTTACGCTTTGGGCAGATATGCGCCCTATATTCTTGAAGAGGGCGATTATGAAATGGTGTTCGTTGCAAACTTTATGCGCCCGTTAACGCAGACTGCCGAGCAGGCGCTTGAAGTGATGCGTGAGATCGAAGCCGCAGGAAGGATTCCCTTCACCGCTATCGTAAACAACACCAATCTGGGTAATCTCACCGACGCTGAAACGGTTTTGAATTCTTATGAAGAGGCTTGCCGTTTAAGCGAGCTTTCGGGTCTGCCGATACTGTTTACGTCTGCCGAAAAAAGCGTTGCGGATAAGCTTGAAAACGCCTTCCCGCTTACGCTTCAGAAAAAGTATTTTGATATTATCTGACAGTTTTGCATTTTTTATACATAAGGAGGTCGTCTTTATGGCAAAGGTTACATTTGATACCGATACCTGCAAGGGCTGCGGCTTGTGCGTTGATGCCTGCCCCAAGAACCTGCTGGTGATCGCCAAGGACAAAATCAACAAGAAGGGTCATTCTCCCGCTGAGATGACCGATATGAGTCAGTGCATCGGCTGTGCGTTCTGCGCAACCATGTGTCCCGACTGCGTTATCACCGTTGAGAAGTAAGGAGGTTTTGGTTATGGCTGAAAAAGTATTGATGAAAGGCAACGAAGCTATCGCTGAAGCCGCCATTCGTGCAGGCTGCCGCCATTACTTCGGTTATCCCATCACCCCCCAGACGGAGCTTGCCGCATATATGGCTAAAAGAATGCCCAAGATCGGCGGCGTTTTCCTGCAGGCTGAAAGCGAGATCTCCGCAATCAATATGGTCTACGGCGTTGCGGGCACAGGCCTGCGTGTTATGACCAGCTCATCTTCTCCCGGAGTTTCCTTGAAGCAGGAGGGCATCTCCTATATCGCAGGCGCAGATCTTCCTGCGCTTATCGTCAACGTACAGCGAGGCGGCCCCGGTTTGGGCGGAATCCAGCCTTCACAGTCTGACTATTTCCAGGCGACAAAAGGCGGCGGACACGGTGACTATCACCTCATCGTTCTGGCTCCCGCATCGGTACAGGAAATGGCTGACCTTACGGCGACTGCATTTGAGCTGGCTGAAAAATACCGTATGCCCGCAATGATTTTGGCAGACGGCACTATGGGTCAGATGATGGAACCCGTAACCCTGCCCGAACCCGTGGAATATAACTCCGATCACGACTGGACAGTCAAGGGCACAAAGTGCGAAAGAAAGCACAATATCATAAACTCGCTCTATCTCGTTCCCGAGGAGCTTGAAAAGAAGAATTTCGAGCGCTTTGAAAAATATAAGACCATTGAGGAAAACGAGGTCAAATATGAATCATACCTTATGGACGACGCTGATTACTGCGTTGTTGCCTTCGGTATTGCGGCAAGAGTTGCAAAGAACGCAATCAACGAAGCAAGAGCGAAGGGCATCAAGGTGGGTATGATCCGACCCATCACCCTCTGGCCTTTCCCCACGAAGGTGATACGTCAGGCGGCTGATAAGGTCAAAGCATTCATCAGCGTTGAGCTTTCAATGGGTCAGATGATCGAGGACGTCAAGCTTGCAAGCGAATGCTTGAAGCCCGTATACCTTTGCAACCGTTCGGGCGGTATGATTCCCGAGCCTGCGCAGATCCTTGAAATGATCGAAAAACTCGACGGAGGTGAAAACTGATGGTAGTATTTGAAAAACCCAAGTCGCTGACCGATGCGCCGTTGCATTACTGCCCCGGTTGCACCCACGGAATCATCCACCGACTCGTTGCCGAAGCAATCGACGAGCTGGGCATCGAGGGCAAGACCATCGGTGTTGCTCCCGTCGGCTGTGCCGTTATGGCGTATAACTACTTCGCCTGCGATATGGTCGAGGCGGCTCACGGCAGAGCGCCCGCCGTTGCAACAGGCCTCAAGCGTGCTTTGCCCGAAAACATTATCTTTACATATCAGGGCGACGGCGACCTTGCTTCCATCGGTATGGCGGAAACCGTTCACGCCGCAACAAGAAACGAAAACATCACCGTGATCTTCGTCAACAACGCAATTTACGGTATGACAGGCGGTCAGATGGCTCCCACGTCACTCCCCGGACAGGTCACCCAGACTTCTCCTTACGGCAGAGACGTTAAAACTGTGGGATACCCCATCAGAGTTTGCGAGATGCTTTCTGCGCTCGACGGTCCCGAGCTTATCCAGCGTGTTGCCGTAAATAACGTCAAGAATGTCAAGGCGGCTAAAAAGGCAATTAAAAAGGCATTTGAGAACCAAATTAACGGCAAGGGCTTCTCTCTTATCGAAGTCGTTTCCTCTTGCCCCACCAACTGGGGTATGACTCCCTCGAAGGCTTTGGAATGGGTCGAAACGAATATGATCCCTTACTACCCTTTGGGTGTATATAAGGACAGAAGCGCAAAGGAGGCCGAGGCAAATGACTAACAGTATTTTGATTGCAGGCTTCGGCGGACAGGGCGTTTTGTTTGCAGGTAAGTTTTTGGCATATAAGGGACTTTTGGAGGGCAAGGAAATTTCCTGGCTCCCCTCATACGGCCCTGAAATGAGAGGCGGCACCGCAAACTGCTCGGTAATCGTCAGCGATTCACCCGTCGGCTCGCCTATCGTGTCCAATCCCGACGTTTTGGTTGCAATGAACCTGCCCAGCTTTGATAAGTATGAAAACAGCGCTAAAGCCGGCGGATACATTTTTGCAGATTCCACGCTGATCTCGAAAAAGACCGTGCGTGAGGACGTCAAGGCGTTTTACATTCCCGCAACTCAGATGGCAAAGGATCTTGAAATCCCCACCCTTGCAAATATGATAATTATGGGCAAGGTCATTAAGGAAACGGGTGTCGTTTCATTTGACGATATGCGTGAAGCTTTGGGCAAGGTGGTTTCTGCCAAGCGTGCCGAGCTTTTGGAGCTTAATTTGAAGGCTTTGGAAGCAGGTTACAATTATTGAGCATAAAACACTTGATAAATATTTAAAAATGTGTTAGTGTGAAATAAGACTGCTGTATTATATAACAGCCTTGGCTTGTTTCACACTTGCTTTAATTAAACATAGGAGGCATAAAGATATGCTTGATATCAGAATCGAAAAAACCAAGACCCCCAAGGAAAAGCCTGCAAAGGGCACGCCTCTCGGATTCGGCCACATTTTCACCGACCATATGTTTGTTATGAACTATACCGAGGGCAAGGGCTGGCACGATGCAAGAATCGTTCCTTTTGAAAATATTTCCCTTTCTCCCGCATCAATGGTATTCCATTACGGGCAGGAGATGTTTGAAGGCTTAAAGGCATATAAGGGTGATGACGGCAAGGTATATCTTTTCCGCCCCGATATGAATGCAAAGCGTGCAAACGCTTCAAACGACCGCCTTTGCATTCCCCAGATCCCCGAGGAGGATTTCGTTCAGGCGATCAAGGCAGTTGTTGACGTTGACAGAGATTGGATCCCCGAGGAAGAGGGCACAAGCTTATATATCCGTCCCTTCGTTATTGCAACCGATAACTTCTTGGGCGTTGCTCCTTCAAAGACGTATCTCTTTATGGTCATCCTCTCGCCGTCAGGGGCATATTATGCAAGCGGCCTCGCACCCGTCGGCATCTGGATCGAGGATGAATACGTAAGAGCTGTCAGAGGCGGTATCGGATACGCTAAAACGGGCGGCAACTATGCCGCATCCCTGGCGGCACAGGTCAAGGCTCACGACGGCGGATATAGCCAGGTCTTGTGGCTTGACGGCGTTGAGAGAAAGTACATCGAAGAAGTAGGAGCCATGAACATCGTTTTCAAGATTTCAGGCAAGGTCGTGACCCCTGCTCTCAACGGCTCAATTCTGCCGGGTATTACAAGAAATTCCGTTCTTAAACTTTGCCGTGATTGGGGCTATGAGGTCGAGGAGAGAAAGATAAGCGTTGACGAGCTTATCGAAGCCGCACACAACGGCACCCTCGAAGAGGTCTGGGGAACAGGCACTGCTGCCGTTGTTTCTCCCGTCGGCAAGCTCCGCTATATGGACGAGGTATTCACCATCGGAAACGGCGGAATCGGAGAATTGACCCAGAAGCTTTACGATGAAATAACAGGCATCCAGTGGGGCAGACGTGATGACCCCAACGGCTGGAGAGTTACCGTTTAATTTTTAACAGACAAATTCACAGCGACCGCATCAGCACTTACCTTTTATAGCAAACTAAGACGGTCGCTTGTGACCGGCGCCACCTGCTCGGACGGCACTTACGTGCCACCCCTCACAGACGGCGCCTCCAATCAGCAAACCTAACCGCTTAACAGGAGTGATAAAAATGAGCGAAAGAAAAATTGAAACAAAATGCGTTCAGGGCGGCTATACCCCCGGAAACGGCGAGCCCAGACAGATCCCCATAATCCAGTCCACCACCTTTAAATATTCCACCAGCGAGGATATGGGCAAGCTTTTCGACCTTGAAGCCGAAGGATATTTCTATTCCCGTCTGCAAAACCCTACCTGCGATGCGGTTGCACGCAAAATTTGCGAGCTTGAGGGCGGAAGTGCGGCTATGCTGACGTCTTCGGGTCAGGCGGCAAACTTCTTCGCCGTTTTCAACATCGCATCCTGCGGCGACCACGTCGTTTCCGTTTCGTCTATCTATGGCGGAACTTACAACCTTTTTGCCGTTACGATGAAAAAGATGGGCGTTGATTTCACCTTTATTTCGCCCGATTGCTCCGACGAGGAGCTTGAAGCGGCATTCAGACCCAACACCAAGGCTGTTTTCGGCGAAACGATTGCAAATCCCGCTTTGCGTGTACTCGATATCGAGCGCTTTGCAAATGCGGCCCACGCACACGGCGTTCCGCTTATCGTTGACAACACCTTTGCAACGCCCGTAAACTGCAGACCCTTTGAATGGGGCGCAGATATCGTCACACATTCGACCACCAAGTATATGGACGGTCACGGCGCTGCTGTCGGCGGATGCATCGTCGATTCGGGCAAGTTCGATTGGACAAAGAACGCTGACAAATTCCCCGGACTCACAACTCCCGATGACAGCTATCACGGAATCACCTATACCGAGCGTTTCGGCTTGGCAGGCGCATACATCACCAAGGCTACTGCGCAGCTTATGCGTGATTTTGGCTGCACTCCCGCACCTCAGAGCGCATTCCTGCTCAATTTAGGCCTTGAAAGCCTGCACGTCAGAATGGAACGCCACTGCGCAAACGGCTTGGCAGTTGCAAAGTTCCTTGAGAGCCACCCGATGGTAAGCTGGGTCAAATATCCCGACCTTGAGGGGGATGAGGACAACGCTTTGGCTAAAAAATATCTGCCCAAGGGTTCCTGCGGCGTTGTAAGCTTCGGCGTCAAGGGAGGAAGAAAAGCGGCTGAAAGCTTTATGAAGGAGCTGAAACTTGCCGCAATTGAAACTCACGTTGCAGACGCAAGAACCTGCTGCTTGCATCCCGCAAGCACCACCCACCGCCAGATGAACGATGCCGAGCTTGAAGTGGCAGGCGTTGGAGCAGACCTTGTGAGAATGTCCTGCGGTATCGAATCCGCCGAGGATCTCATTGCAGATATCAAGCAGGCGCTTGAAAAAGTAAACGACTAACGGAGAAACTAAATGCCGATCAAAATTCCAAATACACTCCCTGCGGCGAAAACGCTGGCAGACGAAAATATATTTGTAATGACCGAAACCAGGGCGATATCTCAGGATATACGCCCTCTTCGGATTTTGATTTTAAATCTGATGCCCACCAAGATCGACACCGAGACCCAGCTTGTGCGCCTTATCGGCAACACCCCCTTGCAGGTCGAGGTGGAGCTTATACACACGGCATCTCACCAATCGAAAAACACCTCGGAGGATCATCTTCTGAGCTTCTATAAGACCTTTGATCAGGTGAAACACCGGCGCTTTGACGGCATGATAATTACGGGCGCACCTGTTGAAATGCTTGAATTTGAGGACGTTGAATATTGGGAGGAGCTCTGCGAGATCTTTGAGTGGACAAAGACCCACGTTCACTCTACGTTCCACATCTGCTGGGGCGCTCAGGCAGGCCTTTATTACCATTTCGGCATCGGCAAAAAGCTGTTGCCCGAAAAAATGTTCGGTGTTTTCCGTCACAAAGTCGATTATAAAAACCCGATTTTATTCCGCGGCTTTGACGACGTGTTCTATGCGCCTCATTCACGCCATTCAACGGTCGACGTCAAGGATATTGAAAACTGTCCCGACTTGAAAATACTTGCCACCAGCGACGAAGCAGGGGTATATGCGTGTATGACCCAAAACGGCAAGCAGATATTCATTACCGGCCACTCGGAATATGATGCAGGAACGCTTGCGAAGGAGTATTTCCGAGATAAAAACAAGGGATTGGATATCAAGGTCCCCGTTAATTATTTTCCTGACGACGACGATACCAAGGAGCCTATAGTTTCCTGGCGTGCTCACGCGAATTTGCTTTATTCAAACTGGTTAAACTACTTTGTATATCAGACGACGCCTTACGACTTGTCTGAGGATCTATAAGGAGTGATAACTATGGTAAAACACCCGAAGGACAGCCTGACCGAGAGCGTGCATATCGTCGTGCCGAAGCATCTCAACGGCGGAAACCGTCTTTTCGGCGGAACGCTTTTGAACTGGATAGATGACGTGGGTGCAGTTGCCGCCCGCCGTCACGCAGGCGGAATGGTTACAGGCGCATCAATAGATAACGTGCGGTTTTTGGGGCCTGCGTTTCAAAATGAAACGATAGTCTGCGTCGGAAAGGTGACGTATGTCGGCAAGACCTCGATGGAGGTCTGTGTCAAGTCATACGCCGAAACCCTTGACGGCGAGCGCAGACTCATAAACGTGGCATACCAGGTTGCAGTTGCGATCGATGAAAACGGCAAGCCTGTGCCCGTGCCCGCTCTTGAACCTGAAACCGACGAGGAAAAAGCGGAATATGAAAACGCAAAAAAGCGAAAAGAATTCAGAAACCTCTACCGATAACGGTGGAGGTTTTTGCGTGAAGGCTCCCTCTGACGAGGGAGCTGTCAGCCGAATGGCTGACTGAGGGAGAGAATAGTGTGATCTTGCAGCTCCCTCCGTCACGGCTACGCCTTGATGCCTCCCTCAATGAGGAGGCTTACGATATGCATATTTCCACCAATACCTGCCATAATAGTTGCATCAATGTATTAAAGGAGATGCGCTTATGACTCTTACACAAAAAGAAAGAACCTTACTCACCGACCTCAAGGAGCAGGAAAAACTCTGCTGTCAGAAGTATGAGAAGTATGCCGAATCGGCTCACGCACCCGAACTCAAAAGTCTTTTTATGGAGATCGCCAAAGTTGAGGGCGAGCATTACAACACCGTTAGCCGTATGCTTGACGGCACTGTCCCGAACGTTGCGCAGGGCGGACAGAACCAAGCGCAGACCTGTACCCAGTGCACGCAGGTCAGCTATAAATCGGAGCAGGACAAAAAGCACGACGAATTCTTATGCAAGGATATGCTTGCGATGGAGAAGCACGTTTCGGGGCTTTATGACACCAGCGTGTTCGAATTTTGTGACACCCAGGCAAGAAACGTCCTCAACCATATCCAGTCGGAAGAGCAGGAGCACGGCGACAAGCTTTATAAGTTTATGTCGGCGAACTCGATGTACAATTAACAACTGAGCAAGCTCGTCATTTAATAAGAAGTTTGACTTTCGTGATTAAAGCCACGGATTTTGCTACGCAAAACCGCCAAACTTCGCATAGCGCAAAGCCTCTCCCTTTGGGAGAGGTGTCGCGCGTAAGCGTGACGGAGAGGGCTACACGGCGAGCCCCTCACAAAAAACACCCCACCCATCCTTGCGATGAGTGGGGATTACTACATAATTTTATAGAAACTTCTTTGCAAAGTCAAATCAGTATGGTATAATAAGCTCAAACAAAGGGGGCGTGAAAATGTTTTCAAGAAGCGAGTTGCTTTTGGGCGAGCAGGCGATAGCATCGCTTAAAAACAAAAGGGTTGCCGTGTTCGGAATAGGCGGAGTGGGCGGATACGTCTGCGAGATTTTGGCACGAACGGGTGTCGCTCATTTTGATCTGTTCGATTCGGACAAGGTGAGTTTATCAAACCGCAACCGCCAGATAATTGCCCTTGAAAGCACCACGGGTATGCCCAAGGTCGAAGCTATGAAGCAAAGAATTCTTGACATCAACCCAAAGGCAGAGGTCGTGACCCACGAGGTATTCTACACTCCCGAGAATGCAGGCGAGTTTGACCTGTCACGATATGACTACATTGCCGACTGCATCGACACGATGTCTGCAAAGATCGAGCTTATTTTAAGGGCGCAGGCAGCAAATACGCCGATGATCAGCGCAATGGGCGCGGGCAACAAGCTTGACCCGACACAATTTGAAGTCAGCGACATATTTAAAACCTCCGTTTGCCCTTTGGCAAAAACGCTCAGATATGAGCTTCGCAGGCGGGGTGTCAAGCATCTAAAATGTGTTTATTCAAAAGAAGAACCCGTCAAGCCCAAAAGGGAGATCCCCAAGGAGTTTGGCAGGCATATTCCGGCATCCGTGGCGTTTTGCCCGTCGGTAATGGGAATTATTATGGCAAGCGAAATAATAAAGGACTTGATTAAAGATGAAGAGAATTGAAAACGTCGAGCTGACGGTGCTCTGTCTTATATATCGGGGCGATGAAATACTTTTGCAAAACCGCATCAAAAAAGACTGGCAGGGATATACCTTGCCGGGCGGACACGTTGAACGGGGCGAGAGCATAACAAAAGCGGTAATAAGAGAGATGAAAGAGGAAACGGGGCTTGATATCTATGAGCCGAAGCTTTGCGGTGTCAAGCAGTTCCCGATCGACGACGGGAGATACATCGTTTTTCTTTATAAGACGGACAAGTTTTCGGGCGAGATGACTTCTTCCGACGAGGGAAAAATGGAATGGATCAAGCGAAGCGAGCTTGATAAGATCGAAACGGTCAGCGATTTTGCGCAACTGCTGCGTGTGTTCGACGAGGACAGCTTGAGCGAGTTTCAATACGTCATCAAAGACGGCGAGTGGATAGCAAAACTATACTGATATTGGTAACAGGTCTTTCGGGACCTGTTATTTTTTGCTCTGACCGCTCCCGGCACAAGCGACTGGTAGAGGTTTGCGTGTAGGGAAGTTCTGTGACGGTCGCTCCAAATTCAATATTTACAAGGTCGTGCCACGCTTCGCAGACGCCCCTCACCGTGTTTGTCGGGCGCCCGCATTAGGCGGCATCCACCCCGTTGCGCTAAAGCGCAACGGGGTCCCCGCGCTGAGGCGCGGGGTGCGGGCACTGCGTGCCCGCAGGCTGCCGCCGGCAAACCCGCCGCTTTGTCGGCGCCTTTAGTTCATCTGCGGAAGCTTACGTCCGTAAAGCAGGTGACCTTCTCGTGAGTTAAAAACAGATCGGATTTTAAACGGGCAGGATATATGATATCTCTGCCGAACCTTTGCCGAAGCTGATCGGAAATCTCACCTAAAGTCTCCAATTTGTCCACTCTTTTGGCATCTGCAAACATTGAATACTGCCGTGCGAGGTCGGAACTGACCAGATTTATTCCTCGAATACCCACCGCACGAATGGGCAAATGCCAATCAAACCGCTCCAGAAACAGCTTGAAGCCTGCCTCTGCCAACATAAGCGATGAGGATATCGGCATATCGAGCTGAGTTTGAAATTCGTGATAGTCAAGGTCCTTCGTCTTGACGGATATGCACACGCCGCCCGCACAAAGCGCCTCTTTTCTCATTCTGCGGCAGACTTCCTCAGAAAGCGAGAGCATCACCTGCCAGACCTGCCTGTTGGTATATAGATCCTCCCTGAGAGTCGTTGAATTGCCGATGGATTTGCTCACCGATTCATAGCCGATCTCGTGAACTGCCTCGTCGTCAAGTCCGTTTACCGCCCGCCAGAGCCATATTCCCGCCTTGCCAAGCGCTCTTGAAAGCATTTCGGGGTCGGAATCTGCAAGCTCACCCAAAGTGTGAATCCTAAGCTTGCGGAGCCGCCTCCCCGTTGCAGGGCCGATGCCGATAAGCTCACATACGTCCAGCCCGGATATTTTCTCCCGAAAGGTTTCATAGGGCAGAACGGTTACGGCGTCCGGCTTTTTCATATCTGAACCCAGCTTTGCCAAAACCTTTGTGAAGCTGACACCCACGGATATGGTCAGCCCCGTTTCCTTTTTTACAGTCTCACGGATATCGTTTGCAATTTTCTCGCTCGAGCCGAAAAGGTAGTGGCTTCCCGTGACGTCCAACCAGCACTCGTCCATTCCAAAGGGCTCCACCATATCGGTGAATCTCGCATAGATCCGTCTGACTTGTTTGGAAATATCCGAATATTTTTCCATATGCGGCTCAACGATGACAAGATCGTGGCACTTTTGCTTGGCTTCATATATCTTTTCGGCAGTTTTTATTCCGTAAGCTTTCGCAAGGTTGTTTTTGGCAAGAACGATTCCCGCTCTATCTTCAACACTTCCGCAGACAGCCACGGGTTTTCCCCGAAGGGAAGGGTCGTCACGGCATTCGACGGATGCGTAAAAATTATTCAGATCACAGTGCAAAATATCTCTCATGTGCGCCTCCAAATCAAGAACATATGTTCCGTGATAATTATAATATTAGCACATATGTTCTTGTTTGTAAACAGGGAATTTTCGGGATGAGGGAGAAATTTGGGACGCTTGTGCTTATGCAGAGCGAGCCGCAGCGAACACGGCGGCAGCCGACTCGCACCCTTAGGTGCGAGTCCCGCGGGCTTCGCCCGCGGTCTGCGGGGCTTCGCCCCGCAAGGCTGCCGCCTCATAGCGCACACATTTTAACCCTTTGTCAAAAACTCAATCGCACGAAAGCTCAGTCTTGTGAGATTTGTTAATTGATTTGCACAAAACAAAAGTATATAATAACAATGGACAAATTTGTATAGTTAGCCGAAAATGTTTAAAACTTTTTGGGCAGGTTCACAGAAACGAGGGACAAGCATTGGTAAGAAACGATTTAAGAAATATTGCGATCATTGCTCACGTTGACCACGGCAAGACCACACTTGTTGACGGTCTTTTGAAACAGGGCGGAACCTTCAGAGAAAATCAGGCTGTAAACGACCGTGTAATGGACTCCAACGACATTGAGCGTGAGCGTGGAATCACGATTTTGGCAAAAAACACCTCAGTTATGTATAACGACGTCAAGATCAACATTATTGACACCCCCGGCCACGCTGACTTCGGCGGCGAGGTTGAAAGAATCCTTAAAATGGTTGACGGCGTAATCCTTTTGGTCGATGCCGCAGAAGGCCCTATGCCTCAGACGAGATTCGTTTTGCAGCACGCTCTTGAGCTCGGCCACCGTGTAATCATCGTCATTAACAAGATCGACCGCCCCGATGCGAGAATCAACGAGGTAATTGATGAGTGCTATGAGCTTTTGTTCGACCTTAACGCAAACGACGAACAGCTCGACTCACCCATTTTGTTCTGCTCGGGACGTGACGGCACCGCCAGCCTTGACCAGAACACCCCCGGTGTCGATCTTGTTCCTTTGTTCGATAAGATAATCGAATATATTCCCGCACCCGAGGGAGATGAGAGCGGCGCAATGCAGATGCTTGTTTCCTCGATCGACTATAACGAATACGTCGGCAGAATCGCCATCGGCAAGATCGAGCGTGGTTCCGTCAAGGTCAATCAGGAAGTTATGATCGGCGACTTCCATCACACAAAAAAGGAATACCGTGGCAAGATCGTCACTCTTTATCAGATATCGGGACTTGAGAGAACTCCCGCTGCGACCGCAACTGTCGGTGACATCGTCTGCATCAGCGGTATTGAAAGTATAACCATCGGCGACACCATCTGTGACTTTGCAAACTACGAGCCGCTCCCGTTCGTGAAGATCAGCGAGCCGACGGTCGAAATGACCTTCTCGGTCAACGATTCGCCTTTTGCAGGACGTGAGGGCAAGTTCGTAACAAGCCGCCACCTTCGTGACCGCTTGATGAAGGAGCTTTTGAAGGACGTTTCTTTGCGTGTCACCGAGACCGACACCACCGATTCCTTCAAGGTCGCAGGCAGAGGTGAAATGCACCTTTCAATCCTCATTGAAAATATGCGCCGTGAGGGCTATGAGCTTGCAGTTTCCACGCCCAGAGTGCTCTATAAGGAGATCGACGGCGTACTGTGCGAGCCTATTGAAGAGCTTGTCGTGGACGTTCCCGACACCTGCTCAGGCTCGGTAATCGAAAAAATGGGCAAGCGTAAAGCGGATATGATCTCTATGGATCCCGTAGGCTCACGCATGAGAATCAAGTTCCTGGTGCCTTCAAGGGGCCTTTTCGGATACAGAAACGAATTTCTGACCGACACCAAGGGCGAGGGCATTATGAGCTCGGTATTCCACGGCTATTCCCCCTATAAGGGAGATATCCCCAGACGCTCGCAGGGCTCTTTGGTTGCATTTGAAACAGGCGAAGCCGTAACCTACGGCTTATATAACGCACAGGAGCGAGGAAGCCTCTTTATCGGCGCAGGCGTGCCGGTATATGAGGGTATGATCATCGGCGTATCGCCCAAGACGGACGACCTCGTCGTTAACGTGTGCAAGAAAAAGCACCTCACCAACACCCGTGCCAGCGGCTCTGACGATGCGCTCCGACTCATTCCTCCCAGAGTTTTGAGTCTTGAGGATTCACTCGAATTCATTGCAGACGACGAGCTGGTTGAAGTCACGCCCAAAAACATCAGACTTAGAAAGAGAACTCTTTCAAATACTCAGCGAGCAAAGGATAATGCAAAGCTGAAATAAAAATTAACGGAGAAATATAATGCAGGACGTAATTATCGGATCTGAGTTTGTTTGCAACAATATTGTTACAAGCTCAAATACTGCGCTTTCTGTAGGCAGCGGTGAGGCGGAGGTCTTTGCCACCCCAATGATGATCGCACTTATGGAAAATGCAGCATACCTTTGCTTGAAGCCCTTTTTGAGTGATGACGAAAGCTCAGTCGGAATCCTTATGAACACCACTCACGAAAGCGCAACGCCTATCGGGGTTGCGGTTTCGGCAACGGCAAAGATAACAGCGGTTGACGGGAAGATCGTCACCTTTGAGATCACGGCATCCGATGCCTTTGGCATCATCGGCAGGGGAGAGCACAAGCGTGCGGTGATCAATTCTCAGAGGTTTATCGACAAAGCGCAGAAGAAGCAACCGGCGCTGTAAAAAAGTAAAACGCAGGTGCATTAGCATCTGCGTTTTTTGTGAGAGCCCCTCCCGTTCTCTCCTGTCGTCTTGCGGTTTCCCCCTTTTGAGAAAAACGAATTGCACTTTACACATAAATAGCAGAGATCAGTTTCTGTCA
>CAYWXA010000008.1:0-5853 GCA_964462175.1 uncultured Oscillospiraceae bacterium
CTTCCGCCGTAAGGCGAGCTGATAAGCGCACTCTGAACGATCGCACGCTTGAAAAGTCCGAAGTTATGAGGGCAGGTCATCTGGCTCATAACGCTTCCGCCGCCTGCCGACTGTCCCGCAATGGTAATGTTTTCAGGGTCGCCGCCGAATGCGGCAATGTTACGTCTGACCCACTTGAGTCCTGCCTGCTGGTCAAGACTGCCGAAGTTTGTGGGGGCATCCGGCTGCTGTGCGGTCAGCTCGGGGTGTGCCAAGAATCCGAAAACGCCCAAACGGTAGTTAACGGTTACAACGACAACACCTCGTCTTGCGATCCTCTCGCCGTCAAATTCCATTTCGCTGGTATAGCCCCACTGAAGTCCGCCGCCGAAATACCACACCAAAACGGGAAGCTTTTCATCTGCGCTCTTAGCGTTTGTCCAGACGTTGAGGTATAAGCTGTCCTCGCTCATAGGGATCTCTGGGTCAACGTGCCACTCTCGGTTGTAAAGTCCCTCTCCGATGCCCGGGGTGTCCTGCATTCCGATAGGCGCAAAGCGTGAGCAATCAAGCTCGCCTTCCCAATCGGGGCAGGGCTGAGGTGCTCGCCATCTGTTCTCGCCGACAGGCGGTGCGGCAAAAGGAATGCCCTTGAAAGCGGTGATTCTTGGGTCTGCGGCTTCAATGCCCCTGACCCAGCCGTTTTCAGTTTTAACTTTTCTCAACATAAATGTTCCTCCTTCAAAACTATAATGTTCCGCCTCAATTATACAGTATTTCGGGAGTGTTGACAATAGCTTTTTGTGGCCTTCCCCTTGAGGGGGTTGGAGCAGCGGCCGACAAGCCGGAACGGCGAATCGGGCACCGCAAGCGGGATTGGTGTCGGCGTATGACGACGGATGAGGGCAAAATTATTCCTTCGCTACGCTCGCAAGATTTTGTAAGAACCCGCACGTAATTTTCACGGCAAAATTGAAAATTGCATTACCGCTCCGCTCGCCACCATCGGCGCTGCCGCGCTTTTCGATGACGGCTCGCTCCGCTTCTCGGCGGGAACACAAAAAAATCCCCCGCCTATTCGGCAGGGGATTTTTCAGTTTAAGTATTACTTCTTTTTCTTCTTGAGAACAACAAGTACCACTGCAGCAACTACAACAACTACTGCAACAACAGCCACAACAACGATGGTAGTGGTCTTAGCCTTTGCAGCAGCTTCTTCTTCAGCAGCGATTCTTTCAGCTTCAGCCTTAGCGTTAGCTTCTTCAGCTTCAGCGATCATATCCTTGATCTGCTTAGCGATAACCTTGAGTTCCTTAGCCTTTTCGGTGGTCTTGGAGTAGCCCTTGCCCTGCTCGGTTACGTAATCGGAAGCAGCAAGTGCTTCTTCATATGCAGCGCTGATAACAGCAACGTCGCCGTTAGCGTTCTGAGCGGTCTCCAAAGCGTTGTTTACCTTGTCAACGTATTCCTGCAAGCTTGCAAGAAGCTGATCGTCGTAAATTCCTTCAACCTTTTCCATAAGTTCGCTTGCCTTTGCAGCGCAGGAAGCAAAGCCCAAGTCGCCCTTAGCAGCGATAACGTCGATAGCAGCGATAGCGGCATCAGCGTCACCTTCAGCGATAGCAGCCTCAGCAGCATCGATATAAGACTGAACCTCTGCCAAAGCAGCAGCGTCCATATCAGCGATGGTGCCGTACATAACGCCGACGTATGTAAGAGTGAAGTTTGTAAGCTGAGCATCCCAGGAAGGAGCCTTGAAGTTTACGTCCTCAGCAGATTCAAAATCAGCATCGTGATACTGGCAGGTGAGTTCAACGAAGAATTCGAAGTCGCCGGTGCCTGCATATCCGTTTTCAGAAGCCTTCCACTGGTTGGAAGCGGTTACAGAGTTTGCGGCAAGAAGCCAGATTCTGAAATCGCTTTCAGAGGAGCCCTTGATGTGCAAAACAACGGTGTCGCCGTCATAGCAGGTGGTGGGGAGAGTCAAAGAGAACTGATTGAGAGTTTCAGCGGTCAAAGAGTTTTCGCCCCAAACAACAACGTCAGATGCCTGCGAAGTGTTAGCACCGAAAGACTCGGGAACCAAAGCGATCTCGATCTCTTCAGCAGCAAAGGCAGTAACTGTCAGACAAAGAGCCATAACGAGTGCCAAAGCAACGGTTAAGAGTTTTTTCATAAATGTGTTTCCTCCGTTCTTAATGTATGTAAATTCATACAAAAAAGTTTTGGGAATGATCCCATAATTTAATTATATCTTATAGGAATTTTCCAGTCAATGTCAAAAAGTCATGTAATCTCAATAATTTATTGCAAAATATGACTAAAATCTCAGAACGGTTTCCCGATATGATCCTTATTCCAACTCAAACGATTTCAAATGTACGTTTCCGCTTCCGCGATACGTTATGTATATTGCATTAACGCCGTCGGGCAGAGCGATATCAGCGGAGCGCTTTTCCCAAATATTCGACGAGTCGATCCTTATGCTCGCCAGGACCTCGCCGTCCCAAGCGGTCTTGAATTCAAACGTTCCGTGGGCATAAGCTCTCGTATAAATGCTGATCTTACTGATCGACTTGCAGTTAAAATACTTAAAGCCTGCGGTGGTGCCGTCCTGAATATTTGCAAGATATCCTACGTTTTCATCTCCGTCGCTGCCGTCCTGAACCACCTTTGCAAACTTGTCGCCGCCCACGTATTTCGTCGTGTAATTCTCTCTTCTGAGATTGCAGACGATATACGCAGGATGCTCTCCTCTTGCCTCCAAAGGCCCGCCGTTCAGACCGCAGGAGGTCATTTCCGCCTGTTTTATGCTGCCGGAAATCTCGTCTACCTCGATTCTTTCCGCACATTCCTGTCTTGAGAAATTGGTGCCGTTGGTGTGCCTGTGATAGAAGATATACCACTGATCCTCGATCTTAATAATGCTTCCGTGGTTGTTTCCGCCGTATGCCATCGGCATATCTGCAGGCTTATAGGTGTCGATTCCCAAGTCGCAGTTTGAAATGATGACACCGCCGTATTCAAAGCCTTCGGTCGGCTTGTCGCTTAAAGCATAGCAAAGCTCGTGCATGACCTCGGAGGAATATACGAAGCAATATTTGTCCCCGATCCTGCGAATCGAAGAAGCTTCAAAGAAGGCGTGGCCTTCAAAGCCCGTGCCTTCGCTGTAGCATGAGCCGGGAACGACAAACTCCGGCTCCTTGATGACCGTCAGCATATCGCTTCCCAAAACGGTGACCATCGCTCCGTGGCGGGAGGTATCCTTTCTTCCGCAGAAGCCGGTGTAAAGATACGTTTTGTCGCCCTCGGTCAGAACACCGGGGTCAAACTGCGGCTCATCTCCCTCTCTGTCACCCAGCCGTGTGCCGTCTGCATAGTGAACGTATCCCAAAAATTCATATCTTCCCGCAGGACTGTCGCATACCGCAACGGAAACGACGTTGACCTTATCCAGAACGTAATAAAGATAATATCTTCCGTCGGGGCCTTGCGTCACGTCGGGGGCATACAGGCACATATGTCCGTCGGGGTTGAAGGGGTCGCTCGTTTTGGGATAGATAACGCCCTCGTATCTCCAGTTGCCCAGATCGTCAACGGGCGCCGACCAGCAGACGTAGTCGCCCATGCAGAAAACATAGCCGTTAAAATAGTCGTGCGAGCCGTAAACGTATACTCTGTCCCCGAAAACGTAAGGCTCTCCGTCGGGAATATACTCCCAAGAGGGCAAATATGGGTTATACGCTTGCTTTTTCATATTCATTCTCCTAACTTATGTGTGATAACGTGAACCGTGACGTTCTTTTCTTCAAGCATCTTTCCGTTTGAAACACTCAGCTTTTTCGCTTCGTCATCCCATTCAAGCAGGCAGGTTTCATATTCGCCCCGCTCATACGCATATCCGTCGCCTGCATCGTCATACATCTTAAAGCTTCCCGATGCCCCTTCATAAACGTAAATATCAAGGTCATCTGAAAGCTCGCTTGTTGAAAGCGCAAACCTTGTCTTGGGTACGATTCCGCCCGCCTTGACAAACAGAGGGATCTCATCGAGAGGCACAACCTTTTCGATCCATCTTCCGCCCTCATATCTTATGTTGGTAGCCATATCGTACCAAATGCCCTCGGGAAGATATATCTTTCTGATTCCGCCCGTTGCGCTCTGCTTTTCATATACGGGGCAGACCATAATACTGTCACCGAACATATACTGATCCTTGATTTGGCAGGCGATCTTATCCTCGGGATAATCAAATGCCAAATATCTCATCATTGATTCATCGTCAAGCCAGACTCTTCCTGCCAGCGAGTAGATATAAGGCATCAGCTCATATCGGGCGTTGTTTGCCTTAACAAGTGCATCGTAGATCTCGTCGCCCTCATCGCCGAAGTGCCAAAGCTCTCTGTCGCAGTCGGTGCCGTGTCCTCGGAATACGGGCAGCATCGAGCCCCACTGATACCAGCGCAGGAACAATTCTCTGTATTCGGGATCGTTTACCGTGTTGTCGTAATCGCCTTTCCAATACCACTGCAAGCCGTCCTTGACGAAGAATGCGCCGATGTCCATAGTCCAGTAGGGGATACCGCCGGCGCAGAATCCGAGACCTGCGGCTATCTGACGGTGAAGAGTGTCCCATGTAGCGGCAATGTCGCCCGACCAGAGGATGTTGCCGTATCTCTGCTGACCTAAATATCCGCTTCGGGTCAGATTTACAACTCTCTTTTCGTCGGTAACGCTTCTTTGTCCCTCATAAACGCCCATACTGTGATACAACCCGTATGCGTTGGTCAATTCCGCAGGCATATGTCGGGAGGACTGAGCAAAATATCTTCTCATCAGGTCGCTAGGTTCGGGCTTAACGTTTGTTTCCCATTCGGGGCAGAAAGGCTCGCAGTTATCGCACCACCAGGCATCAATTCCGTGGCAGAATAAGCCCTCATTTGCCTGCTTCCAATAAAGCGCTCTTGCTTCGTCGCTGAAAGCGTTGTAAAAATCGCAGGCGGGGAGCATCAAGCCTTCTTTTTTGTCAAATTCCTTGCGGTTTTCGGTCGTTTCGCTGACGCTCGGCCAAATTGATATCATAAACTTGACGTTTTCATCGTGCAAGGTCTTGGTCATTCCGTCGGGGTCGGGGAAACGGGATCTATCAAAGGATTTCTGACCCCATTTTGCGCCCTCCCAGGACATCCAGTCCAGAACGATGCAATCAAGTCCGATACCACGCTTGCGACATTCCTGCGCCGCAAACAAAATCTGCTCCTGCGTTTCATATCTTTCCTTCGATTGGATATATCCGAATGCCCACTTGGGAAGCATTGACGCTTTGCCCGTAAGCTTGCGGTACTGCCTTGTGACACCTGCCATATCCGTGCCGTACATAAAGTAATAATCAATTTCGCTGACAGCTTCGCTGTATATGTATGAGCCGTAAGGCGTGTCGCTGAAGATCATCGGGCTGTATGAGTCCATCAAAATTCCGTAGCCTAAAGTGGATACGATTACGGGAACGGCGATCTTTCTGTTGCCCTGATGAACGTAAACGGTCTGACCTCGTAGCGAGCCGAAGCCTTCTTCATATTGTCCGAGTCCGTAAAGGTCTTCACCTTCACTCCATTCAAAATGCACCCACGAACGGTAGCTCTGACCGTTGGGAATCATCTCGGCGGAGCGAACGACCTTTTTCTTGCCGTCAGCGGTGGAGATCTCGTCAATTTCAGCGGTTTTCTCGCTGAGTTTATATGTCGTAAACTCTTCTGCGATCTTCGGACGCTTGCTTCTTTCCTTCAAGAGGAGCTTGCCGTTTTTATCGTAGTAGCTGACTGATGATGTAATGGCATCTACCTTTACAACCAATTCAGGCATTGTCAGAGTGAT
>CAYWXA010000008.1:5953-23464 GCA_964462175.1 uncultured Oscillospiraceae bacterium
ACTGGCGATGCACCTTTGGCGCATCGCCGTGTCTGCCACGGCTCGCTCCCTCGGCTGCCGCCCGGGGGCGCACAAAAAATCGGCAGTACCTTCCGTACTGCCGATTCAGCATTTATCTTCGCTTTTTATATAGGACTATCTCCGGCTCGCTTCCGTTCTCGCCGTATTCACAAACCAAAAGGCTGTTTTCATCTGCGGTGATGCCATAGCAACGGTCGCTGTCTTTCTTATGAAGCTGATTCCCAAGATACATCCTGTCGTCATTCCAAAACTTAACCGCTTGTCCCGAGGGCAAGATATACTCCAAATTGACAAATGCGCCCCTGAGAGCGTAAAGGTCTGTGACCTCTTCCATATCCTCGATACCCAGCGAATTGAATTCCGAAATGAGCTGTTCTTTGAGTTTGCAATCCGCTTCAAATGCTTTTCCGCAGTTTTTGCAACCGTTTTTGCCGCAACACTCTGCGATAATGCAAGTCTCCCCAAAGGGCTTGCCTTTTGTTTCAATACACCCCTTGCAGTTATCCTTCATTCCGCATTCCGAGCAATCGAGTCCGCATATCGTCTTAGCCATTATTCAATCCCAAAATATCTTGCCGCATTGCGATAGCAAATGTCCATTACCAAATCGCCGAGCTGCTTTTCGTCATCGGGATATTCGCCGTTTTCGACCCACGTGCCGATGAGGTTGCAAAGAATTCGTCTGAAATATTCGTGTCTTGTATATGAGAGGAAGCTTCTCGAGTCGGTGAGCATACCGACGAAGTTTCCGAGCAGGGAAAGATTTGCCAGCGACTTGAGCTGGGTCTCCATTCCCGACTTGGTGTCGCTAAACCACCAGGCGGAGCCGTGCTGGATCTTTCCGGGAACGACCGTACCCTGGAATGCGCCGATGATGGTGCCCAAAGCCTCGTTGTCGTGAGGATTCAGGGAGTATACGATAGTCTTGGGAAGCTTGTCGATCGATTCGAGCGCATTGAGAAGTCCTGCAATCTCAACTGCGCCGTCGTGTGTGCGAATGGTGTCAAAACCGGTGTCGGGGCCCAATTTTGCAAGCATCTTGGAGTTTGTGTTTCTCTGAACGTTATAGTGGATCTGCATTACGACGTCCTTGTCGGCATATTCTGCGCCCATATGAACCAGAATCGCCGTGCGGTACTTGTCTGCTTCTTCCCGGGTCACCTTTTCGCCCGCCATAGCTTTGGCAAAGATAGCGTTAACTTCATCATCTGAAGCAGGGGAATAGCAAGCGTAATCCAAACCGTGGTCGCTTGCTTTGCATCCATGCTTAACGAAGTGGTCAAGTCTTAAAGAAAGCGCCTTCTTAACGTCGTCTGCTGTCTTGATTTCGATACCTGCGGCATCTGCAAGCAAACCGATGTATTCAACAAATCCGGGCTTTTCAATATTGCAAGCTTTGTCAGGTCTGAAGGAGGGGAGAACGAGGGTCTTAAAGTTCTTATCCTCTTTAATTTTCTCGTGCCATTCAAGTGTGTCGATCGGGTCGTCGGTCGTGCCGATCATTTTAACGTTAGACGCCGTAACGATGCTCTTTGCGGTCATCGAAGGCTCACGGAGCTTGGCGTTGCACTTATTCCAGACTTCCTCGGCGGTCTCGCCGTTGAAAATTCCGTCGTATTCAAAATATCTCTTGAGCTCAAGATGAGTCCAGTGATACATCGGGTTGCCGATCGCCTTGGGCAAAGCCTCGGCAAAACGCTGGAACTTAACTCTGTCGGAGGCGTCTCCTGTGATCTCGCTCTCGTCAATTCCGTTGGAGCGGATCATTCTCCACTTATAGTGGTCGCCGCCGAGCCAGATCTTTGTGATGTTCTCAAAGCTTACGTCCTCGGCGATCTCACGGGGGTTGATGTGGCAATGATAGTCAATAATTGGCATCTTCTTTGCGTAGTTATGGAACAGCTTTTTCGCCGTTTCATTCTGCAAAAGGAAATCTTCATTCATAAATTTCATAATTACGTCCTCCGAAATTATAGATTTAGGTCAATAACAATATAATTATACCCCCGAAACGGATATATTGCAAGAGAATATTTTTTGCTTATGTTGCAAATTTCAACTTATTGCCGTATAATGACATAGAATATCGAAACGCTATAATGCGTTTCGATAAGCCGATTCCATCGGATTTGCAAATTCAAATTGTTAGATTTGAATTTGCTCTATGACCATTGTAATCACAGATAGAAAACAGCAAAGGAATGATATATATGAAAAAAGGGATACTTTTTGATCTTGACGGCACAATGTGGGATTCTTCCGAGAACGTTTGCCTCTCATATAACTTGGGCCTTGAACAGCTTGGATATTCGCTTCGCCTGACAGTTGATGACGTTATGAACGCTATGGGCAAAACGATGTACGATATTGCACATATCTTTTTCGATTGCATCGACCCCGAAAAAGCCGAAAGCATTATGGACTACTGCACCGCAGTTGAAAATGAATACATCAAAACCCACGGCGGCGATATATATGACGGACTTGAACGGACGCTGAAAAAACTCAGATCGGACGGCTGGTTTGTCGCTTGCGTTTCAAACTGCCAGTGCGGATATATCGAGGATTTTTTGGAATATTCGGGACTCGGATATCTGTTTGACGACACCGAATGTTGGGGCAACACCTTAAAGCTCAAGGCGTATAACATCAGCCTTGTTGCAAAGAGAAACTCGCTTGATAAAGTCGTATACGTCGGCGATACGATGGGGGATTACACCTCCGCTTGTGAAGCGGGCGCTGTGTTTATCCACGCATCATACGGCTTCGGAAACGTCCCCGAGGGCACACCTGCGGTTTCTGCGCTTTGCGAAGTGCCCGAACTGGCGGAAAGGTTGATTGGGTAGAGCACCCTCTCCGTCACGCTTTGCGTGCCACCTCTCCCAAGGGGAGAGGCTGAATACGGAATCTCAAACAATTCCCAACCGTTACCGCTCGGCTACCTGCGGCACTGTTCCTGTCGGAACACGCCTGCAGACAGCCTCGCTCCCTCGGCGGCAGCCGACTCGCGCCGTAGGCGCAAGTCACCGCGGGCTTCGCCCGCGGTCTGCGGTGCTTCGCACCGCAGGGCTGCCGCCTCAGTATGCTTTGCCCCCAAAATTTGACAACCTTCTCCGCTATATGCTAAAATATTTCCGTAACTCTTATATTTCGGAGGTATCTATGAAACTTAACACCAAACGCACCGTCTTAATCGGCTTCGCATTTATGTCGGTTCTCGCATTCTGGCAGTTTTACGATCAGGTGATCCCCGTAATTTTGGAAAACCACTTCGGTCAGTCAACGCTTTTGACTAACCTGATAATGTCTTTGGACAATCTTCTTGCCGTGTTTATGCTTCCATTGTTCGGAACTCTCAGCGACAAGACCCGCACCCCCTTGGGTAAAAGAACTCCTTACATACTTTTCGGTACGATCGCCGCAGTGATCTTAATGTTCATAATGGCATTTTTGACCGAAGCCCGCAACTTCTCCGGCTTCATCGTTTGCTTAATGCTTCTGCTCGTCACAATGAGTATCTACCGCTCTCCGACGGCGGCGTATATGCCCGACGTTACCCCCAAGCCCCTGCGCTCAAAGGGCAACGCAATAATCAACCTCGTCGGCTATATCGGCGGCATCTTCTCCACCATCATAATGATGTTCCTCGTAACCTCCGAGGCTCAGCCCGACGGCTCGCTGAAATATAACAGCTTCATTCCGATATTCATAACCGTTGCCGTTTTTATGCTCGTTTCCGTACTGATAATGGTCTTTTGCGTCAACGAAAACAAGGTCGTTGCCGAAGCGAATATCGAAGATGATGAAGAATCTTCTGCAGCAAAGGGCGAAAAGCTCCCGAAGGATGTCAAGATCTCGCTTATTTTCATTTTGCTCTCGGTATTTTTGTGGTTCACCGCATACAACGGCGTTACCACCTCCTTCTCCCGTTATTTTGAAAACAAGTTCGGCGTAGATGCAGGCTCCTCCTCGCTCTATCTGACGGTTGCGACCGTTGCCGCAATAATCTCCTTCATTCCGCTGGGCACGGTTTCTTCAAAGCTCGGCAGAAAAAAGACCATCATTGCAGGCGTCGTTTTAATGACTCTTTGTTACGGCGCAATGATCTTCATCGACAAGGTCAGCGTGTTGATTTACGTCGTCTTTGCTCTGGTCGGAATCGGCTGGGCGGCGATAAACGTCAACTCCTTCCCGATGGTCGTTGAAATGTGCTCAAGCGCCGACGTTGGCAAATACACCGGATATTATTACGCATTTTCAATGTCTGCTCAGATCGTCACCCCAATCCTTTCTGCGCTTATCATCTCAAAGACCGAGTTTTTGGGTCTGACCCTCGGTTTTGGCTTGGGGTATGGCTCGCTCTTCCCGTATGCGGTGGTATTCTCAGCTCTGGCGATAGTTACAATGATCTTTGTCAGACACGGCGACTCAAAGCCGATCGCAAAGAAAGATCTGCTTGAAAATTTTGACGTCGATGACTAAACCTTGAATTTTCGCAGTTTCAACAATTATTTAAGCTTTTTTTCGGCAAAGTGCCCGTGTCTATGACCCGGGCGCTTTTTTCTTTGTCAAAACTACTCATTGACATGAAATATTAAAAAAAGTATAATAATATGGTTAGTGAATGTCAGCTTTTAGCCGAGCTGCTTCATAAGATATCAATATTCCGAACAGGAGTGAATATATTTGTATAATAAAAAATACACCAAGGAAGACCTCAAGGAACGCATTGTCAGCGCTTTGGAAAAGACTTATGACGTCAGCCCCGAAAACGCATCAGACAAGCAGTTCTATGAAGCATTATCTTCCGTGATCGTCGAAGAACTCAGGGACAAGCGCCGCAAATATATGAACAAGGTGCATTCCGAAGGCAAAAAGCAGGTTTATTACATCTCAATGGAATTCCTTATGGGACGTTCCATGAAGACCAGCCTTTACAATTTGGGTATGGTTAACGCCGCAGAAGCCGCTCTTAAAGACTTGGGCGTAAGCATCAGCCGTGTATACGAGCAGGAGCCCGATGCAGGCCTCGGCAACGGCGGCTTGGGAAGACTTGCCGCTTGCTATCTTGACGGTCTTGCAACCGACGGTTACCCCGCAACCGGCTATTCGATCTTATATGAATACGGCATTTTCTGCCAGAAGCTTGATGAAGGCTGGCAGGTAGAGCTCCCCGATAACTGGCTCCCCGGCGGCGGATGCTGGCTTGTTGCCCGTCCCGAAGCTCAGGTAGAGATCCACTTTGACGGCAAGCTCAAGGAATACTGGGATGATAAATATCATCACGTTGCCCTTGAAGATTACACCACCGTAAACGCTATTCCTTACGATATGTACGTTTCCGGATACGATTCTCAGGCTGTTTCAAAGCTCCGTCTTTGGAAGGCTGTTTGCCCTGCGTTCGATATGGGCAAGTTCCAGAACGGTAACTATCAGCTCGCTTTGGGCCAGAACATCCTCGCTCAGGCTATCTCAAAGGTGCTCTATCCCAACGATAACCACCTTGAAGGCAAATCGCTCCGTTTACGTCAGCAGTACTTTATGTGTGCTGCATCCATCGGCGACATCGTAAACCACCATATGGCTACCTACGGCACTCTTGACAACCTCGCCGAAAAGGTTGCAATTCAGGTCAACGACACCCACCCGACCCTTGCGATCCCCGAGCTTATGCGTGTTCTTCTGGACGACTGCGGCTACACCTGGGATCACGCTTGGGACATCGTTTCCCGCACCTTTGCATACACCAACCACACCGTTATGCCCGAGGCGCTCGAAAAGTGGAGCTGTGACCTTCTCAAGACCGTTGTTCCGAGAATTTTCTCCATCATCGTCGAGATCAACAACCGCTACTGCGGCCGCCTGACCGAGATGTATCACGACGAGCCTTTGGTGACCTCAATGTCCATCATCCGTGACAACGTGGTTCATATGGCGAAGCTTTGCGTTGCCGCTTCTCACCACGTTAACGGCGTTTCCGAGATCCACTCCCAGATCATCAAGGATAAGGTGTTCAAGAACGAATACAATGCAATGCCCGAGAAGTTCACCAACGTCACAAACGGTATTGCATACCGACGCTGGCTCTATCAGTCCAACCCCAACCTTTGCAAGCTTCTTGACTCCACCATCGGTAAGGATTACCTCAAGGATGCTCACGAGCTGAAAAAGCTTGAAGCATATAAGGATAACGCCGAGGTCCTCACCAAGCTCGGTGAGATCAAGCTCAAGAACAAGACCGCATTTACCAAGTACGTCAAGACCCAGAGCGGAATCGTTTTGAACCCCAACACCTTCTTTGACGTTCAGGTAAAGCGTCTGCATGAATATAAGCGTCAGCACCTCAACGTTTTGAACATCATCTCCGAGTATAATTACCTTCTTGAAAATCCCAATGCCGACTTTGTTCCCAAGACTTACGTCTTTGCCGCAAAGGCTGCTCCCGGATACTACCTTGCAAAGCAGATCATCAAGCTGATCTGGTCGTTGGGCGAGGAGATCAGAAGAAATCCCAAGATCCGTGAAAAGCTCGGCGTTGTTTTCCTTGAAAACTACAACGTTTCTCTTTCTGAGATATTGATGCCTGCCGCTGAGATCTCCGAACAGATCTCCCTTGCGGGAACAGAGGCTTCCGGCACCGGTAATATGAAGCTTATGCTCAACGGCGCCGTAACCTTGGGTACCTGCGACGGCGCAAACATCGAGATCGGAAATGCCTGCGGCAAGGACAACATCATCACCTTCGGTATGTCTGCCGAAGAGGTTGACAGATGCAAGCACGGATACAATCCCGAAAGCATCTACAACTCTAACGAGATCATCAAGGCTGCTATCGACCGCATCGAGAACGGCGTTAACGGCAACAAGTTCGATGACGTCGTCAAGTCCCTCAAGTACGACGATCCTTATATGGTCCTTGCTGATTTCGATTCTTACAAGGCGGCTCAGGCAAGAGCGTCTGCGCTTTACAGCGACAATCTCAAGTGGCAGTCGATGTCGCTTATGAACATTGCAAACGCAGGTATCTTCTCTGCAGACAGAGCTGTTGAGGATTATGCAAGAGATATTTGGAAACTGAAGTAAAAATATTTCCAAAGCTATTGCATTTTGCAAACGGATGTGTTATAATCCATAGGAATGTTAATCTTTATTGGAGGATTTTTAAATGACAGTTGTAAATATTATCAGCGGAATTCTTCTTATCATTGCGTGCGTTGCGATCATTGCAGTCGTTCTTTTGACCGATACCAACAGCAACGGTCTTAACTCTGCAATCGGCGGCGGTTCTTCCGATACCTTCTTCGGCAGAAATGCAAAGAATACCAAAGAAGCTCAGCTTGACAAGATTACAAAGATCTGCGTTGGTGCGTTCTTCGTAATTACCCTTATTGTCAACATCGTTTCCGCACTTCTTGCTTAATTAAGCAAAAATGCCGCCTGACTGTTAAAGGTCGGGCGGCTGTTTCTTTTATATCACTTTGAAAGGACGGATATATGATGAAAAAAACCGTTTTCGCAAGAATTTTTGTCATCGTGCTCGTGGCGTGTCTGGTTCTGGGCATAGTCGCTTCCGCAGTATATCCTTTGTTTGGATAAGGGTATGGTCAAGCTGGGAAATGACTGGGACGGCGTTATCGGCGCTGAATTTGAAAAAGAATATTATCTTGATCTGCGGGAATTTCTCAAATGTGAATACTCGTCGCAGACCGTATATCCCGATATGTACGATATTTTCAACGCCCTCAAGCTGACTCCTTATTCATCTGTCAAGGCGGTCATTCTCGGGCAAGACCCATATCACGAGCCGGGACAGGCTCACGGCCTTGCTTTTTCCGTAACGGAGGGGACACCCTTGCCGCCCTCGCTTCGCAATATCTATAAAGAGCTTGAAACGGACGTCGGCGCAAAGCCCACAACTTGCGGCGAACTGAGCGGTTGGGCAAAACAGGGCGTTTTGCTTTTGAACACCGTGCTGACGGTAAGACAAGGCAACGCAAACTCGCACAAGGGTAAAGGCTGGGAGATATTTACCGATGAGATAATCAAAAAGCTCAACGAAAAGACCGAGCCTGTTGCGTTCATTCTTTGGGGCGCAAATGCCCGAAGCAAAAAAGCGCTCATCACAAATCCGATCCACGGAATTTTTGAATCGCCCCATCCGAGTCCTTTGTCTGCACACTACGGCTTTTTCGGCTCTCGTCCGTTTTCCCGTGTCAACGCATTCTTAATGCAAAACGGCGTCCCGCCGATAAATTGGGACAGAAGGCGATAAATAAGCCTTCCCCTTGAGGGGGAGGTGTCGGCGTATGCCGGCGGATGAGGTGAAGCGCCGAATACCAAACTTTCGCTCGCCGCCAAATGCCGCGAAGCGGGTTTTTGCGCTCCGCTCGCCACGTCACGCCACGAACCGCCGTCCCTTCGGCACGGCGCCGTGTCTGCCACGGCTCGCTCCGCCCCCTCCATTCCACCACAAACAAAACCTCCCATATCCTGCTCGGATACGGGAGGCTTTTTAGTTTTATCTTATTTTCCCTGACGGCGCTTGATCTCCTCGAAGGAAACGCCGAACTTCTCATAAATCGTTCTGGCATAGCCGAATTCCTGCGGCGCCTCACGGACGATTCGGTAAAGTCGCTTGTTGTCAGCGGTCGTGTCAACGGTCGTAATAATGCTTACCAGCTTGGTGTCGCCCTCAACCTCCTCGTTGAGCTTATCAAGGCTGCGAGCCAGCTCAAGCAAGTGTGTGGCATATACACCTCTTACGCCCACGCAGCGGAAGATCTTTGCCAGCTCCGTTGCAATGTATACACATTCCGTCGGAGTGGTCGACTGGATCGACTCGTTCAAAAGAAGCATACTGTGGCTGGTTGCGGTATCGAGGGTCTCCTTGAACTGCTTGCATTCCTGTGTGAATCTCGATGAGTTAAGACCGACCTCTTCCTCCTTGGGGAAGTGGGTGTAGATGAAGTCAACGGGGCTCAGCTCACAGCTCGTCGCAGGAACGTAAATACCCGACTGCGCCAAAACCTGAATAATGCCGATAGCTCTTGTATATGTGGTCTTACCGCCATTGTTAGCGCCCGTAAGAACGTAGAATCTGCCGTCGTCATCCATCGTGCATTCGTTTCTGATGATCTTATCATTAAGCTTTGCCATCGGGTCGGAGCCGACCATCTGGATATAG
Organism: uncultured Oscillospiraceae bacterium; assembly: GCA_964462175.1. Taxonomy (GTDB): domain Bacteria; phylum Bacillota; class Clostridia; order Oscillospirales; family Ruminococcaceae; genus Faeciplasma. Next base: position 15,159 of record CAYWXA010000008.1, read on the forward strand.
AAGGAAAGATCGAAAATGCCGTCTGCTATAAACTTTCTGTCCTCTGCGGGGAGATATTTCGGTCTGCACATATCAAGTCCGCGGCTTCTGACCGCTTCAACGATCTTCTTTGCGCCGATATAGAAGCTCATCTGGCTTTCAAATGTCAGAATATCTTCGGTCGACTTCTTGAAATATGCTCTTATAGCGGTGTCAAGGTGAGAAATATATTCCGAGTTGATCTCCTTGAGCTCTCTGAAGAGGGGAGCTTCAAGATCGTTGGTGCCGCCGTTTTCATTGTAAAGCGAGTGAGTCTTGCCGATAGCTCTGGTTGAATTCTGATCGACGTGCTTAAATATCCAGTCAAATCGGCCCTTCTTCTTGATCGAATCGGTAGATACCGACAGAAGCATAGCTTCAACGGGTCGCATCATATCGTCAAAGTTGATGCCGACGGTGACGCTCTTAACGCCCTTTGCAAGAATTCTCAAGCACTCGTCTGTTTCACGTTTTACCTCATCGAAGTATTCCGAGTTATAAACGCTTGCGAAATATCCTACCAAGTTTTTGAGTGCCTGCGATTTGAATTTATCCTGATTCTTGTCGCAGAACTGGTGGCAGACGGTAATACAGTCGATATACGTTTTCAAAGAATTGAGTCTTGTGTTCAGCGCAAAGAAGCTGTCTGCAAGACCGAGCTTCTGAATGTTAACGTGCTCGTTGATATAAAGCTTGTGTACGTTTTCATATAGCACAGCCTCGAGCGAAGGAACGTTCAAAAAGTCCTCCAAAATGTCAAGACGGTAGTTTAAAACTTCCGGGTCATCCGTAAGCTGTGTGAAAATTCTTAAAGCGTTCAGCGAATTTTCGGGGCAGATCAAACGGGAGAGCATTTCAAGCTCTAAGTTTGTAACGTAATCCTGCGGAAGCTTTGCGATCTTTGCGCCTCTGTCAAGGCACTCACGCTTTTTGCTTTCCGATGGATAAAGCAGGTCTACCAAATGTATCTCTTCGTTGATGATATTTTCCGCCATAGTTGATTTACCTTTCTTGGGTCAAAAAACAAAATGTCCTATGATGCCAGTATAACATCATAGGACTCGGTTTTGCAATAGGTTTTTGAGCGAATGTTTGAAATAATCGATATTTTATAATTTCATATTACAAAAGCATAATTCCCGCTTCTTTACAGCCTTCAACCGTCTTTTTATCCCAAACCGACACCTGAACCTCGCCGATGTGAGCCTTGCCCAGAAGAAGCATACAAAGTCTTGACTGTCCGATACCGCCTCCGATGGTCAGAGGGAGCTCGCCTGCAAGCAATTTCTTGTGGAATTCAAGCCCCGAGCGCCATTCGCACTCGGCTTTTTTAAGCTGTTCACGCATCGCCATTTCGTCTACACGGATACCCATCGAAGATATTTCCATTGCACATTCAAGGGTATCGTCCCAGAACATCAGGTCGCCGTTGAGCGACCAGTCGTCATAGTCGGGCGCTCTGCCGTCGTGCTTTTCTCCCGAGCGAAGCTTATCGCCGATCTGCATAATGAAAACGGTCTTGTGCTCCTTAACGATCTCATTTTCCCTCTGCTTGGGTGTCATATCGGGATAGATATCCTCAAGCTCCTGAGTGGTGATAAACTTAATTTCACGGCTGATGCGGCACTTAACGTTGGGATATACCTTTGAAACCAGCTCCTGCGTATCGCATACTGCGCTGACGATTTTCGTGACGATATCCTTTAAGAATTCAAGGTTTCTGTCCTCTTTTGTAATGATCCTCTCCCAGTCCCACTGGTCAACGTATACCGAGTGCAGATTATCCATCTCCTCGTCACGGCGAATGGCGTTCATATCCGTATAAAGTCCCTCACCGATGTGGAAACCGTATTCTTTCAGCGCCATTCTTTTCCACTTCGCCAGCGAATGAACGACCTCTGCGTTTTCACCCGTTTCCAAAAGGTCAAAGCTTACGGGGCGCTCGTATCCGTTGAGGTCATCGTTTAATCCTCTGTGTCCGTCAACGAACAGGGGAGCGGAAGCTCTCTTCAAATTAAGCGACTGACACAAATTTATCTCAAAGCTCCTCTTAATAAGTCCGATAGCCGTCTGAGTTTCATATGCCGTTAAACTCGATGTATATCCCTTCGGCACGTAAAGCTTGCTCATATTTGTCAGTCCTTTCCTGCGTCAAAATAAAGGTAAGCACCGTAAGTTTACGATGCTTACCTGAAAATTATACTCGTTTTAATGCTTTATGTCAATACTGCGCTAAATTATTATTTATTCTTCAACAGCTTCTTCATAAGATTCTTCTGCAGTTTCATCAGCAACTTCGCCTTCGCTAACGTCGCCCTCGCCTGATTCAAGCTCAACGTTTGCGTTTGCTTCAACGGTTGCGAGCCAGTAACCGTAAAGTGCAGAGTTCTCTTCAGCCTTAACGAGATTTTCCTTGACTGCTTCAAGTGTCAAAGTGTCGCCGCCCATAGCGTCAATGTAAACGGTGTATTCGTTTTCCATATCGAACATACTGACTTCGATTCCGGTGTAAACGGTTCCTTCGGAAGCGCTGATGATGCTCCAGATCTTTTCTGCCGCCGCATCAGTTGATTCAACAACGTTTTCGGTGTTTGTGATCATGAACACGATGCCGTTATATTCCTTGGAGAAGTCGTTTACGTCTGTATAGCTTACGTACTGCAGGTTGCTGACAGCGGAGCCGTCCTCAAGAGAGTTGACTGCGTTTTCAATTGCAACGGTTACGTAAGAAGCATCAAGCTCGTTCTTGTTATAGTCATAAATAATGCCGTTAAGCACGTCGTAAATGTAATCATCGCCCTGCCAGAGATCGTATCCGTCGCCGGAAGCGTGGGTCATCTTTACCTTTTCGCCTTCGCCGTAAACGTATTCGGTGTAGTCACGCATAAGTGATGTGATCTTTGCATTCTGAACGCCGTTGATAATAAGGATGACAGCAACGAGTACCACCAAAATTACGCCTAACACAACGAAAATATCAACGCCGCCTTTTTTGCTTTTGTAAGTCTTGCTTTTGCTCATTTTGAAATTCCTCTTTCATTTATAATTATTCAACAGTTACCGACTTTGCCAGATTTCTCGGCTTGTCGATATCGCAGCCTCTGAGTGCCGCAACGTGATATGCAAACAGCTGATAAGCTGTTGATGCCGCAATTCCCATGAACAGTCTGTCAATTTCCGGCAGACGGTATTCATAAGCGGTGTCGGGGTCCTTTGGATAATCGGGCCCGCAGATCAAAAAGACCTTTCCGCCTCTCGTTTCGATCTCACGGATGTTCGAGCGGGTCTTTTCATAAAGCTCGGGCAATGTTGCCAAAGCGCAGGTAGGGGTGTCCTCGGTAATAAGCGAGATGGTTCCGTGCTTAAGCTCGCCTGCGGCATACGCCTCCGAGTGGATGTAGGAGATCTCCTTCAGCTTGAGAGAGGCTTCCTGAACGATAAAGCTGTCCAAACCTCTGCCGATGAAGAAAATGTCCTCCTGTTTATAAAGCTCGCTGGCAATATCTGCAAGCATCGGTTCATCTGAGATGACCTCTGCAATAACGGTGCCCAAGCGGTTCATCAAAACCGTTGAAAGGCTTACCAGCTTATCGTGGGTGATCTTTCCCTTGATATATGCAAGGTTAAACGCAAATGCGCAAAGGGTCGCCGTCTGAACGGTATAAGCCTTCGTGGAGCACACGGAGATCTCCGGCCCTGCATATGTATAAATAACGTGATCGGCTTCTCTTGCGATGGTCGATGAGATGACGTTTACAAGCGCCAGAGTCTTTGCGCCTCGCTCTTTGGAAAGCCTTAACGCTTCTCTCGAGTCGGCGGTCTCGCCCGACTGGGAGATGATCAAAACGGTGTCGCCTTCCCCGACGATGGGATCCTCATATCTGAATTCGGAAGCCGTTTCAACGGTTACGGGCACGCGAGCCAGCTTTTCGATCAAATACTTGGCGTAAAGTCCTGCGTGCATCGCAGTTCCGCAGGCGACGATCCTCAAATTGTGTATCGCCTCGAAATCTTCGTCGGTCAAGCCGTCAGCCTCAAAGCTGACGATGCCGTTTTTATATCTGGGGCTAAGGGTCTTGCGGATAGCTTCAGGCTCCTCATGGATCTCCTTGAGCATAAAGTGGGCGTATCCGCCCTTTTCGGCAGTTGCCGCATCCCAAGTCGCCGTTAAAACGTCCTTTTGGGTGACGTCGCCGTTTTTGTCAAATACGGTGATGTTATTTCCGTCGATCACTGCGACCTCGCCGTCTGCAAGAGTCATATAGTTCTTGGTATATTTAAGAATCGCAGAAATGTCGCTGGCAATGAAACCGCCCTCATCGCCCAGACCGATGATGAGAGGGGAATCCTTCTTTGCAGCGTAGATCTTCCCGGGGATGTCATCAAACAAAATTCCGAATGCGTATGAGCCGCTTATTTCGTCCATAGCGCATCTGATCGCCGCAACGGGTTCCTTCGTCAAACCGTAGAAGCTGTTAATAAGCCCTGCGCCCACCTCGGTGTCCGTCTGGGTATAAAAAGCAACGCCTTTATCAATAAGCTTTTCCTTAAGCTCGGCATAGTTCTCAATAATTCCGTTGTGAACGAGGGTGACTTTGCCGATCTTGTGGGGGTGGGAGTTAACGTCGCTCGGTGCGCCGTGGGTCGCCCATCTGGTGTGGCCGATGCCGCAATTTGAGTTCATTCCGCCCAAAGATTCAACTTTGTCATCCAAAGCCTGAACCCTGCCCGTCACCTTAACACATTCAACCTCATCTTTTATAAAAACTGCAAGACCTGCAGAATCGTATCCTCTGTATTCAAGTGCCTTGAGCCCGTGAATAACGCGCTCGGTAGCATTATTGTTTCCGCTGTATCCGATAATACCGCACATATATTTCGCCTCCCGTCATGGTGCGTATTCATACACACTATATCATACCTCAAACTGCCTTCAATGTCAAGAAAACTTGCGACACATCTATATCAAAATTATATTCCGCTGCACTAATTTTTGACAATAAAGAACGGCCGTTTGATTTAAAACAGCCGCAATTATCTATATGTTTACGATCGAATCGGCAACTTCCTCGGGCGATTTTCCGTCGGTGCAAACTTTAACAGTATCAAGCAGGTCATAAAGCCGTTGCCGATAAGCTCGACAGAGCCGGCGATGGCGAGCGCTCCGCATACGGGTCCCTCTCCGTCGCAACTTCGTTGCGCCACCTCTCCCAAAGGGAGAGGCAAAAATGTACGCCGCCTTTGGCGGCGACACAACACCGCTCGGGGTACCTGCGGCACGGCACCATACGGCGCCACGCCCGCAGACACCCCTCGCTCCCACGGCGGCAGCCAAGGCTTTTTGCCCCCGTTGGGGGGCAAAAAGCCTTACCCGTGGCTCCGCCACGGGTCGCTGGGGCTTCGCCCCGGCGGGCTGCCGCCTCCCACACTCTTTCGCGCGACCCCACAAAAAAGCCAAACCCTGATCAAATAGGGCTTGGCTCAAAGCTTTTGTTTTTATATCTCCAAATTTCACTGAACCCGCAGGCTCTGATCATCTCAAGCGACTCCTCGTATCCGAAATCTATCGTGTCAGCGTTGTGGCTGTCTGCGCTGATCGTCACCTTGCCGCCCAATCTACATATAAGCTCAAGGGCAGACCTTTCGGGATATGGCTCGCTTTGATATCCTCTTGCCATAGCGCCCGTGTTCACTTCAAAAATTGCGCCCGAAGCTACCAGCTTTTCAATGGCTTTGTCCCTTGCTATGACGTATCTTGGGTTTCCCGTGTCAATAAGCTTGGGAACCTGCTCGGTGAATTTTCTGATTATGTCAAAATGCCCGATGATATCACAGTCGGTCTTGTCGACCACCTTTGAAACCGTCGCAAAGTATTCTTCGCAAAGCGAATAAACATCACCTGAATAATGCTTGATCGCCCCATCGATCAGTTTTTCGGGGGTATCGTCAACGGTGATGTATTCGCCGTTTTTGTAAAGATAATGTACCGATCCGACGGCGTAGTCCAATCCTTTGCGGGTAACAGGGGAGAAGTAATCAAGCTCCAACCCGCAGAGCACATCAATTTGCCCCTTGTATTTTTCCTTGAGCCGAGCACATTCCGAAAGATAATCTTCAAGCGAGTCCTTTGCCATACAACATTCAAGATCAAATGCCGTATATGAATGATCGCTGATGCCGAAGGTGTCAAAGCCTTTGGCAATTGCACTTAAGATCATCTCCTCAACGGTGTTGTCGCCGTCACTGAAGGTCGAGTGATTGTGAAGTCCTTGTCTGAACTTTGCCATTATTTTACCTCTGCGCTCATTTTTTCCTGCTTCACCTTTTTGTCAATGACGTGGCGTGAAGCCAGCTCCGCTCTGACGTCCTCAAGGCTGATGCCCTGCTCGATCATCAAAACGCTCAGGTGATAGATAAGGTCAGCTATCTCATAAACCGTTTCGCCCTTGTCGTTGTCCTTTGCTGCGATTATAACCTCGGTACATTCCTCACCGACCTTCTTTAAAATCTTGTCGAGTCCCTTTTCAAAGAGGTATGTGGTGTATGAGCCTTCCTTTTTGTCGGTCTTTCTGCCCTTAATTAGTTCCATTAAGCCCTCGTATGAAAACTCACTCAACGTTTCGCTTTCATATACCTTGTCGTTGAAACAGCTGTCTGCGCCCGTGTGGCAAGCAGGGCCGTCCTTTTCAACCGTTACGACCAAAGCGTCCCTGTCGCAATCAGTAGTGATTGACACGATGCGCTGATAGTTTCCGCTTGTTTCGCCCTTGAGCCAGAGCTCGTTTCTCGATCTGCTCCAGAAACAGGTCAGCCCCTTTTCTATCGAGATTTCAAGACTTTGTCTGTTCATATATGCAAGCGTCAAAACCTTTTTGGTCTTTGCGTCCACCACAATTGCGGGAATCAACCCCGCATTGTCAAATTTCAAATCGTTTACGTTGATCATAGTTTTCTCCTTTACTTATAGCCTTCCCCTTGAGGGAAGGTGCCGAGGAACGAGGTGGATGAGGTGAAAAGCGCCGCTCGCTCCACCCGTCCGGCACAGTTGCTGTCGCAACGCCGCCCGCCGGACGTCGCTCGCTCCTTTTGCGCAACGCCCAAACTCCGCTCGGCACGCCACGCCACTTGCGATGCAATTTCATCGCATCGCCGTGTCAGCCACGCCTCCAAGCGACCGTCGTAGTTTGTGATTAAGATTACCTTTGTGTCGGTCGCTGCGAATTCGTCTTTCGAAACTGAAGTTTCGAATTTCCTCGCGGAAACCGCCGAATTCCAAACCTTTGCGTATACTCGCGGGTCCCCTCCGTCACGCATCTTCGATGCACGACGGCCTCCGCCCCGCCTATCCTCAAATCCTCACGTTAACCCCGCTATCACGAAGCGTTCTCTTCAGATCCTCGATCTTAACCTCACCGAAGTGGAATATAGATGCCGCCAGCCCCGCATCCACCTTCGGAACGCTCTTGAACAGCGTTATAAAATCGTCTTTACTTCCTGCGCCGCCCGATGCAATGACCGGCACGTCTGCAATATCGCAAACCGCCTGGAGCATCTCAAGGTCGAAGCCTTTTTTTACGCCGTCTGTGTCGATAGAATTGAGCACTATCTCGCCGGCGCCGTTGCCGACTCCCCGTTTTATCCATTCCAAAAGCTCAATTCCCGTGTCGACCCGTCCGCCACGGGCGAAAACGTGAAACTTTCCGTCAACCCGCTTTGCATCAACACTCAAAACAACGCATTGCGACCCGTAAAGGCGGCTGGCTTTACAAATGATCTCTGGATTCGAAATTGCCCCCGAATTGACGCTGACCTTGTCTGCGCCGCAGTCAAGCACCCTTGCGAAGTCATCAACCGTCGAAATTCCTCCGCCAACGGTTAAGGGTATGAATATTTCCGAGGCAACTTTTCTTAGAATATCCGCAAAAAGCTTCCTGTTTTCGTTTGATGCCGTGATATCATAGAACACCAGCTCGTCTGCGCCTGCTTCCGAGTAGTATTTTCCCAAGGTCACGGGATCGTTCACGTCTCCCAAGCCTGTGAAGTTAATACCCTTTACAACCCTGCCGTCCCTGACGTCCAGGCAGGGGATTATTCTCTTTGTGATCATCTTGCCACCTCGATTGCTTTTTCAAGGTCAACTGCACCCGTATAATAAGCTTTTCCGACGATTGCTCCGTAAATGCCCATACTTTTGAGCGCCTTTATGTCCTCGAGGCTTGAAACTCCGCCCGAGGCCGTAATACTCATATTATATCTTTGCGACAGCTCCCGATAAAGCTCCAGATTCG
>CAYWXA010000008.1:23564-25641 GCA_964462175.1 uncultured Oscillospiraceae bacterium
GCCGTAATACTCATATTATATCTTTGCGACAGCTCCCGATAAAGCTCCAGATTCGTCCCTTTCATTGCGCCGTCCTTTGAAATATCCGTACAGATGACGTTCTGAATTCCCTCATCCTGCATTCGTCCGAAGAAATCGTCCGCCGAAATGTCCGCCGCTTCAAGCCAGCCGTTGATTCGAATCTTCCCGTCCAAAATATCCGCTCCGACGGCGACCGAACCGCCGAATTCTCTTACGGCGAGCTTGATAAGCTGAGGATCTTTAACTGCCGCCGTTCCGAGAATGACCCTTGAAACTCCTGCTCTGACGTATTTTTCAATAACTCCCAGACTTCTGATACCGCCGCCGACCTCAACGAACATTTTGCAGTCTGCAACGATTCTTTTGATGGTTTCAATGTTCGGCGTTCCGCCCGATTTTGCCCCGTCAAGGTCAACGATGTGAACGTGCGTCGCACCCTTCGCTTTAAACTCAAGGGAAATGTCATAAGGCGTGCCGTAAACGGTCTTTTGGTTATAGTCACCCCTGTAAAGGCGAACAGCTTCACCGCCAATAATATCAATTGCCGGGAAAATAATCATACACGATCCCGCTTTCTTTATAATTCGTTAAATGCTTTCAGTATTTTAAGACCCGTTTCCGAGCTTTTTTCGGGGTGGAACTGACATCCGTAAACGTTTGCTTTTGCAACCGCCGCTGTCAGCTCCGCACCGTACTCGGTCACGGCAACGGTGTCGCAGTCGCAATCAACCGCCGAATAAGAATGAACGAAATAAACGAAGTCGCCGTCTTTAATATATTTGAAGATAGGGCAACCGTTTTTCGTGAATTTCAGTGCATTCCAGCCGATGTGGGGAATCTTCAGTCCTTCGGGAATCTTCTCGCTGATTGGCCTAATCTCGCCTTTAATCAGCCCCAGACCCTCGAAGCATCCGAATTCATAGCTCCTTTCAAAAAGCATCTGCATCCCCAGACATATTCCCAAAAGTGGCTTGCCCTTTGCTGTTTCTTCTTTGATTATCTCATCAAGCCCCGAGCTTTTAAGCTTTTTTGCGGCATCCTCAAACGCTCCGACACCCGGCAAGATCAGCTTATCCGCCGATTTGATGACATTAGGGTCACCGCTGACAACCGTTTTTGCTCCGATTGCCTTAAGGCTTGATTCAAGGGAAAACAGATTTCCCACGCCGTAGTCAATTATCGCTATCATCTTGTTTACAGCACTCCCTTTGTAGAAGGAATCTCACCCTTAGCTGCTTCGTCGATCTTAACTGCCATTCTCAGGCTCCTTGCCAGCGACTTGAACGTTCCCTCAATAATATGGTGGCTGTTCTTGCCGTCAAGCTGTTTAAGGTGCAGGGTGACGTCCGCATTTCTGACCAGCCCCAGCATAAACTCCTCGACCAACTCGCAGTCAAAATCTCCCACCTTCTGCGTGGGAATATTCAGCCCGAAGTTAAGCTGTGCTCTGCCCGAAATATCCACCGCCGAGAGTATCAGCGTTTCATCCATCGGCAGGATCATAAACCCATATCTCGTAATGCCCCGCATATCGCCAAGCGCCTTTTTAAGCGCCTGACCCAGCGCAATTCCGATGTCCTCGGTGGTGTGGTGATAATCGACTTCAATGTCGCCCTTGCACTTTACCGTCAGATCAAATGCGCCGTGCTTTGCAAAGAGTGTGAGCATATGATCTAAAAAACCGCATCCCGTATTTATATCCGAAACGCCCTTGCCGTCGAGATCAAGGCTTAAGTAAATATCCGTTTCCTTGGTCGTTCTGATAATTTCAGCTTTTCTCATTTAAAATCTCCTTAACCGCCCCAACGAACTTTGCCATATCGTCAAGCGTTCCAATCGAAACCCTTACGTATTCGCAAATCCGCTCGTCATTAAAGTGCCTTACAAGAATTCCTTTGTCTTTGAGCTTCAAATATAACTCCCCGCCGCCGATATCGGGCGACTTTGCAAAAATGAAGTTCGCCTTCGAGTCGGTATAATCAAACCCGAGGGTTTTCAGCTCCCGCTTTGTATATTCTCTTGCCTCAATGATCCTTTGGCAGTTTGCTTTATAGTA
>CAYWXA010000008.1:25741-27184 GCA_964462175.1 uncultured Oscillospiraceae bacterium
GCCGTGAAGCTTCGCAAAGACCTTATAAAAACCGTAGGTGATGTCGGCATACGCCGCACCCTGTTGCGAAAACGCCATAAACGAGAAGTTCAAAATATCGTCCGAGCCGTTCGCAACGAAAATATTTTGCGGCTTCACGCCGTATTCTTTTGCCAAAGCTTCTTTAAGCTCACTCGCATCCGGGTCGGGATAAAGCCGAAGAGATTCGATCTGTTCACGGCTGACGGCATCAACTACTCCTTGCGAGGGAGGAAAGGGGCTTTCGTTGGTGTTCAGCTTAATGTAACTGCGATCCTTCGGCTGTTCGCCCGGCACGTATTCTTTAAGGGATAAATACTTATCCGCAAGAAATCTTGACATAATGTTCAAATCCTTTGTATAGCTAATCTTCAAATCTTATTGTCGCACTCTTGGCGTGTGCGTCAAGGCCTTCTTCTGTTGCAAATCGTGCAACGTCTTTATAAACCTTTTCAAGCGCGTCCTTGGTGTAATATGTGTACTGCGTTTTCTTCACAAAATCATCGACCGAAAGGGGAGAGGAAAACCTTGCTGTTCCGCTGGTGGGAAGAGTGTGGTTTGCTCCGCTGTAATAATCCCCCAAAGCCTCGGGGCAGTAGCGTCCCATAAAGATGCTTCCCGCATTCTTGACCTTATCGAGATAATCAAAGGGATTATCAAGCACCAGCTCAAGGTGCTCGGGCGCCAAAGCGTTTGAAATTTCAATCGCCTCGTCAATGGTTTTGGTGATGATTATCTTGCCGTTGTTATCAATTGATGTTTTTGCAATCTCATATCTTGGCAAAAGCTCAAGCTGTTTTTCAATCTCCGCTGACACCTTCTCGGCAAGCTCGTAGCTGTTAGTGACAAGTACCGCACTTGCCAATTTATCGTGCTCCGCCTGCGAAAGCAGATCAGCCGCAACGAATTTTGGGTCGCTTTTTTCATCCGCAACGACCAGAATCTCGCTGGGTCCTGCGATCATATCAATTGAAACGGTGCCGTAGACCTGTTTCTTCGCTTCTGCAACGTAAGCGTTGCCGGGCCCGACGATCTTATCGACCTTCGGCACACTCTCTGTGCCGTAAGCCAGCGCCGCAATTGCCTGTGCGCCGCCGACTTTATAGATCCTATCAATTCCCGCAACCTTTGCCGCCGCTAAAATTGCAGGATTGACCTTGCCATTTTTTGAAGGCGGAGTGACCATCACGATCTGCTTACATCCTGCGATCTTGGCAGGAATCGAATCCATCAAAACGGTTGAGGGGTACGCCGCAGTTCCGCCGGGCACGTATAAACCTGCCTTCTCAATGGGAATAATTCGCTGTCCGCAAACGATTCCGTCCTTGTCGGTTAAAATAAACGAATTGCGAAGCTGTTTTGAGTGGAACTCTCTGATGTTCTGAGCCGCCGTTTCAATGATCCTTATGAAATCGTCATCGACCA
>CAYWXA010000008.1:27284-33454 GCA_964462175.1 uncultured Oscillospiraceae bacterium
ATCTTCCCGCCCTTAAACTTATAGCTCGCTTTGTTCGCAATAAACCTCGCACTTATCTGCGCCACCGTTTCAAGCGGCGCAAGACGGTTCTCTTTGAGCGTCGTTCCCGTTTCAACAATATCCACGATGACGTCAGAAAGCCCTAAGATCGGTGCGATCTCGATAGACCCGCCGAGCTTGATGATGTCAATATCCCTGCTTTTCGATGCGTAGTAGCTCGCCGCAATATTGGGAAACTTCGTCGCAACCTTGAGGGTCACGTCGGTGTCATCGCAAAAGTCCTCGGGACCTGCCACACACATCCTGCACTTGCCGATGCCCAGATCCAAAAGCTCATATACGTCCGGCTCATACTCCAAAAGAATGTCCTTTCCGACAACGCCGATGTCTGCCGCACCACGCTCAACGTATATCGCAACGTCGCAGGGCTTGACCCAGAAATATCTCACACCCGATTCGGGATTTTCAAAAACCAGCTTGCGGGTGTTTTTGTCCAAAAGCTCGTCGCAGTCATATCCCGCATCAGCAAAGATCTTATACGCCTTTTCGCCCAAGCGGCCCTTCGGCAGGGCAATGTTTATCATTTTTTCAGACATCTGCAAGCCCTTCCTTTTCAAATTTCATAACTGCGCCATACTTTTTATTGCCGTCCATCTGACGCTGAACTTCGACCCGCTTGCCACTTTTGATCAGCTTTGAAACCTCGCTCATCAAAGCTTTGACGTCATCATCCTCGTCGTATATGATGAGGATATCCGCCGAGCTTTTCGCTTTCTTTTGAAGCCTTGAAAGAAGCTCGGTGCTGATTCCGAAGCCTATCGCTCCCGAATTTTTGCCCATTCTTTTGACCAGCTTATCATACTGTCCGCCCGAAAGAAGCTTTTCGGGAATTCCGTCAATAAAGCCCTGAAAAACGATTCCGTTATAATAGCTTAGATCCTGAACTACCGAGAAATCGAGTCTTAACCGGTTGGCGCCGACGCTTACGTTCAGAACATCGATGATTTTTTCAAGCTCGCTTACCGCCGAAGAATCGGGGCAGAGCTTTTTCAATTCTTTAAGACCCTTTTCCGTGTCCGGATCGAGTTCTATCAGCGCCGCAAGCTTATCCGCAGCCTTTGCATCAACGTCTTTGCATATCTCTTTAAGCTCGTGCAGACTCTTTCTCTCGATACAGCCGACTATTTCCTGCTTGATCTCGCTGTCTGTGTTTATGTTTTTAAGCATCTGAGCGAGAATTCCCATATGAGAGATATCCAGAACGTAGTCGTCGCTGAATCGCTCAAGGCTTTTCGCCGCAAGGCTGATGACCTCGCACTTGCTGAAAAGATCTATCTTTCCGATACATTCAAGCCCCGTCTGCATGATCTCCTTAAAGCTTCCCGACTCGGCTCTGTAAACGTTTTCGTTATAATAGACCTTATCAAGATCATCCGATTCATCCGACGAATTTTTGATTATTGACATCGTGACGTCCGGTTTAAGCGCCATCAATCTGCCACTCAGGTCGGTAAAGGTCAAAATATTTCCGCCTTTGAGAAAATCTTTGTTTTTTGCATAAAGATCGTATTCCTCAAACTTGCTCATTTTAAAATGAGAGTATCCGTGAGATTCATATAGCTCACGGAGCAAAAGCATTTCCTGTTCACCGTTTTTCAAAATGTAATTCACGTTATATCCTCCGAAAGTCTTGAAAGAACTATCTCATATCCGCCCTCGCCGTAATTCAGGCATCTGTTGACTCGGCTGATGGTGGCGGTCGATGCTCCCGTTTTATTTGAAATGTCGGTATATACCATGCCTGATTTCAAAAGCCCTGCAACTTCAAGCCGCTGGGAGATCTCTTTTATCTCTTTGATGGAGAGTATATCGGTCAAGAATTTTACGCTTTCTTCTTCCGAATGAATAGATGAAAAGGCTTTGGCGAGTTTTTGCAAAGCCATATCGTTATTTTCAGACATTTGGCACCTCCGAATGATTTGATGATGTAAATCTGTATCACAATAATATGTTAGCACGCTATCGTGCTAAAGTCAAGAAGTAATACTGTATAAATCAGTCTGTTAATCTGAGCGGCTTATTGTAATAATGAATAAAAGCGTAAATGTAACTAAAATGTAAATTGAAATTTCAAAAAAAGTGTGATAATATATGCCTATAGATCTACAAGGAGGTACTGTATATGAAAATTGGTATTTACGGCTACGGCAATCTTGGCAGAGGCGTTGAAAACGCAATCTCCAAAAATCCCGATGCTTCTCTTATGGCGGTATTCACAAGACGTGACCCTGCATCGCTTAAAATTCAAACCGATGGAGTGCCCGTTGTATCTGTTAACGATATTGAAAATTGGTCCGATAAAATAGACGTTATGATAATCTGCGGCGGTTCGGCAACCGACCTGCCCGAGATGACACCCGCCCTTGCGAAGCATTTCAACGTCATTGATTCATATGATAACCACTCAAGCATTCCCACACACTTCGCCGCAGTTGATAAATCTGCAAAGGAAGCGGGCAAGCTCGCCTTGATCTCCTGCGGATGGGACCCCGGAATGTTCTCGCTTATGCGCCTATATGGCAATGCAGTCCTGCCCGACGGCAACGATTATACCTTCTGGGGCAGGGGAGTAAGCCAAGGCCATTCTGACGCTATCCGCCGAATTGACGGCGTTGTTGATGCAAGACAGTATACCGTTCCTGTTGAAGAAGTTGTAAACGCCGTTCGTGCAGGCTCAAGAGAGGAATACACCACCCGACAGAAGCACAAAAGAGAGTGCTACGTCGTTGCTGAAGAGGGCGCAGACCTTGAGCGTATCCGCAACGAGATAGTCACAATGCCTGCATATTTCGAGCCTTACGACACCGCCGTTCACTTCATTACGATGGAGGAACTCAAGCGTGACCATATGGGTCTGCCCCACGGCGGAAGTGTAATCCGCACGGGCGCAACGGGCGTAAACGACGAGCATAAACAGGTCGTTGAATATAAGCTGACTCTTGACTCCAACCCCGAGTTTACAGGCTCGGTGCTTGTTGCATTCGCAAGAGCCATCGACAAAATGGCGCATCGTGGCGAAACGGGCTGCAAAACGGTGTTTGACGTCGCACCCGCCGATCTGCTGGCAATTTCACACGATGAGATCGTAGCGCATTTGCTGTAAAAGCATAATAAAAAGGAACAGACTCCCGATCTGTTCCTTTTTTAATACGCATTTGCAAAAGGCTCTCCCATAGGGAGAGCTGTCAGCGAAGCTGACGGCTGAGGCGCAAAACGAAAGCTCCCACCACGTGAGAGCTTTTTAACTTAAATCATCTCTTCTTTGAACTTACAGCCACTGCCACGGCAACCGCAAGAGGAATAAGCGACAAACCGATTCCGGTATCTGCAGGTTCGTTGTCGGCTTCTGCGTACGGCGCTTCGTTGGTGGTGTAAACCAAATGAAGAATGAAATCTTCTGCCCATACCTGTACGCCGCAGTTGAAAATATCAGAAACTGTGTTTCCGTCATCTGTAAAATCGTTCAAAACGTCACTGAGATCTACATATGCAATATATTTATCGCCATCTTTTAAAACGTTGAAAGAAACGCCTTGTAAATCTTCGCCTTCTGTGCAGTTGAACTGAATTACAGGCTTAGGGTCATTTCCCAAATATCCCGACGACTCGAACTCCATAACCAAAAATGCGCCGAGCTCTGCTTGTTCGATAAAGTCGTAAAGCGTCGCATTTTCAATCAGTCCCTTGTTGTCAATCGGCACGCCGATACCGAATACGTCGGAGGGCGACTGAATTCCAAGGTCTCCGACACGGTCGAAGAGCACCTCCTGATACGTATCATCCGCAAAAACGTTGACACTCATCGCCAATACCATACAGATTGCGAGCAGAACAGTAAACAGCTTTTTCATAATTGACACTCCTTTGTCGTAACGTTGCTCATTGCAAATAAATTATAACATATGCTGCTTTTAGAGCCAAGAGGGCGGCAACAGGCAACTTCCTGCGTCAGTTACCGCTCGCTCCACCAAAAACGCAAAGCGTTTTTGTCAAAATCTTGCGAGCGAAGCGAAGCAATATTTTTGTGCTCGCTCCTGCTTAAAATCTTACATTAGTTGCGAGGAAACCATCTCTCCCTCCGTCAAAAATCTTCGATTTTTGCCACCTCCCTCTATGAGGGAGGCTACAAAAACAAAGCCCCTCCGTTCGGAGGGGTCTTATTATGTACAAATTATGCGAAAGGATTCTCGGTCTTATAGAGAACGCCCTTAGGCTGGTTGTAAGCGATGTCGCAAATACCGAAGTACTTGAGAACTTCGAAGAGTGCTTCGCCGCAGTGTGCGAATGCAACTGCACCGTGGTGAGGATATCTCTTCTGGATGAGAACGTGACGGTAGAATCTGCCCATCTCGTTGATAGCGAAGATACCGATACCGCCGAAGGAACGGGTAGGAACGTCCAAAACTTCGCCTTCAGCGATGTATGCACGGAGAGTGCCTTCGCTGTCGCACTGGAGTCTGTAGAATGTGATGTCGCCTGCAGCGATGTCGCCTTCAAGAGTACCTCTGGTGAAGTCGGGCTCAGAATCAACGGGTTCGAGAAGTCTGTGCTGAATGAGCTGATACTTAACAGCTCTGTCATCGCACATCTTGCACTCGGGAGTGTTACCGCAGTGGAAGCCCATGAAGGTGTCGGTGAGGGTGTAGTCATACTTGCCCTTGATGTCCTCGTCGTAGATGTACTGAGGAACGGAGTTGTTGATGTCGAGCAAGGTTACAGCGTCGCCGGTGATGCAAGCGCCGATGTATTCGGAAAGTGCGCCGTAGATGTCAACTTCGCAAGCAACGGGGATACCCTTGGAAGCAAGTCTGGAGTTAACGTAGCAAGGCTCGAAGCCGAACTGTTCGGGGAATGCAGGCCAGCACTTGTCAGCGAATGCAACGTATTCACGAGCGCCCTTGTGAGCTTCCGCCCAGTCAAGGAGAGTAAGCTCGAACTGTGCCATTCTGGGCAAGAGTTCAGGCCAAAGGATGCCCTTTTCGCCGAGTTCGGTTGCCATATCAGCGCAAACCTCGGGAATTCTGGGGTCGTTAGCGTGTGCCTTATAGGAAACCAAGAGGTCAAGCTCGGAGTTCTCTTCAACTTCTACGCCAAGCTCGTAAAGACCCTTGATGGGAGCGTTACAAGCGAAGAAGTCCTGAGGACGGGGACCGAAGGTGATGATCTTGAGGTTCTTAACGCCGATGATAGCTCTTGCGATAGGAACGAACTTCTTGATCATTTCAGCGCATTCTTCAGCAGTGCCTACGGGGTATTCGGGAATGTAAGCCTTGAGGTGGCGCATACCGAGGTTGTAAGAGCAGTTGAGAACGCCGCAGTAAGCGTCGCCTCTGCCGTTGATCATATCGCCGTCGCCTTCAGCAGCAGCAATATACATAACAGGGCCGTCAAACTTCTGAGCGATAAGGGTTTCGGGAGTTTCGGGGCCGAAGTTGCCAAGGAATACTACCAAAGCGTTGCAGCCGGCTTCCTTAACGTTAGCGAGTGCAGCCAAAGCGTCATGCTCGTTTTCAACGGTAATGGGGCATTCATACAAGCCTTCGCCGTAAGCCTTAACGATTGCCTGTCTGCGGGAAGTAGAAAGAGCAATAGGGAAGCAGTCACGGGAAACGGCAACAATGCCGAGTTTAACATTAGGAATGTTATACATATTATTTGACCTCCAAATAATTATTGATACTGTTATTATACATTAAACCGGAAATCATTTCAACACATTTTGCAAAATTTTATTATTTTTTTATCTTTAATTTTTCAGCATTTCATATTTTCGCCGGACATATAATAAAGTGCTCTTCAAAAGGCGCTTGACGGAGTGCAAATTCGGCATAAAAAATATTTCAAAAAAAATTTCAAAAAGGGGTTGATTTTTTATTTTGGGTTTGCTATAATAATGAGGCTGTGTTGAACGCTGTTCGAAAATTGGTTATTGGGATATAGCCAAGCGGTAAGGCAGCGGACTTTGACTCCGTCATCCCGGTGGTTCGAATCCACCTATCCCAGCCAAAGTCTTTCAACGCTCAATGCAATATTGCGGCTTCGCCAAGTGGTAAGGCACTGGACTCTGACTCCAGCATTCCCTAGGTTCGAATCCTAGAGCCGCAGCCAAA
>CAYWXA010000009.1:0-33074 GCA_964462175.1 uncultured Oscillospiraceae bacterium
AAGGCGCCCGTCAGGACGCCTTGTTTCTGTTAGGTAGATAAATTATCTCTTCTTGGAAAGAGCAACTGCAGCAGCTGCAACGATCATGGGAACTACAGCGAGAGCAAGACCGGTATCAGCGGGCTTAGTCTCAACGGGAGTTTCCTCAACAGGAGTATCCTCAACGGGTTCTTCAACTGCGGGAGTTTCTTCAACTACAGGAGTTTCTTCAACTGCTTCTTCGCCAGGGTAGTCGATAACGATGGAGGTAACGGTAAGGCCGTCAAGGTTTACACCGTAAGAGGGGCCCTTGAAAGCGATAGCGTCAGCCAAAGTAACGCCCTTGCTGTCCTTATCGAAGCAAGTGAGTTCGAAGGTGTATTCGAAGTCACCAGTGGTGAATCCGTTTTCAGAAGCCTTCCAGATTTCAGAAGCTGTGACCTGGCCGCCAGCGAGAAGCCATACTCTGAAGTCGCCAACAGAGGTACCCTTGATGGTAACAGTAACAGTTTCGCCAAGAGCTACTTCGCCGGGGATGTTCAAGCAAACGATGGGGTCATTGGAAGTGAAGCTTCCATCAGCGAAAGTGGTATCAGCAGGGCTTGCACCACAGTCAGCATCCCAAGCGTCAGCAGAAATCACAACTTCAGCCGCAAATGCGGTTACTGCCATAGACATAACGAGGATAGCAGCAACAAGGATAGATAATACTTTCTTCATAATAACGTCTCCTTAAATATTTTGGGTAATTTATTACCTATTAAAAATTATATAACTTTAGGTGTGATTTGTCAATTGCACAAACAGAAATAATCATAAAAAAATATTGCATTTTCCGACTTTTTATGTAAAATGGCACAGCCGGTATGACTGTGCCGATAAATCATCTCTTTGAACCAGTTACGGCAAGTGCGACTACCGCAGCGCAAAGAGGCAGAATCGAATAGGATATGCCTGTTGCGGGCGGTTCGGGAAGTGTTTCTTCCTCCTCGGGAACTGCCTCTGCCGTGCTCAATCCCGTGTCATTATAGGAAATATAGTTTACTGACAAGGAGATCTCGCCAAGCGATCCGATGCTTGAATTCATTGCGGCGTTTGCAACGTTGAACTCGTGAACGACGGCTGTGTCGTCCTCATAGATCCCCTTTCTGAGCTTATCGGTGTAAGTTCCTTCGGCGGAAACGGTGTGATCAGACTGACCGCTTGACTTGACGGTAACGTCGCTGATGTGATAGGTCACTTCGCCTTCGCCGTTTTCATCGTCTACAAGCATAACGCCGAACTTCATATTGCCGCTTGAGTTCATAGATCTGAGATCTGAAAAATCGTTGAATACAAGATTGAGCGTCTCCCCTACTCCAACTTCGTCTGATTTGCCTTCAGCCACGTCTGCAAAGTAATATTTGCCGTCAACTTCGCAGAACAGCTTAACTTCAAGCTTCTGCCCCGGAGCTTCATAAGCAAATGCACATACGCCGAGAGCGAGCGCACAAACGAGTGAGATTACCAAAGCAATTATTTTTTTCATAAGCATTTCTCCAATTTGGTTAAATTTTGTGTTATTAGGTTAACCGAACGTCAGACCAAAATTCAAGAAATGTTTGGCAAAAATTAAAAGAGGCATCTTTTCGATGCCTCTTAATATTTGATCAAAAATCAATTATCTCTTCTTGGAAAGAACAACTGCAGCAGCTGCAACGATCATGGGAACTACAGCGAGTGCCAAACCGGTGTCAGCGGGCTTAGTTTCTTCAACTTCGGCTTCTTCCTCAGTTGTAGATTCAAGAACGGTTTCTGTGGTAACAGTTACAGCGATCTCGCTGATAACGGTTCCTGCATCACCGGAGATGATGAAGTTGCACCAACCGTAGCCGTCAGCCAAAGCGTCAGCGCAAGAAGCCAAAACGTCAGCACCGTTTACGGAAACGACGCCGTCAACACATTCAACAGCCATTTCACTGTTAGCAAGGTCGCTCTGGAAGCCAAGCTTAGTAACGTTGCCTTCACAGGTGATCTTCAAAACAGCGCCTTCGGTCTTGAGAGAATCCAAAAGCTTGGTCCATTCAGTACCGTTCTTCCAGCTGGTTGCAAACTTATCAGAGTACCAGTCGCCAACCAAAGTGCACTCAGCAATAGCCTTGCCGTTGTTATCGTTGTCGGAGTAGTTGGTATCGATAGCATAGAGAGTTTCTACAACAGTTACAACTACAGGTTCAGCAGATACTTCTTCCTCAGCAGCAACGTCTTCGCCTTCAGCTTCTTCGGTAACAACATCTTCAACGATGGGTTCGGAAGGAACTACTACGGAAACGTTTACGATCTTGTACTGATCATCAGGGCTGGAGTTGGAGATGAGGTGCAATACGTCGCCACCGCCGGTGGTGTTGTAGCCGCCTGCAGTCCAGATAGCCAAGATGTCTTCACAGTCGTACCAAGCCTTGATACCGTCGTCGAGAACAGCGTCGATATCAACATCGTAAGGCTGACCGCCTTCAGTGGTCATAGCGATGGTGTGATTAGCAGTACCGAGAGCGATCCAAGAACAAGTAGAACCGTCTTCACGAGTGAGGTTTCCGCTCCACCAGGAGTCAAGAATGATGAACTTTTCCCAACCGCCATTGGTGTAACCCAAAACGTCGGTAGCAGCAGTGTCTCTGGTGAATACGAGGTATGCGCCGGGTGTCTGGATAGCTTCATAGAAAGCATCAGTACCGATCTCGGTGTCATATTCGTTCCAGTTACCGTTGGAGAAGAACAAAGTGTCTTCGCTCAAGATAACTTCGTCAGCGAATACAGCAACGGAGAGAGAAAGAGCCATTACGAGAGCCAAAGCAATTGCCAAAATTTTCTTCATAATTCAATTACCTCCTAAAAAGTTAGAATAATATGTCAATATTATCCAATAACCATATTAGCACTTTTGAAAATAAAAGTCAATATCAATAAAGAAAAAAAGCGCCCCAAACGGAGCGCTTTAAGTGTTTAGGATAAGAAAATTATCTCTTCTTGGAAAGAACGACTGCAGCAGCTGCAACGATCATGGGAACTACAGCGAGTGCCAAGCCGGTATCAGCAGGCTTAGTCTCAACGGGAGTTTCCTCTACAGCAGGAGCGTCTTCTACAGCGGGAGCATCCTCAACAGCGGGAGTTTCTTCAACTGCAGGAGTTTCTTCAACGGGAGCATCGGGAACGATGATAGCGATGCTGACAACCTTGTAAGCGGTGGAAGAAGTGTTGGAAACAACAACAACGTTAGAACCGCCCTTGTCGAAGCCGTATTCCATCCATACGTCGTAGATAGCGTTTGCATCATAAACAACGGTTACGCCGTCGTCAGAGATGCAGTCGATAAGTACGTCGTTAGCGGGAGCAACAGCGCTGGTATGAGTAGCAGTACCCATAGGGATGTTATTGGTGGTGGTGCCATCTTCAAAGGTGATAACGCCGGCATACCAGGAATCGGTGAGGCAGAACTTTTCGTATACGCCGCTTGTACCGGATTCGTAGACAATGTCGGAAGCACCGTCTCTGGTGATTACGAGCTGAGCGCCGGGAGTAGCGAGAAGTTCAATGAACTCAGCAGTAGTGATATCAGAGTTAGTTTCCCAGTTACCGCAGTTGAAGAACATAAAATCATAAGAGTATAATACTTCTTCAGCGGAAACGGTTACAGCCATAGCCATAAGCATTGCGACTGCCATTACGATTGCCAAAATTTTCTTCATATTGTTTTCCTCCTAAAAAATTAGAACAATAAATAATATTGTATAAATATATTAACACGGATTTTGCAAGAAGTCAACACAAAAAGTAAAAAATGTCAATTAGTTTTGGCATTTTTATACAACATTATACCAATCGATTCAAAAATATTAAATCAGTATCAAAAACAAAACCGCCCCGACGGTTCGGAGCGGTAAATGTTTCAAAACTAAATTATCTCTTCTTGGAAAGAACGACTGCAGCAGCCGCAACGATCATAGGAACTACAGCGAGTGCCAAACCGGTTTCAGCGGGCTTGGTCTCAACGGGAGTCTCTTCAACCGCGGGAGTTTCCTCTACAGCGGGAGTTTCCTCTACAGCGGGAGTTTCTTCAACTGCGGGGGTCTCTTCAACTGCGGGTTCTTCTTCAACTGCGGGAGCTTCAAGAGCAGAGCCGTCAGCGGTAACGCCGTTGTAAGCGGTGTAAGTAACAGTTACTCTTACTTCAGTGATAGCAGCAAAGTATGCAGCCAAGGAAGCAGCATCCGAACCGCCGGCAACAGCGGAAAGATCGAAGCCGGGAGTTGCAGCATTGCCGCTGAGACCCCAGGATTCAGTCTTAGCAGTCAGGTCAACATTGTAATCAGCAGCAGGCAAAACGAAATCATCATAACCTTCAGCCTTGATCACAAGGTCAGACATAGAGAAGGTAACGGTGGAAGTATCGCCGCCTTCGGTAAGGGTCTGGTCAACGAGCTGGAGACCGTAGTTGATGCCTGAAGTTGTGTTGAGGTTGAGGAAGTTGAAGTTGTCGTCATAGACGAGTTCAACAGTCTCGCCCAAAGCAATAACCTTGTTAGCAGAACCAAGCTCAACCCAGCTCCATGTAGCAGTATCCTGCGCCCAGAACTGAGCGTAGAGGTTTTTCTGAGTTTCATCGAGTGCGCAAACGGATGTGAGCATTACAGAGAGTGCCAAAACAGCCGCAAGCACGATAGCAAGAATTTTCTTCATTGATATTTCCTCCTAAAAGTTTATATGATAGTAGTATCATATAAACAAATTAACACATTTATGAATAAATGTCAATATGATTAAGAGTTATAACAAAAAGCGCCCCATACGGAGCGCTTTAAGTGTTTAGGATAACTAAATTATCTCTTCTTAGAAAGGACTACTGCAGCAGCTGCAACGATCATGGGAACTACAGCGAGTGCCAAACCGGTTTCAGCGGGCTTGGTCTCAACGGGAGTTTCCTCTACAGCAGGAGTTTCTTCTACAGCGGGAGTTTCCTCAACTGCGGGTTCTTCTTCAACTGCGGGAGTTTCATCAACAACAGGCTCATCAGCTTCAACGCCTTCGCCGTTGTATTCAAGATAAGTAAGGGTGAAGGTTACAGACTCGATAGAGTGAATGTAAGCTTCGAGGGTAGCACCGTCAGATCCGCCGGCAACGGTAGTGAAATCAAACGCCATAGGAACGTGAGTGTTTCCTGCAATACCGCCCCAAGAGGGTTCGTATGCTTCCAAAGAAGCTTCGTAAACACCTGCACAGGGAACAACGTAATCGTCATAGCCGGTAGCCTTGATGGTGATATCGGAAATTTCGTACTTGATGGTGGTCTTGTCGCCGATAACAGCCTGTGTCTGACCGATGGTACCGTCGAGGATCTGAATACCGTACTGGTAAGAACCGCCGGTAGTAACGTTTCTCCAAGCATCGCCGGTGTAAACGACGGTCTTGGTCTCACCGAGGCCGACCTGAACTTCGGAACCGGTAGAATCCTTCAAGGGTGTCCATGCGGAATAGTTGGGGGTATCCTGAGCCCATACCTGGGGCTGGATATGAATGTAGGACGTGTCAACTGCAAAGGTAGGAACTGCCAAAGCGAGAGCCAATACCAAAGCAACTGCAATTGCCATAATCTTCTTCATTAAATTTTGCCTCCTTAGAAAATCTGGTTTTACAACCATCATTCAGTCTATCACGCTAAAATATGAAAGTCAACATATCCGTTAAAAAATTGGCAATAAATATAATATTAACATTGCATTTTGTGCATATTCACATAATGAAAAGTCAGTCGAGCGTCAGGGAAAGGACTTCCCAATATGTCGATTTGAAACCGTTGTCACGGTCGATAAGGAACGGATGGTTCACACGGCCTGCCGGACTGTTATTGAGCCATGAATGATCGTCATTGATTCCCCAGAATACGACCGTATCTATCAAGCCTCTTTCGGAGAATTCCATAAACAGCTTGAAGGCTTCGACGTAAGTCTTGTTATACTGCTTCATAAAGCTGTCGGTCAGATCTACCTTCAGAGAGTTATCGTTCCAAACGAAACAGCTCATATCCATTTCGGTTATCTGAATGGTGAAATCGGGATTGTATTCTCTAAGTGTGGCAAGCTTCTCAAGGTTCTTTCTCAGCGTATTGATGTCCGTGTTATACGCTATGTGCATCTGAAGGCCGACACCGTCAACCTTGATTCCGTCCTGTAGCATGGATTTTACAAGATTATAGACACCGTTTACCTTTGACGAGCTCCATTCAAGATTATAATCGTTAATGATAAGCTTTGCTTCGGGATCAGCTTTTGATGCGCTGATAAACGCCTGCTCGATGTAGTCGTACTTATCGCCGTCACCGTCGTAGTCTCCGACGATCTGAAGCCATTTTGAATCGCGAAGCGTTCCGTCGTCGTTAAACACTTCGTTTACGACGTCCCAAGAATCGATCTTTCCTGCATATCTGGAAACGATGGTGGTAACGTGCTCGTCGATTCTTTCCATAAGCTGTTCGGCAGTTGCCGCAGTTCCGCTCGTTCCCGATTTATAGAAGAACCAGTTAGGACACTGGCTGTGCCAGATAAGGGTGTGTCCCCGCAAAGATACGCCGTATTTCTCGCCGAATGCTACGAACTTATCGACGTTTGTGAAATTATATCTGTCCTCGCTCGGGTGCATAGCATCCGGCTTTGATTCGTTTTCCAGAGTAAAGATGTTAAACTGCTTCATCATTGAGATGAAGTCTTCACTTTTGGTGTTGCTGAAATACCACGAATTGATGGCGGCGCCCACTCTGAAATAGTCGGAAAATGCTTCATACAAGGAAGGCGCATCTTCGTCGTAAGTGTGCTCGGCTTTTTGCATTGCGGCAAGCTCTGATTTTTTATATTCATAGTCGGTGCCGTAAGTTTCGGCAGCAAGCCCTTTGACCGCAACGTCATCTGATTTCTTCGTTTCGCTGACCGTCGTGGCTTCTGTCGTTGCCTCCGTAGTCGTAGTGGCTTGGGTGGTGGTGGCAACGGTGGTGGTTGCTTCGGTAGTGGTCACTGCTTCCGTGGTAGTCGCAACTGTAGTAGCTTCAGTAGTAGCTTCTGTAGTCGTAGCTTCAGTGGTAGCTTCCGTGGTAGCTTCCGTGGTAGCTTCTGTGGTCGTAGCTTCCGTAGTGGCTTCCGTAGTGGCTTCCGTGGTCGATTCTTCGGATGAAGTCACGGGCAGCTCAGTTACAGCAACGTCCTCGGTCACGATCGGCTCGTCGATGGGGGCGTTTTGCTGATTTGAGCAGGCGGACAGCAAAGACGAGATCATCACGAGTGCCAGCATTAACGAAAGTAATCTTTTCATTTTGTCTTCTCCTTTAAGTTGTTATATAATGTTCCCTGCCGCTTTGTAATCCATAAGCAGCTCAACAACACGGTAATAGCTCATTATGCCGTCCTCAACTCCGTTAAGTTGAAGCGAGGCATCCGTCAGAGCTTCGGAAACAGCCTGAACTGTTTCCGTGGGTATTATCTCTTTATCTGCATTCTTTTCCCAATAATCCGCAGTATAAGAGGCGATATCCTGTGTCCAGACGATCGCAGGTACACAGGCAATGGCTTCATAAAAGGCATCCTCATATTCAGTGCCCTTGAGCTTCTTTGCGTCTGAATAAAGATAGTACAGCGCATCCAAATAGCCGGAATAGCGGACGAACTCGCTTTCGGCACCGAAACACGCAACCATCGAAACGAAATTTGCTTCATCCTCTTGGATTATTCCTTTGAGGTGAGCAAGCTCGTGGCAAAGTGTCGACGGCTTGGCTATCGGCTGAATATCATCGTTATACGTAGCCTCCATCGCAAAGGGCATATATAAGCCGATTATTCCTTCTTGCGACATAAAAAATGAATTCATTATCGCTTTCGGCTTGGGATAATATCCGGAAAGCTGTGAATAGTTTGACGACGCCTTTTTCATCGCAACAATACAGTCCTCGGCAAAGTCATCTTGTAAAATGATATATCCCTGCTCATCACGGGGGAAGTTATCATACAGCTCCCCCACCCTAACCGCAACGTCACTTAACGTTTCGAGCAGAAGCTCCTCGGTATGTACGGTTTCTTCAAAGTATCTCGATGAAAAGGTGGAGCACTGATACATTATGAAGCAGTTGAGCGTTTCCGTAGTGAAAATGAAAATGAGTATCCACAATACGAGATCAAGAGCGAAAGATGCCGACTTCTTAAACAGCGCCTTGCGCTTCTTGCGAAGGCAAAATATGACGATAAGCGTAGGTATTCCCAACAAAACGATTGCAACGCAGACGATTACGAATACCTCACCCAGCGAAAACGGAAACAGATTGCTTATAAGCATCATCGGCAGCGAGATGATCGGGAAGATCTTCTGAACGTAAAAATCGGAAAACGAAGGCCAAAGCCTCGCCGTGACGTTTAGTATCAGCATCAATACCGCAACGGATACGATTATTATATATTTGGGTTTAATGCGTTTAGTTTTCATCAGTCATTGCCTTGTCTACGTTTATAACGTAATAATATTTTCCGCCCTCACAGCTCATTTCTTCGCTCAACAGGGCTTTTATCTTATCCATATCGAACTTGGTGTCGAAAGGCTCTACGATATCGAAAAGGATATTCGTGTGAGTCGGGCCATCAACGATCCTGAAATCGTGGAAGGGTACGGGTTGGTCATATTTTGAAAGAGCTGATCTGCAAAGCTCCAGAAGTTTCTGCCGTTTGGGGTTGTCAACGTCAACCGGATCCATGTGAATGGTCAGAAGGATTCCAAGCTCGTCGTGCGCCTGATGCTCGATATTGTCGATAAGGTCGTGTATGGCGATGATATCGCCCGATGCATCAATTTCAACGTGGACGGAAGCGAAGTTCTGACCGACACCGTAGTTGTGAATTATCAGATCGTGATAGTCGATGATGCCCTCGTGTTTCATAATAAGCGAAGTGAGGGAATCAACAAGCTCCTTCGAGGGCATAATGCCGAGCATCGGATCTATGGTTTCTTTAACCATCTTGATCGCAGACCAAACGAGGAAAACGGAAACGATAAGACCGACCCAACCGTCAATGTTGATATTGAAAATGCCCATAATTATGACGCTGACGAGAACGCTTGCGGTTGAAATAACGTCGTTTCTTGAATCAAGTGCCGCCGCCCGAATGGTGTCCGAGTCTATCGCCTTGGCAAAGTCAAGATACGTAAACATCTGCACGAGCTTTAAAATAATTGCCGCAACAAGGGTGATATAGGTCACGGCGCTGATCGAAAGCTCCTCCGGCGCAAAGATCTTTTCAACAGAACCTTTGGCAAAGAGCACGCCGATGCACAAGACCAGAATCGCAACCAAAAGCGCAGTTATCTGCTCGTATCTTGCGTGACCGTAAGGGTGATCCCTGTCGGCAGGCTTGCCCGCAAGTTTAAAGCCTATCATCGTGAGAACGCTGGATCCGGCATCCGACAGATTATTTATCGCATCGGCTATTATCGTAATTGAATTCGATATAAGTCCGATTATAAGTTTTATCAAAAACAGAAGGAAATTCGTCACGATTCCGAAAACGCCCGAAACCACACCGTAACGGTTACGCACCTTTGGGTCGGAAGTGTTATTGAAATCCTTGATAAAGAGCCTTTTCAGCACTTTTATTACCTCTTTTCCGAAAGCTGATTTAAGTATAACAATAATATGAAAGATATGCAAGTATTGTTAAAAGGAAAAAGCCGGTATTATTTACCGGCTTCTAAATATTCAGATCATACTGCAACAGTCATCTTCTTTTTGTCGTATACTACCCACGGAACGTACATCAGAGCCATTAGCGCAAAAATAATCAGAATCAGGAAAACGCAATAAAGCGGGTTGCCGATTGCTTTTACAAGCCCTGTAAAGGGAGTTCCCTTTGCACCGTTGAGGAAGATAAAGTCGGTGTCAAGAACGTGATTGAGGAAGAATATCGGCAAGGAATAAGAAACGAATACCAAGCAGCACTTTGCGTGATATCTGATATTCGGCCTCTCTCCGTTTACAACGAGCAGTATCGGGAAAAGCATTAAAAGGATATGTATGGTGTAAGAATGAAGGTGCATAAAGTTCATAACGGGAAGCTTCGACCAAGTCGGCAGCAGCAGAGCCATAAACGCACCGGGAACACCTAAGCAATAAAGTATCTGCGCCAAGACCTTTGAACGCTTGAAATAATATAACGTCGAAAGGAAAATATTTATCGAACAGATATGAAAAGGAAGATATCCGACTTCCCACTGACCTATCGCAGCAGAACCGATGTGTTTTATGAATTCATCTATCCAAAGCAGGATCACAACGGTAAGCAAAAAGCGCTCCCTTTGCTTTTTGTCGCAACGCTTAAACCACATCACCAGTACGCATAAGATCAGTCCCGCAAGTATGATCTCAACGATGTGAGTAAAGCTGAACAGCCCCATACCTACACCGTCGGGAATAGAATCTTTTGTATACCAAAAGTATCTGAACATCTTAAATCCACCTTTTATGCGTATAAAAACTTCACATATTCCGCAATCTGACAAAATATGCGAAGCAATTATAGCACGAGTATTCAAATTTGTCAAAGATCAGGTTTGCTCATCGAGCGTCAATGAATACGCAGGAAGGAACTCCTCAATAAAAACGTCTACCTCGGGAACTGACATAGATCTCAGCGATTCAAGCGTTGCACGTTCAGCTTCAATGAAGTCGGTGTTTCCGCTGGCACGCTCCTCCAGACACTTGATAAGCGCAGATATCTTATCCGCCGCTTTTACGAGCTTGCGAACTTCAAGGTCGTTTTCCTCATCGAATATCTTGGCATACTCATCTCTGAGATCTTCGGGAACACCCAGAAGAAGCGTTTCAACGGCATCAGCCTCCACTTGTTTATACGCCTCGCTTATCGCAGGGTTGGAATACTTAACGGGAGTCGGAAGATCGCCGGTTATAATTTCGGGAACATCGTGGAAAACGGCGAACAAAACAGCCTTTGAAGCGTCAACGTTGCCGCCGAAGCGGACGTTTCTGAGCTCACACAGTAAGTGAGCAATTATCGCAGTATCCAATGAATGTTCGGCAATGTTTTCCTGCCGAAGATTTCTCATAAGTCCCCAACGATTGATATATTTCATGCGCGAAGTAAGCGCAAAAAAGTTAGATATACTCAAAATTCATTTACCTCCTCGGGTATCGGTTTATATTCTTCATTATCGGATGCGAAGTCGAGCACCTTACCGTAAAAAGCTGTGGGGTCAAGCAGGATACGGTCTCTTAACATCTGAGCCTGCTCGGCATCGGGCGCAAAAAGTTTCAGATCCATAAGCACCAAAGAACCGTCGGTACAAATACATCTGACGGTATATCCCCTATCGCACTCCTCAACGGTGCATTTAACGTCGTGATCGTTTTTAAGCTTTGCGAAGAATTTGAGACCGGACGCCAAGATCCTGTCACGGAAGCTTTTGGGCACGATCTTTTTGAAATCATCGGCTCCTGCCGTCGCAATGGGTGACAAGGCGTAATAGCTTACGCCGTCCTCCTCCACGATGGTCACCGTCTTTGCTTCAAGCATCTGGTTCATCGCTTCGGTATAGACGAAGTAATTTATAACACCGTCAGCCGTTGCGATCTCGGTGAGCTGATCGGGAGTTATCGGGCGGTTGATCTGACGGAGAAAATAACAAATAAGTATTTTCACCGCATAAGAATCGGTTAGATTCAGCATATTAGGCGTAACATATCTGTCAAAATTTGCCATAATAATATCCTTTCGGTACGTTTAAATATCAATGCACGATAGACGCATTGCCGCCTACACGGCGGAAGTCATCCAAGAACGAAGCGTAAGACTTTGCAATACACTCGGTGTTCCTTATGATAACGTCAGATGTGCAGATGGTAGACAAAATAGCTGCCGCAAGGGCGATTTCGGTATTAAATCTGCAGTCAACTGTGCCGCCTGACAGAGTTTTCACGCCGTCGATGACGATCCTGTCTGACAAGGCAGTTGCCTTTCCACCCACGGAATTTATCATTTCGCAAACGATCTCCGCATATGCAAGATCATCGCAGGAACGCGCTCCCGTATTTCTCAGGCAGGACGTTCCCTGAAGCGAGCAGGCATATACGGCGAGGATCGGAACAAGGTCGGCGATCTCCATACAGTCAAGGTCGAAGCCTTTACAGCCGGAGGACTGTACTTTTCTCAAGATCTCAAATAACGCTCTCGCAGGCTGAGCCGACATAGCGTCAAGCCCCGAAACTCTTACGTTGGAATTCATCGCATTGGCAACGACAAAATTTGAAGCGAGAACAAAATCGCCGCCTATTGATGTTTCAAAAAGCTTATATCGCTGTCCTCCGCGAATTATATATACGTCATCTGCAGATGCCGTAAGTATCTTGGCTTCCTTGAGAATATCAGCCGCAAGCAAAATGCCCGACTTGGGGTATTCACCGCCGACGACGTTTACCATGCTGTCGGTACTGTTCCTGTTGAGCGCTATGAGCAGACCCGGAACAAGAACGTCGGCGTATTTGCTGCTGACTGTATATTCGCCCGAATAAAGGCTTCCTTGAATGGTGAACGGGAATTTACCCTGATAGTCTGATCTGATGCCGTGAGCATTCAAAACATCCAAAAGCGCCTCAACGGCGTCCATCGGAAGTCGGTCGCTTCCGTTGAAGGTCGCAACAACGTTGCTTGCGCAAGCGCAAACGATGCACATAAAATACAGAAGCGTTGTCAGCGACGTTCCGCAATTTATAACGAGGTTTCTGTTCGGGTGATAAGTCCTGAAGATAACGCTATCCCCTACCGTGTCAAAACCCGAGCCCAATTCCTTGAGCGCATCGAGTGTCGCACAGACTTCTTCGGTAAAAGGAACGTTTCTGACTTTTCCGATTGAAAATGCGGCACATATAAGCTTCAAGTGCGCTTCAGAACTCGAAGGCACAGCAGAAATTGAGCCGGAAAGTTTCGAAGGCTTGATGCAAATATTCATCTAAATCATTCCTTTCTATGGTTGCTATATCTTTTTGATCTTTGCAAAGTTCGCCATTATCTTCTTCGTGCCGACCTTTTCAAATGCGATCTCAAGCATCGTGTCGTTGGACATTACGGTTGCTTTTAAAACGGTGCCTTCACCGAATATCGCATGGGAAACACGGTCACCGATCGAATAATATTCCTTGGGCGCCTGCTTTGAAGCATACGACGAAGAAGCGTTCGTTCCGAAGCCGCCTTTTGCAAAGCTCTGCGCAGCTTTGGGCTGTGCGGGCGCTCTTGAGCTGAGAGGTGTGCTCTCAAATTTAAGCTCAATGTGTTCCTTGGGCAGCTCGGTTATAAATCTGGAGGGCTTGTTGAAATTGGTTGAGCCGTAAAGCATACGCTGTTTTGCGTGAGTTATAAACAAATTGCGTTTTGCTCGGGTAATTGCAACGTATGCCAAACGGCGTTCTTCTTCGACGTCCGCTTCGGTGTCAAGCGAGCGGGAGGACGGGAAGATATTTTCTTCCATACCGATAACGTATACGTTGGGGAATTCAAGACCTTTTGCGGAGTGGACTGTCATAAGCATAACGGCATCGGCGTTGGGATCCATCGAGTCGATGTCGGTATAGAGTGCGATCTCCTCCAAAAATCCTGCAAGAGAAGGATTCTCGGCGTTCTGCGAATAATTTATCATCGTAGATTTAAGCTCTTCGATGTTCTCAAGGCGGGTCTGTCCCTCCTCACCCTGAAGCTTGAGCATTGTTAAGTATCCTGTTTTGTCAAGCAGGATATCCAAAAGCTCAGCCAGAGGAATCGTTTCGCTTAAGACTTTGAGCTCATCAAATACCTTTGCAAGCTCAACAAGCCTTGACGCCGCTCTGGAAAGAATGGGATAATCGGCGGCATTGCGCATAACCTGCAAGGGCGATTCGCCCAAGGTGTTTGCAACCTGCTCCAAATTATCAACGGTAGCGTCGCCTATGGCACGTTTCGGTTCATTGATGATACGCTTTAAGCGCAAAAGGTCGGTTTCGTTGTTGATGACCGACAGGTAGGAGATGATGTCCTTGATTTCCTTGCGGTCATAGAACTTGATGCCGCCGAAAACTCTGTAAGAAATACCGCTTGCAACGAGCGCTCGCTCCATAGCGTTGGACTGAGCGTTCATTCGATATAAAACAGCGTTATCGGAGAACTTGCCGCCCTTTTTGACGAAGTTCAAAATTGCGTTTGCGACGTATCTTGCTTCTCCCTGCTCGCTTGCAGCCTGATATACGATAGGTTTCATTCCGTCGCCGCAGTCGGTCCAGAGATTTTTGCCCTTTCTGCCCTTGTTGTTTTCGATTACGTGGTTAGCGCAGGTCAAAATATTCTGAGTTGAACGATAATTCTGCTCAAGGCGAATGGCTTTCGCATTTTCAAACTGATCTTCAAAGGAGAGGATGTTTTCGATCGTCGCTCCACGGAATTTATAGATAGACTGGTCGTCATCACCCACAACGCAGATGTTTTTGCGCTTTGCGCTCAGCATTGCAACAAGCTGATACTGAACCATATTGGTATCCTGATATTCATCCACGAGTATGTACTTATAAAGATTCTGGTAGTGATCCAAAACGTCGGGGAATTCCTCGAAAAGCTGAACGGTGAGCAAAATAATATCGTCAAAGTCAACGGCGTTTGAGTTTTTAAGCTTAGACTGATAAAGACTGTATATTCTTCCGTACTGCTGTTTGCGGTAGTCGCCCATCGCAGATGCCATATACTCATCAGGCGTTATGCGGGACTCCTTGGCGCCGGATATTTCCGCAGCAATACTTTTCGCGGGGAAAAGCTTGTCGGAAATATTAAGATCGGAAAGGCAACTTTTAATGACCCTGACCGAATCATCGGCATCATAAATGGTAAAGCTCTTATCATAGCCAAGCTTTTCAATTTCACGGCGAAGGATCCTAACACACGCAGAGTGGAAGGTTGCCGCCATTATTCCGCTTCCCTGCTCGCCCAGCATCGCATTAAGACGCTCTTTAAGCTCGCCTGCGGCTTTGTTTGTGAAGGTGATGGCAAGGATATTCCAAGGGTTGACGCAATCTACCGCAACGATTCTTTTGAGGCGCTCGGCATCGGTTTCGACGCCTTTGGCGTAGTCCTCCAAAAACTTTTCATCGGCGGCACCGACACCTGCAAAACGGGTGGTGTCATAATATGCGTTGCCGAAATATATCATATTGGCTACCCTGTTTACCAAAACGGTGGTTTTTCCGCTTCCGGCGCCTGCTAAAATCAGCACAGGGCCGTTGACCGTAAATACCGCTTCACGCTGTTTATCGTTAAGTCTTGAAAAGTATTTATCAAGAGCTCTTCTTTTTAGATCCAAAAATTCTTTATCTGTCACAATAATACCCCACAATATAGATTACAAATCATTATAGCACAAAAATCGAAGTTTGGAAATAGTATAATCCTAAATATTTGTACATATATTTTCCACAAAATATCGAATTCCCTATAGCATTTTGCTCCCGTTTGTTGTATAATTATTATGAAGTGTTATTTTTTGAAAGGACGTGAATTTTTGAAGTTTTTCGGAAACAAAAAATATAACGTTATACTCAGATATGTTTTGGTAACGATAGTCATAACCCTGCTCCTGATACTCGTATCTTTTAACTACGACGACGTGAGCCGAGCGGTATCGAAGGTCGTTGCAATATTTGAGCCGATCATCTGGGCGGCAGTCATTGCATTTATTCTCAACCCAATGATGATGTCGGTTGAAAAGTTCCTTTCAAAACGTGTTTTCAAAAAGAAAGCAAGGCCGAAAGCTTCAAGGGCGATCGGCATCGTATGTGCGTCTATCGTTTTGATCGCAGTTATCGCTTCTGTGATCCTTTCGGTAATTCCTGAGCTGATTTCAAGTATCCCCGGAATTTACGACGGCATCACAAACGAGCTTATCCCATCTATCCAGACGTGGGTGAATAAGGTCTTGGAGGATAACCCCAGCATTGCGTCCATCGTCAGCAACGAGTTAAATGACGTATACAAGGGAATTCAGTCTTTGGTGTCGTCGATTATCCCCCAGCTTACGAACATTTTGACTGAGCTGCTTGACTTTGCCAACTCGGTCAAGAATTTCTTGTTCGGCTTCATTCTCGCAATATACTTCCTTTTCAGCAAGGAGGTTTTGCAGGCGCAGGCCAAAAAGCTCGTCGTTGCTTTATTCAGCGAGTCGACTTACAGCAAAATATTTGCCGTTACTTCAAACACGAACCACGCTTTGCTCAACTTTATTTACGGCAAAATAATCGATTCTACCATCATCGGTCTTATCTGCGCCGTGTTTATGCTGGTTGCAAAGATGCCTTACGTTTTGATAATATCCCTTATCGTTGGAATCACGAACATAATTCCCGTATTCGGCCCGTTTATCGGAGCGATCCCCTCGGCGATCCTCGTTCTGATCGCCGACCCGCCGAAAACGATTTGGTTCGTCATATTCATAATCGTGCTTCAGCAGATCGACGGCAACATCATCGGCCCCAAGATCTTGGGAGATAAGATCGGCATTTCGTCCTTCTGGACGCTGTTTGCGATCCTGGTATTCGGATCTATGTTCGGAATCGTCGGAATGATCATCGGCGTGCCGATATTCGCCGTGATCATGGACATCGTAAGTTCCATCGTTAACCGAAAGTTAAGAAGAAAAGATATGCCCACCGACAGGGATTACTACTCGATTCCCGGAACGCAGATCGGTTCGGGAGGAGCTGCAGTTGAAATTAACGGTGTCGTTAAGATCATTGAAAATATTGATGAGCCTGACGAGGATCAGTTTAATCTCTTTGAGGACGGCGAAGAAGCATAAAATAATCAAGCCCACCGTTTGGTGGGCTTTTTTGTGCCGGATGCACCCATTTTTGAGATTTGCGCTGTATCATAAGTGAAAGGAGGATCAGAGAAAATGTCGACATTGGAATTATCAAACAAAGGAAAACAAACAGATCGTACGATTGAAGCTGTATACGATAAATATCAGTCGAAGATGATGTCTTATGCATATTCGATTCTGAAGAATTATCACGATGCAGAAGAAGCCGTGCAAAGTGCTTTATTTGCGATATCCAAAAAGCTGGATTCACTCCCCGACATCGAATCGGATCACTTTAAGAACTACTGCATAAAAGCGGTAAGAAATCACTCGATAAATATTGCATCAAGCAGAAAGTATGATCTCGAATTGGAAAGTATGAGCGCAGAAGATATCAGCGTCAGGTGCAATACGGCAGTTTTGGAAGATGATAAACCGATCTTTGAAGCAATATGTCTTATGAAGCCGATCTACAGAGACGTACTTATCGCAAAATACGTATATGAATTAAGCGTAAAGGATATTTCAAAGCTATACGGAATACCGACTCAGACGGTAAAAAGCAGAATAGCAAGAGGCACTAAGCTGATAAGAAACAGTTTTAAGGAGGTGCGTAGGGATGTTTGATAAAGAGCAAAACAGGAAAATTAAAACGCTGCTCGAATTATACGATAAAGCAGAGTCGGATGCGGTTTGGGAGGCATCAACTGAAAATTTAAATTCTTTAGCTGAAACTATCAACACAAAAAGGAGTGAAAATACCGTGAAGATCAAAGTTAAAAGCCTGCTGCTCATTGCTGCGGCGGTTATAATTGCCGTCTGTGCGATCAGCGTGGTTATGATTGCACAGGGCAGAAACACTATCACGTTGCAAAACGACCGAAGTTCGGGAAACCTTGAGGTCAACAGAGATAATATCGACCTGACACAAATTGATTTCAGGGCATTGTCGGTTCCCGAAGGATATACCGAAATCGTCATTTGGGAACAGCTCGGTCTTTGGGGCACCGACTTCGACACATATCCAAAGGACATATCAATTCTTGCCGAAGGAGTTTTTGAAGACACGCAGATCAGCATAGAGGAAAACGTCGAATATAAGACCAAGAAAATCAACGGCGTGACGACGTATTATAAAACCTACATTGAGGATATAGAGTTTGATGACAGAACGGAAAGATGGGCATACGTTCATTATCACTTCCTCAACGGCGTTTATTACATCTACGTCGAACATATGATACAGGTACCGCTTGAATGTGAGGATCCGTACGGCTACGTTGAAAATGCGAGAATTCCCGACGAAGAAATATTCACTATGATCGCTGAGGTAGACGATCAGATAAGAGAGATAAACGGAATTAAGAAGCCGAATTGGTTCCAAAGCTTATTCTCATAATGACACAAAAAGCCGCAGTCAAATGACTGCGGCTTAAAGTTTTTAAGCTCAAATTCAGATCATACTGTCTTCCCAGCAATCGGGAGCTGTAAGACCGAAGATGGTTGCAACGGTGGGCGCAACGTTTGCAAGGCCGTATTCGCCATCCTTGATGACGTACGTCTTTTCGTTATCGTAGATGATAAACGGAACACGGTTGAGGGAGTGAGCAGTTCTTACTGCAACATTGCCCTTCTTGTCCTTTTCAAGCATTTCGTCAGCGTTGCCGTGGTCAGCGGTGATAAGTACGGCTGCGCCGACTTCATCAGCAGCCTTGAGAACTCTTGTAAGACCGAGGTCTACTGCTTCAACGCCAACGATGGTGGCATCAAGGTTGCCTGTGTGGCCAACCATATCGCCGTTGGGATAATTGCAGCGGATGAAATCATACTTACCGCTCTTGAGCGCTTCAATAACGTCGTCGGTTACTTCAGCAGCCTTCATCCAGGGGCGCTCGTCGAAGGAAACCTTGTCGGAAGGAATTTCATTAAAGGTTTCAAGCTCTTCCGAGAACTTTTCCGACTTGTTGCCGTTCCAGAAGTAGGTTACGTGGCCGTATTTCTGGGTCTCGGAAACAGCGTACTGACGGAGTCCGTTTTCAACAAGAAGCTCGGAAAGAGTGTTCTTGATCTCAGGGGGATTTACAAGGTACTTTTCGGGCAACTTGAGGTCGCCGTCATACTGAAGCATACCGGCATAGATAACCTTGGGCATTGTTCCTCTATCGAATGCAGTGAAATCTGCCTGGTCGAATGCCATGGACATTTCGATCGCTCTGTCGCCACGGAAGTTGAACAAAATTACGCTGTCGTTATCTAAAATCTTGCCGACGGGCTCACCGTTCTTGGCGATAACAAATGCGGGAAGATCCTGGTCGATCACGTCGAGCTCTGCACGGTAGGTCTCAATGGCTTCGCTTGCGGTTTCAAACTGTCTGCCAAGGCCGTGAACGTGGGTATCCCAGCCAAGCTTGACCATATCCCAGTTAGCCTGGTATCTGTCCATCGTTACCTTCATTCTGCCGCCGCCAGATGCGATTACAGCGTTGAAGTTATCATCGTTGAGGGATGCCATATGAGCTTCAAGATCGTTAACGTAAAGCAAAGCGGAGGTTGCAGGAACGTCACGGCCGTCCAAAAGAACGTGGCACTTGACGCTCTTAACGCCCATTTCCTTAGCCTTGGTGATCATCTGCTTGAGATGGGAGATGTTGGAATGTACGTTACCGTCCGAAAGAAGTCCAATAAAGTGGAGCGATGAGCCGTTTGCGACACAGTTGTCAACAAGCTCGTTCCAGGTGCTTGATGCAAACATCTTGCCCGATTCGATGGATTCGTTTACGAGCTTTGCGCCCTGTGAATAGATCTGACCGCATCCGAGAGCGTTATGTCCAACCTCGGAGTTGCCCATATCATCATCGGAAGGAAGACCGACAGCAGAGCCGTGAGCCTTGAGCGATGTGTTGGGGCATTCCTTGAGGAGCTTGTCAAGTGTGGGGGTATTTGCAAGGGTAACAGCGTCGCCAAGGCCTGTCTTGGAGAAGCCGATACCGTCCATTACAACTAAAACAACGGGTTTAATCATAACTTAAATCCTTTCGCTTAATTACTTAGCAGCGCCGATGATGGTTGCAAAATCGGGAGCCTTCAAGGAAGCGCCGCCGATTAAACCGCCGTCAACGTTTTCCTTGGAGAGAAGCTCAGCCGCATTGCCTGCGTTCATAGAGCCGCCGTACTGAATGGTTACAGCGTTTGCGGTGTCGGTGCCGTAAAGGGAAGCAAGGACGTTTCTTATGAATGCGCAAGCTTCTTCAGCCTGATCAGCGGTTGCGGTCTTGCCTGTGCCGATTGCCCAAACGGGTTCATATGCTACGATGCACTTAACCAGATCTTCAGCGGAGATTCCTGCGAAGTCGAGCTTGATCTGCTTTGCAAGCACTTCTTCGGTGATGTTTGCTTCACGTTCCCAAAGGAGTTCGCCGACGCAAACGATGGGCTTTAAGCCTGCGCCGAGAGCAGCCTTTGTTCTGAGGTTAACAGTTTCATCGGTCTCACCGAAATACTGTCTTCTTTCGGAGTGGCCGAGTACAACGTATTCAACGCCCATTTCAGCGAGCATATCAGCGGAGATCTCTCCGGTGTATGCACCGCTCTTAGCGAAGTGGCAGTTCTGAGCGCCAACGTGGATGTTGGTGCCTTCGGTAAGGGTAAGAGCAGTTTCAAGGTTGGTAAAGGGTACGCAGATCACAACACCGCAATCAGCGCCTTCTGCCAAGGGCTTGAGCTCTTCGATGAGTGCTCTCGCTTCGGGGCGGGTCTTGTTCATTTTCCAGTTGCCGGCAATAACAGCCTGACGGAGATTCTTGTTCATAATTTTTTACCTCTTTATATGTGTTCTTAACGCTCAAAACGGAGCATAACGCTCCGTTTTGATGGTGTAAAGTCAAATTACTTGTCAGCAATTACATCGATACCGGGAAGAACCTTACCCTCAAGGTATTCAAGGGAAGCACCGCCGCCGGTGGAGATGTGGGTCATCTTGTCAGCAAAGCCGAGGTTGATAACTGCAGCTGCAGAGTCGCCGCCGCCGATAACGGTGGTAGCATCGGTCTCAGCCATAGCAGAAGCAACAGCCAAGGTGCCCTTTGCGAGAATGGGGTTCTCAAATACGCCCATAGGACCGTTCCAAACAACAGTCTTAGCAAACTTAACAGCATCGCCGAAGAGTTCACGGGTCTTTTCACCGATATCGAGGCCCATGTAATCAGCAGGGATAGCGTTGGAAGGAACGGTAGTTACTTCAACGGGAGCGTCGATAGGATCGGGGAAGTTCTTGGTGATAACGGTGTCGATAGGAAGGAGGATCTTCTTGCCCAAGGACTCAGCCTTAGCGAGCATTTCCTTGCAGTAGTCGAGCTTTTCATCGTCAACCAAAGAGGTGCCGATTTCGTTGCCCATAGCCTTGAGGAAGGTATAAGCCATACCGCCGCCGATGATGAGAGTGTCGCACTTTTCGAGAAGGTTGGAGATTACGTTGAGCTTATCAGCAACCTTAGCGCCGCCCAAAATTGCAACGAAGGGTCTTACGGGATCTTCAACAGCGTTGCCGAGGTATGCGATCTCCTTCTGCATGAGGTAGCCTACAGCAGTTTCCTTAACGAACTTGGTAACGCCTGCGGTGGAAGCGTGTGCACGGTGAGCGGAGCCGAAAGCATCCATTACGAATACTTCGTTATCAACGAGTTCGGAAAGTTCCTTAGCAAAATCTTCGCCGTTCTTGGTTTCTTCAGCGCCACGGAAACGGGTGTTTTCCAAAACAACGATCTCGCCTTCTGCCATTTCAGCAACAGCCTTCTTTGCGTTTTCGCCAACGACGGTGTCGTCCTTAGCGAAGATTACCTTTGCAGAAACGAGCTCTGCAAGTCTTGCAGCAGCGGGAGCCAAAGAGAACTTGTCTTCGGGACCGTTCTTGGGCTTGCCGAGGTGAGAACAAAGAACAACCTTAGCGCCGTTTTCAACGAGCTTGTTGATGGTGGGCAATGCTGCGGTGATTCTGTTGTCGTTGGTGATCTTGCCTTCCTTGAGGGGAACGTTGAAGTCAACTCTTACGAGAACCTTTTTGCCCTTGACGGACAAATCTTCAACTGTGACCTTGTTTAAACCTGCCATAATTATATCTTCCTTTCAGTAAATAAAAATAAACTGCATTAAAGTTGCCAAAATTTTAACAACCACAAATATTATATAAAATTACGAAGAAAATAGCAATAGTCTGAAGCTAATTTTTCGGAGAAATTTACGGATTTTGAGATGAAAAATTGGGCATTTTACCAAGTAAAGCGGGTGAGCTTTCCTTCACGGGTCAGATCGGGGAAATCCCACTGGCGCAAGATCTCATAGGTTGCGATCGCAACGGAGTTTGAGAGGTTAAGGCTTCTAAGCTCGGGGCGCATCGGAAGGCGCACGCAGGTGTCGGGATTGGCGTGCAAAAGCTCCTCGGGGAGTCCTGCGTCTTCCCTGCCGAAAACAATGAAGCAGTCGTCCTCGTAGCTGACATCAGAATAGACGTGCTTGCCTTTCGTGGTGAAATAATAGAACTTGCCGTCTTTGTTCTTTTCCAAGAAATCGGCGAGGTTGTCGTAGTATGTGATATCAAGCTTGTCCCAATAATCAAGTCCGGCACGTTTGAGGTTTTTGTCTGTAACTTCAAAGCCCATAGGCTTAACAAGATGGAGCTTCGCACCGGTTACTGCACAGGTTCTTGAGATATTTCCTGTGTTCTGCGGGATCTGCGGCTCAACTAAAACGATGTTTAAATTCACAGCTCATCCCCCTTATATTGCGTGATAATCGGTGTAGCTTCTTGCATCGGTCAGCATCGGCAAGCATTTTTCAACCATAACACCCTCACGGGGGTCTGTGCCGTAGCCGAAGGTGGTCTTGATCGTCAATTCGCAAAACGAAGTTGCACGGCTCATAGCTATCGGCAGACTGTCACCGAGAATCAGTCCGCCCGTCAGCACACTCGCAAACAGGTCGCCCGTTCCGGGATAGTGCTTGGGTATCATATCGCAGGTCACACGCCAATATGCGTTGTTTTTGCAGTCGTAACCCACGTTGCACATTTTGCCGTCAGCCATTAACACGCTGGTTATAACAACGGTCTTGGGGCCCTTTGCCGCAAGACGTGACAGCTGTCCCTTTACCTCATATACAGTCAGCGGAGAAGCGGGATACGTTTCACCCAAAAGGATCGATGCTTCGGTCAAATTGGGGGTGATGATGTCGGCAACGCTGACAAGCTCGCCCATTCTCTTGCACAGCTCATCGGTGTACGTGCGGTAGCGTTTTCCGTTATCGCCCATAACGGGGTCAACGACCTTTAAAGCGTCGGGATATGCTTCAAAGAACTCAAGACAATGAGAGACCTGATCGCTTGATGCTAAAAATCCCGAATAGATGCAGTCGAATCCGACACTTGCACGCTTGTAATGTTCAAGAGCACGGGGCATATAATCGGTAAGATCCTGCAAAACAACGTCTCCGAATCCGTTGGTGTGGGTGGAAAGTATCGCAGTCGGAACAGCGCAGACCTGAATCCCCATTACGGACATTGCAGGGGAAATTACGGAAAGCGAGCACCTTCCCACGCCGGAAAGATCATGGATGGCGCAAACACGTTTATAGTCAGACATAATGTCATATCCTTTCGCAAAAATATCGGTTGGTAATTATTGTACCACTTTTTTTGCGATATTACAATTCCCTTTCGGGGTATTTTGTTGATTATAGAGCAAAATATATCTGTAAATCTACCGCAGACGGCTTGCGCGGTTAAGAAAGGAATGGTTTGGAATGAACATCAGTTCACTTTGCAAGGGCATTGCCGTTGGCGTTGTGATGGGTGCAGCCACATACGCCGTAACCAATGCTTCAAGACTCAAAAAGCACAGAATGAGATCGTCAACGATAAAAGCAGTTAGATCCGTGTCAAATATGTTGGACGGACTGGGAAGTATGTTTATGTAGCGCAGTCAGGCGGCAACCCGCCGACACCGTCAGGTGCCGGCGCTTCGCGCCGCAGGCGCGAAGAACCCCTTTTGCCGAAGGCAAAAGGGGTTGGCTGCCGCCGTACCTGAGCGATGCGCAAAAGAAGCGCCGTCTGCGAGCGCGTTCGTGAAGAACAGTGCGAGCAGGTGGCGCAGAGCAAAAAACAGCACCGCTTCTGCGGTGCTGTTCAAGCAATTACTTAATCGTTCGCTTTTTATTTCTTTCTTTAGGCTGAGGCTTTGGAGGCTCCTCCGTTTCAGGGGTATCAACAAACAGCGCCTCTCCTTCAGTGTTGCGATATGCAAACTCGGGGTTTTCCTCTCCCCTTTCGTCATAATAAGGCTGAATTACGTGCTTTCTGATGGCAGGGAAATCGTTGAAGGCGTATATCATGCCCAAAAGTGAAGGAATTACCATCAAAGCAAAGGATGACCACGGCCACATCAAATATACTACAACGACGATGAATATGGTCAAAAGGAAGTTTATGATGCTCGTTTTGATCTCTATCGCTGTAAGGAAGAACGAGTTTTTAAGTATCTTCCAAAGCGAGAGGTTTGTTGAAGCTATGAACAGATAGATATAGAAGTGCATCATCAGGAAGATGAATGAACATATCAGACAGATCATAAAAGGCACGTAGAAGAAGGAGTTTTGCTCTGCCATTTGGAAATAGAGCGGAAATGCAAAGGACATGAGCACTATCGCTACCATATCGATGAAGCCCATGATTATTCCCTGCTTAAAATTCTGCTTGAAGGATTTCCAATAATCATTCCAAAGGAATACGGGACGCTCGGTCGAAATATTTCTGCAGATCTTCATCATTGCGCTCATTGCGGGGCCTGCTATAGAGCCGAAAATGCAGAATGCAATATAAAATGCGAAAGTTCCCAATCCGAGATACTCAACGAGGAATATGAGCATAAATGGAATCAATGAGATCAGAAAGATCAAATTGAGAATTACCAGCTTTGAAAAATGAGAGAAGTATATCTCAAAGAATTT
This sequence comes from uncultured Oscillospiraceae bacterium, assembly GCA_964462175.1. Lineage (GTDB taxonomy): Bacteria > Bacillota > Clostridia > Oscillospirales > Ruminococcaceae > Faeciplasma. The sequence goes on from CAYWXA010000009.1 coordinate 24,859, forward strand.
GAAAACAGGCGCCTTTGCGTTGGGATTTTTAGGAACACCCGGTCCTACATTGTCATTTTTGGAAAACAAACCCACTTTTTAAACTTCCTTTCAAATTTAACTCAGACCGACAAAACCAGTCGGATAATTATACATTCTATCATACTTGCAACCGCAAGAACTAATGAATATATCAAAAATTTTGCAACATAGTCTTTGGCTTCTCTTTTCAGACCGATTCTGTTTTCGTTGGTCACGGTCAAAGCGAAATACATTGATTGAAGCCGAACCGCATCATTCGTTTGAAGTATCAAAACTGCCAACGAGGCAATTGAAACGGGCAGAAACGCCGCCAGATTCGGCAATACGTTCGCAGTAAGATATACTCCTCTCGTGCAGGCGCCGAGACCCAACCCTCTGAAAGCAAGAAGGATCAAAGAAAGAGGCTGATATACCGCACCGAAGCCGAAAACAAAAGCCGTCAAAAGCCAGATCTGCACTCTTACAAACAACGACACGAACAGGATAAACCATTGACCGCTCTCGGCTTTTGCATATACACCGTCAAAGTTGCAGACTGATGCCAATATCTCCCGCTCTATACCGAAGCTTAAGATCACACCGGCAATGATACCTATCACCACGCAGAGCACAGCCGACACATCGGCATTGATACGGCGGTTATTAAGAAGTACACGCTCGTTCATTCCATCCCCTCCCATAGATGATATGTAAAAAGGACGGGCTAAAGAACTTTTTGCGTACTAATTTATTATATCGCAAAAGGCGAATATTGGCAAGTGTATATTAGGTGAAACTTTTATTAAAAATCGGACGCCGTGGCGTCCGATCGTTTTTAACTATTCTGCGGCGGGTGGCTCTTGCGATTTTTCAATGCCCAAGTGCGAATACAAAGCGTCAATTTCCGCCTGCATACTTTCAATTTGTGTCTGCTGTTCCTCAACAGTATCCTTAAGATCGGTATTCTCAGTTCTCAGATACTGTCCGCCGATGCCCAAGGAGCAGATTATGATAAACAGCACGCTGATGATAACTATCATCGCTTTAACTACGTTTTCATCGCTGAATATCAGCTTGTCGTCAACCTTTCTGACCCCTCTGAACGCCATATTGTATGCTTTCAGTATAAGCGGCAAAATGAGAGCCAAAAGGAAAACGTCAACGGGAAGCTGTGCAAGATTTTTCAGCGCTCTGGTCGGGAAAAGAGCAAAGAAGCCTTTTCCGTAATAGCTGGCGCTGACGAGCGTTGTAAGAAAAAGATTGCACACGATGACAACGGTTGACTTTGCGACGATAATTCGGGGCAAGAGCCATTTATCGTTTACGGCATTGTAAAGGAACAAGCCGTAAAGCACGGCGCCCAAAACCTCGATAAGCGTATATCGAATGTCAAATGCACCGGTAGGCTTAATGATAAAGCCTAAAATATCCGTAATGAATCCGGCGACTGCACCGACTGTCGGGCCGTAAAGCATACCGACGGATGCAAGAGCAATAAATGCAAATGATATTCTGAGCGATTCGGTCAAAGGGATGGTCACGGTCATCTTCAAGACAAGATCGAGAGCGATCAGCATCGCCGTGACGGTCAAACAACGGATGCTTTTGAGTTCCTTTGCTGAACGGGCAAATAAATTGAAAAAGCTTTTCACAGACAAAACCTCCTGCAAAATAAAGTCATGGCTTAAAATGCATAAAGTTTATGTGAAAAGCTCATAAATGCAAATTAAGCGGGATGCGAAAACCGAACCGCAGTACCCGATCAAAATGAGCCTTTTCGTTCAGGCAACAACTCCCCGTCTGCCTGACACTATTTTACGCTCGGTCTTCTACTCTTAATTAAAATGTTTGATTATATCAGAATGCAAGCTCAGAAAGAAGATCATGCAAACGATCGTCATAACGCTTGGTCATACGAAGTGCTTCTTCGACGCCGTAATCGACCAGCTTGCCGCTCTTAACTGCAACGATTCTGTTATCGGCACCGTTTGCCAACAGCTCAACGGCATAATAGCCGAGCTTGGTTGCAATAACTCTGTCATAACAGGTGGGCGAACCGCCGCGCTGAACGTGACCCAAAATGGTTGCGCGGGCAGTGATCTTGGTCTTCTCTTCGATGTATTCGGCGATCTTTTCTGAATTGCCGACGCCTTCGGATACTACGATCACGAAGTGGAACTTTCCGGTCTCACGGAGCTTGAGCATCTTTTCGCAGGTAGCGTCAATATCGTAGGGCTTCTCGAGAGAGAATACTTCGACAGCACCCGTTGCAGCGCCGACGTTTACTGCGATATGACCTGCACGTCTGCCCATTACTTCGATTACGGAGCAACGCTGATGGGACATTTCGGTATCCTTGATCCTGTCTACCATATCGAGAGCGGTGTTCATTGCTGTATCGTAACCGATGGTGTATTCGGTGCAAGCAATGTCGTTGTCGATAGTGCCGGGAATTCCGATGACCTTTACGCCGAGTCTGTAAAGCTCCAAAGCGCCGCGATACGTGCCGTCGCCACCGATCACGACGAGGCTGTCGATTCCTGCGGCGTCGCAATTTGCCTTTGCAAGCGCAACACCCTCAGGAGTTTCGAACATGGGGCTTCTTGCGGTATACAAAACCGTTCCGCCTCGTTGCATAATATCAGAAACGTCACGGGCGCACATTTCGAACATATCGCCTTCAATAAGACCCTGATATCCCCTTCTGATTCCTATAACTTTAAATCCTCTTGCAAGCGCAGATCTTACTACCGAACGAATTGCAGCATTCATTCCGGGAGCGTCGCCGCCGCTTGTGAGAACTCCGATTACGCGACTTTTCATGTTCATCCTCCAACATATATTATCACACAATAGTATTCGTTTGAACAAGTTAAATATAGCATAGCAAAATGTTTATGTCAATGATCTAACACGGAAAAGACGTGCCAAAAATGACACGTCTTTACGATGAAAATATGTGTAAAATACAAACAAATTTAAATATTTTCCAACAGTTTACCCCACAATTTCGATTCCGGGAGTGAAAACGGATACGTCAACGAACAAGGTATAACCTTCGGCAACGTTGATATCTCCGCCGACTTCCGAGCCGTTTTCCTGACAATATACGCCCAAAACGTAGCCGGAAAGATCGTAAGGTGTCTGAATATCACGGATCTCATACTTGATATTGAGGGCATCCAAAAGAACGATATATTCATCCTTGGTCATATTCATTCCGAATTCATCGATGAACGAAGGGATCTTAACGATCGAATAACCCTTACTTACGAAAATTTTAACCGTAGTGACCGGATAAAGCATCGTACCCTGATCAATGTCCTGATCGAAGATGATACCGCTTTCGTAACTGTCGGAATAATCATAAATAACGTCAAAGTTAAGACGTTCCTTCCAAGCATCGCTGTTTATAACGTTTTCAAGTTTCTTGCCGATGAGCTCAGGCATTACGAAGGCGTTGCCCGTCGGTTGAGATGAGGTTATCGGCTCGTTTGAGATGCTGGGCGTTGACGACTGAGGCGTATCGGTAGATACGGGCGTATTGGTCACGATATCCGAGCTGCCCTGCGTATTATCGGGAACGTCGCTCTGAGTATTATCGGGCAGGAACAAGGATGCCAGCATAATGAATACCGCAGCAACGATCGTAACCAAAATTACGGCGCCGATTATTGCGGGAGCGTTAGAAGATTTTTTCTTCTTTGATCTTGACGGCTGCTGAGGCTTTTGGATCGGTATGGTCTGAGTAGATCCCGCAGGGAGCTTATCCATATAACTCGGCTGTTCAAAAAGCTTGGTGACGAAATCCGTAACGGTATGTATACGGGTCTCGCAGGAAAGGCGCATCGCCTGCATAATAACCTTTGAAACGTTAGCGGGAACGTGAGAATTTATCTTCGCAGGTTCAAGCAAGGAATCCCTGCCGACTCTTGCCATAGGCTCGGTGGGCATACAACCGGTAAGCAGACGGTACATTACAGCGGCAACACCGTAAACGTCAGTCCACGTACCCTCCCATTCGCTGGCAGAATACTGCTCGGGAGCGGAATATCCCGCATAAAGCTCGGGCGCAAGGTCGGTATTGACAGTTCTGACAGCGGCGATCGAAAATCCGGTGAGCTTTAACTCTCCCCTGTCGGTCACAAGAACGGTTTCAAGGCTGATACCGCGGTGCAAAATTCCCGAATTATGAACACAGCTTAAAGTTGTAAGCAACGGAGGGAAAAGCTTTTTCACCTGTTCCCACGTCAGCTCGCCGGCATTATCGGCAAGATACTGCTTTAAGGTAACAGCTTCTGTATACTGCAAAATTACGTAAGCCGTGTTATTCTGAGAAAACATATCAATGGGCGCCACGATATGCGACATAGTCCTCAGACGGGAGAGAGATTTGTTGAGCTCAACAAATTCGGACATATAATTTTTATATTGAACGATGCTGCCCTGCTCCACGCAAAGCTCGGGTCCCGTTTTGGATCGGGTGCACAAAGCGTCAGGCATATATTCCTTTACGAAGACCTTGTCGCCGGAAATATTGTCGTAGCCGATATATAAAGCCGATTCGCCGTTAAAGCTCAGGAGCTTTCCGACGATATATCTGCCGTCAAGAACGGTTTTGGGAGCAAGATATGAAGGGTTATATGCCGATGGATCACTATAGCCGCAGAAGGGGCAGACACCCGCTTCGTCGATCTGTTCCATACAGCCCATACACAACGTCTTGCGTTCGCTCATATGAAATATCTTTCCTTTCACATAGATAATCTCGGGATAACGCTTATACCAAGCATAGTTATCCTTTTATAACGCTGTAATAATAACACCCAAAACGGACAAAGTCAATAAATAATGCCAAACTGTCACCCGACTGTAACTAACTTGTAACTTTTTGGGATATATTGGGTTATTGAAAGCTTCGAATTAAGGTAGTATAATAGTATATGACATAAAAATGCGGAGGATAACGGATGAAAAAGATTTTGAAATTTTTGGGGAGCAGATTATTTATAACGGCGTTTCTTTTGCTGATACAGACCGTTATATTCTCTGTTTTCATCGCAAGGCTTGCAGACAAATTCGCGTGGTATTATGCCGTTTCCTCGATCATTTCAGCGCTGACACTGATCGATATTCTGAATGACGGTATGAACCCGTCGTTTAAGCTGGCGTGGGTCGTTCTTATCATGGCGCTTCCGTTCTTCGGTGTGCCGATGTATCTGATAATGTCAAAATCGAAGCAGGGTGTCAGAATATCAAGGAAGTTCAAGGATCACCGTGCGCTGATGAGAAACACGCTTTCAAGCGACCCGAAAAATCTCGACGAGATCAAAGAGCAGGATCCCGAAATTGCAAAGCAATGCAGATATATTGAAAAAACTGCATATGCCCCAATATATAAAAACACCGAAACGAGATACTTTCCCTCCGGCGAGACGTATTTTGACGCAGTTCTCAAGGAGATCAGCAAAGCGCAGAGATTCGTATTTATGGAGTTCTTCATCGTTGAGTCGGGCGTGATGCTTGATAAGATGCTTGAGATACTTAAAAAGAAGGTTGCCGAGGGTATTGAAGTCAGGCTGATGTATGACGATTTCGGCACCATTTCAAAACTGCCCAAGGATTTCAACCGCAAGCTTGAAGCGATGGGAATAAGGGTGTGCGTTTTCAATAAGGTCAGACCCATTATGCACGCTTTTCTCAACTACAGAGATCACAGAAAGATCTTAGTCGTTGACGGAAACGTTGCATTCACGGGCGGCATCAACATTGCAGACGAATATATCAACGAGGTCGAGCGCTTCGGGCATTGGAAAGACACGGGAATAATGCTCAGAGGCGAGGCCGTTACGAAGCTGACAGAGGTATTTTTGCAGCTTTGGCATTTTTCAAACAACGAAACAAAGGTGGATTATAAGGACTATGCGGCAACGGTCAAATGCGAATCGGACGGATACGTTCAGCCTTTTGCAGACGGACCTCTGTCCGACGATCAGACTGCCGAGCTTTGTTATATGGGACTTATAAACGGCGCTGAGAGGTCGCTTTATATTACTACGCCCTATCTGATCCTCGATAACGAGATGACGACGGCGCTTTGCCACGCAGCAAAAAGCGGCGTTGACGTCAGAATAATCACTCCGCACATCCCCGACAAGAAGCTGGTGTTCGCAGTTACGAAATCGAACTACCGCACGCTTTTGGAAGCCGGCTGCCGCATCTTTGAATATACTCCCGGATTCATTCACGCAAAAAGCCTTGTCGCTGACAGCAAGACCTGCGTTTTGGGAACGGTCAACTTCGACTTCAGAAGCTTCTACCTGCATTTTGAAAACAGCGTGCTTGCATATAAGTCGAGCTGTGTTGCTCAGGCGGAGGAAGATTTCCTTGAAACGCAGAAATTGTCGCAGGAGATCACCGTGGCGGACATCAATAAGAAGGGTGCATTTTATGCATTGCTTCAGGCAATATTGAAGGTTTTCTCCCCTCTTATGTAGCTATATACCGCCGTATCAAATGTTTCTGTTCCTTTTTGCATAGTCTGCACAAATCCAATTTGCAAATTTATGCAATTATACAAATCGATTGTTAAACTATTGACAAGGTATTATCGGCATGATAATATTATAAATGTCGAAAGGGAGTAGTTCATTGCTTCGGCAATGTGTACGTATCGTCATTACAGCAACCTGCAGGTGCTCGGTTCGTACTTAGATCTATCCATGATTAAAACGAGACTTTCAGTGTATAAATACGCTGGGAGTCTTTTTTGATAGATTCCCGAACAACTCAGTGAGCTCACGCTTTCGGCATTTGCTTAAAGCAAACACCAACATTTTTAAGGAGGTAACTTCAATGTTAACTTTCATCATCATTGTCTCTATCGTAGTTCTGGCAGTATTGCTGTTCGCCACCGGATATTTAAAGGCACCGCCGGATACCGCATATATCATTTCCGGTCTTGGTACCAAAAAACGCATACTCATCGGTAAAGCAGGCTTCAGAGTCCCCTTCTTCGAGCGAGTAGATAAGCTTTCTCTGGGTGTAATGCAGGTCGACGTTAAGACGAGTGAAGCAGTTCCCACAAACGAATTCATTAACGTAAGCGTTGACGGTGTTGCAAATATCAAGATCTCATCCGATCCTCAGCTTTTGGAAAGAGCTTCCGAAGCGCTCTTGGGCAAAAACCGCCAGGAGCTGGTTGCTCTGGTAACTCAGGTGCTTGAGGGTAATATGCGTGAGATCGTCGGCTCGGTCGGACTCAAAGAAATGGTTCAGGACAGACAGGGCGTTGCAAAGAAGATCACCGAAAACGTTGTTCCCGATATGGAAAAGCTGGGCATCGAGGTTGTAAACTTCAATATTCAGAACTTCAAGGACGGCGCAGGCACCATTGAAAATATGGGTATTGACAACGTTGAGCAGATCCGCAAGAACGCACAGATCGCAAAGGCAAACGCCCAGCGCGACATTGCAATTGCAACTTCAAAAGCACAGCAGGAAGCTAACGCCGTAAAGGTCGAAGCTGAAAAGATGATCGCAGAACAGAACGCAGAGCTTGCCGTTCAGCAGGCGGAAATGAAGGTTCGTTCAGATGCCAAGCGAGCAGAAGCAGACGCCGCATACTCCATTCAGCACGAGGAACAGCGTAAGGTAATTGAAATTGCAAAGACCAACGCAGACATCGCTCGCCGTGAAAAAGAAGCAGAGCTTGCCGACAAGGACATCGCAATTAAGGAACGTGAGCTTGATGCCGAGATCAAGAAGCAGGCAGACGCTTTGAAATATCAGTCGCAGCAGAAAGCCGAAGCTGAACTCATCAGACGTCAGCGTGAAGCCGATGCAAAGCAGTATGAAGCTATTAAGGCAGCAGAAGCACGCAAGGCTGAAGCAGAAGCGTTGCGCTATGCAATGGAGCAGGAGGCTGAAGGTATCAGAGCTAAGGGTCTTGCTGAAGCAGAAGCAATCGAAAAGAAGGCTGAAGCTCAGAAGAAGATGGGCGAAGCATCCGTACTTGAAATGTATCTCACTGCCCTGCCCGAAGTCGTCAAGAACGCCGCTACTCCTTTGGCTCAGACCGACAAGATCGTTATGTACGGCGACGGCAACTCCACCAAGCTCGTGCGCGACGTTATGAACAGCACCGACCAGATCATGGAAGGTATGAAGCAGTCCACAGGCATTGACCTTGCAAGCCTTTTGGCAGGATTCGTCGG
>CAYWXA010000010.1:0-32930 GCA_964462175.1 uncultured Oscillospiraceae bacterium
TAAATAAATATTTCAATTATGTAGTATACCACTTTCCGAAAGAATTAGCAAGGGGCGCTTTTGTTTTTTGGAGAGGGGGCACCCCTGCGTGGGTGCCCCCGCAGCTCCGCTCGGCACGGCAGGTCACTGCCGATGCACTTTCGCCGCATCGCCGTGCCAGCCACGCCTCGCTCCGCCTTTTGCGGCAAACAGCAAAACGGTAAAGAACACAAAACGGGCGGCCCTATGTGGTCGCCCGTCTGTCATATGTTTATTACTCTGCGCTCCAGATCTCTTCAAGCGCCTTGAAGGCTGTCTCGCCCATAACGGTATATCCCAGATCGCCCGGATGGAGATAATCTCTCCAACCCTGAACGTATTCATCAGCCATCTTTTCAGGATCTGCAGGGTCTGCGATAGCAGCGTCAAAGTCGATAACGCCGTCAAATCCCGAGTTATCCGAGCGAATGAACTCGTTGAGCTTAACTCTGATCTGCTCGTGAAGCTCGCTGTAATATCCGCTGTTCTTGATGGGAGTGAGGGTAGCGCCGTAGATCTCGATGCCGTTTTCGTGGCAAGCCTCGATCATTATCTTATACTGCTCAATGAGGCTGTCAGAAATATCCTCGCTTGCATATCCGATGTCGTTGATACCGATCATAAGGATGCAGTATCTTACGCCCTCGACCTCAAGCACGTCGTGATAGAATCTGTCCTTTGCGGCAGTTCCCAGACCGCCGAAGATCGAGTTGCCGCCGATGCCCTTGTTTACAATGCCGATGTTATCGTATCCGTTTGCCTGAAGCTGTCTTGCAAGCTCGTCAGACCAGCGGGTGAAAGCGTTCGTGGTGGTGTTTGCGCCGTCGGTAATCGAGTCGCCAAGACAAACGATAGTCTTGGTGCCTGCTTCTGCCCAGACGGAAACTTCTTCAAGATAATACCAAGAGGTCATCGTCTTGCCGCCCGAAAGGGTCTCGTCGCTGACGTGATCGCCTTCAACTACCCACGTGCTTGCTCTTGCGCCTCTGTGGCAGGTGATGGTTCCGCCGACGTATTTGCCCATTTTAAGGGTTACAGCCAGATTTTCCAAAGCGTCAAAGCTGAATTCGATTTCGTCCGACGTAACGGTCTTGCCGGGCTCGATCGTTACGCTTTCCGAGCCGCCGAAGGTGATAACGGTGTCGGTCAAAATGTCAATTGAAGAATCGGTGCCGCCTTCGATCATCTTTGCAATGTGAGCAGAGTCGATCTGAACGGGGATATCACCCTTTGCGTTAGAGAAAGTGAGCTTGATCTTGTCGCCACCCATTGAAACTCTTATCTGCTGACGGACGGTGCTTTCCTTTAAAGAGGGATTCATGGGAGTTTCATCTGCACTTGCGTCATACATTGCAGCGCCCCACGTTGCATACCAGCCCGCTTCATCTGCCTTGGGTGTATAGGTCTCGCCGCCGCAGGCGGTGAAGGTCGATGCGACCATGATCAGTGAAAGGATCAATGCGATAAGTTTTGATATTTTCATTTTGATACTCCTTTCTTATTTAAGCTCGTCTTTAAGAACGCTGTATGCGGTCTGACCGAGCTTTTTATATCCGCTGTCGTTGAAGTGGAGCCAGTCGTTCCAAACGGAAACGTACTGCGACTGCATCTTGTCGCTGTCCGAAGCGGAAGCAACTGCCGATGCAAAGTCGATGTATCCGTCAAGACCTGAATTAGCGGACATTATCCATTTGTTGGTGTTGAGTCTGGTGGTGTTGACCATTTCGGTATAATATCCGCCGGTGTTGCCCTTTGTGGGGGTAAGCGTACCGCAGTATACCTTAATGCCCTTGGCTTCGCATTTCTTGATTATCTGCTTATAAAGGCTGATAAGCTCGCTTGACTTATCGTACGTTGTGTTGGCAATATCGTTGATACCGTAAAGCACGACTACCGCCTCAACACCGGGAGTATTGAGAACGTCTCTTTCAAATCGGGAAATATCCCACTTCAAAAGCGTTCCGCCGATACCCATATTGATAACGCCGTAATTTGAAAGCTCGTCGTCCTTCTTCAGAAGTCTTGCAAGCTCGTCGGTCCAACGGTTGAAAGCGTTGGTGGTGACCGATGCGCCGTCTGTAAGCGAATCGCCGAAGGCAACGATAACGCCTGTGTCCTCGGTTGCAAGGGTATCAGCTCTTGCGATGAAGTACCAAGCGGTGGTGGTGTCGCCGCCCGAAAGGGAGGTGTCGCTGACGTGATTTCCCGAAACCACCCAGGTCGAGCATCTCGATGCGGTATGGCTGGTAACGGTCGAGGGAGCCTGCTTGATATACATCGTGACAGCGATATCCTCAAGAGCGTCAAATTCAAATTCGATCTCGTCGCTTTCGAGGCGCTGACCCTTGGCTACGGTCACGCTCGTCTTGCCGTTAAAGGTAACGACCGTGTCGGTCTTTTTGTCAATGGTCGAGCTGCTGGGGCTTCCGAGCTTTGCAATATGTATGCTCTCGATGATGAGATCCTTTTCGCCGTATTCATTGGTGAGCGTCAGCTTAATGACGTCGCCCTCAACGGTAGTTCTGATCTGCTGACGGAGAGTGCCTCCGGAAAGGGAGACCGTCTTGGGAAGCTGATCGGTTCCTGCTCTGAGCTGAGCGGAGCCCCATGTCGCGACCCATTTGGTCTTTGCGGCACTGCTCACGTTTTGCTTGTTGTCGTTAGTCGTCTGCACAGTCTGTTCCTCCTGTTTTTCGGTGGTTGCGACGGTCGTGGTGGCTGCAGTCGTAACCTCGGCAGGTTTTTCTTCACTCAGATACTTTCCGTTGACGTAATATTCTCCGTCACGGAATTTGATTCTCGCCCAGCCGTTATCCACCCAACCGGTGACCTCAACCGGATCGCCCTTGTCAACGTGGCTGATCCTTTCGCCGTTTTGCTCGGGCGTTGCTCTGACGTTCAGATCCGCAGTCGCATAAAGCTTTTCGTCGGCGGGGGTTATATTCCACTCAGGCACAGCTTCGGTGGTCGTAGCTTCCGTGGCCGTCGTGGGAGCGGTCGTGGTGGCTTCTGTCGTTGTGGCGGCCTCGGTAGTCGTAGCTTCGGTGGTCGTAGTGGCTTCGGTGGTGGTCGCCTCGGTCGTCGTGGCTTCTTCGGAAGAAGTTACGGGCGGTTCGGTAACGACAACGTCATCCGTGACAGACGGATCATCTACAGGAGAATTGACGGCGCCGTTTCCGCAGGCTGACAAAGTCATAACTACGACAAGCAAAAATGCCAAAAATCTTTTCATATTTATGCCTGTTCCTTTCAATAATAATATATAAATAATTCTATCACTTGACCGTTTGATTGTAAATATCAAAACTTGATATATTCCCTTGCTTTTCAAGCTTTTTTTGACTTATTGATCTTGAAAATAAATATCCCCCGTATTTCGGGACGGGGGATCAACTTTTATTTTGACTTAACGTACTCGTCTATCGCCTTTGCGGCGGTCTTTCCTGCGCCCATCGCAGAAATTACGGTTGCTGCGCCCGTGACGGCATCGCCGCCTGCAAAAACGCCCTCCCTTGAGGTCGCACCCGTAGCTTCTTCAACGATTATTCCGCCCCGTTTGTTCACGTCAAGTCCCTCGGTGGTGGATTTGATAAGGGGATTTGGACTTGTGCCGATGGACATTATGACCGTGTCAACGTCCAGAACGAATTCGCTGTCGGGAATTTCAATCGGTCGGCGTCTGCCCCGCTCGTCAGGTTCGCCAAGCTCCATTTTAACGCACTTGATACCCGTGACAAATCCGTTTTTCGGGTCACGCTTGTCCGTGGGGTTGTTATATCCCAAAATCTCAACGGGGTTGTTCAAAACTCTGAACTCAACGCCCTCCTCAACGGCGTGCTCCGCTTCTTCCTTTCTTGCGGGAAGCTCGTCCATCGAGCGGCGATATACGACGTATACCTTTTCTGCGCCCAAGCGCAAAGCAGTTCTTGCCGCATCCATCGCCACGTTTCCGCCGCCGACGACTGCGACCCTGCCGCCCTTCTGTATGGGCGTTTCGGGATCGTTCAAATACGCCTTCATAAGATTCGAGCGGGTCAGATATTCGTTTGCCGAATATACTCCCTTATAGCCTTCGCCGGGAATACCCATAAAGTTGGGAAGTCCTGCGCCCGAGCCGATGAATACCGCTTCATAGCCCATATCGAACAGCTCATCAACCGTCAAGGTCTTGCCGATGACCACGTTTGTGACGATTTCAACGCCCATAGCTATGAGGTTATCGACCTCTTTTTTAACGATTGCTTTCGGCAGTCTGAACTCGGGAATTCCGTATACCAAAACTCCGCCTGCGGTGTGAAGTGCTTCAAAAACGGTGACCTGATAGCCTTTGAGCGCCAGATCGCCTGCGCAGGCAAGACCCGACGGCCCCGAGCCGACAATTGCAACCTTGTGTCCGTTTGCTTCCGGCTTGGTTGATGGGATATCAGAATGAGCGTTGTGCCAATCGGCGACAAATCGCTCAAGCCTGCCGATGCCAACGGGTTCGCCCTTGATACCCCTCACGCATTTCGCTTCGCACTGGTTTTCCTGTGGGCAGACTCTGCCGCAAACTGCGGGCAAAGACGAATTCACACGGATGATCTCATATGCGCCCTCAAAGTCGCCCTCTTTTATCTTTTCAATAAATGCGGGAATGTGAATATTTACAGGGCACCCCGAAACGCAGGGCATATTCTTGCAGTTTAAGCATCTATTTGCTTCGTCTATCGCCGTCGCTTCGTCATAACCCAGAGCGACTTCATAGAAATTGTTTGCACGCTCCTTGGGGTCTTGAGCAGGCATCGGATTTTTAACAGGGGACATATTTGCCATTATCACTTCGCCTCCTTGTTAAAAAGATTGCAGGAGCGCTCGTAAGCGTGCCGCTCGTGATCACGATACATCGTACTTCTTGACATCGCCTCGTCGAAATCGACCTCGTAGCCGTTGAAATCGGGCCCGTCAACGCAGGCAAATTTAATTACCCGCTTGCCGTCCTGATTGAGCGTAAGTCGGCAGCCGCCGCACATACCCGTGCCGTCGATCATTATCGGGTTCATCGAAACGGTGCAGGGGATACCCGTGGGGCGTGTAGCCTCCACCACGAATTTCATCATAATAAGCGGGCCGATGGTTATGACTTCATCGAAGCGCTCGCCGTTTGCAAACATCTCGTTTAACGGCACGCAAACGTTGCCCTTCTCGCCGTATGAGCCGTCGTCGGTCATAACGTAAAGCTTCTTTGAACAGGCTTTAAATTCATCCTCAAGAATGAGCAGGTCTTTCGAGCGAAAACCGATTATGCTTGTAACCGAAGCGCCCATATCCTTGAGCGCCTGTGCGATCGGCAAAGCGATTGCGCAGCCGACACCTCCGCCGACGATGCAGACCTTTTTGAGTCCGTCAAGCTTCGTCGCCCTGCCCAAAGGGCCGCAGAGGTCTTCAATATATTCTCCCGTTTCCTTGTGCGAAAGTTTTTCGGTCGTTCCGCCGACGATCTGAAAGATTATTTTAACGGTTCCTGCCTCACGGTCATATCCCGCAACGGTCAAGGGGATCCGCTCGCCCTCCGAATCGACACGCAGGATCACAAACTGTCCCGCTTGCGCCTTCTTTGCGACCAAAGGAGCCAAAATATCCATCATCACAACCGTTGGGTTGAGTACCTTTTTATCAACTATTTTGTACATAGGCACACCTTCAAAAGTTTTATAGGGACTGCCGCGCAAGCAGCAGCCCCCGTGTTAGGTTAATTGTACACTTTAAATTACTAAAAGTCAACGCTTATTTTTCGTCTGCAGCAGCCTTTGCTTCGGCTTCCCATATCTCGGTCAGAGTATAGTAGGCTTCCTTGCCCATAGCCTCATAGCCCTTTGCGCCGGGGTGCAGATAGTCGCCGCTTGAATATTCATCCTTCATCTGCTCGGGATCGTCCTCACGGCAGATGGCGTTTGACATATCGATCACTCCGTCAAAGCCTGAATTCTCACTGAAAATAAACTCATTGACGGTCTTTCTTATCTTCTCGTGAAGCTCGGAATAATAGAAATTGCCCTTAACCGGAGTCAGCGTGCAGGCATATACCTTGATTCCTTTAGCGTGAGCAGCAGCGATAAGCTCTTTATATCCTGCGATGATATCCTGCGAGATATCTGCCTGAGCGCCGCCGATATCGTTGATGCCGATCATTAAGCAGATATAACGGACACCGGGAACGTTCAAAGCGTCGCGTTCAAATCTGATCTTGACGGGGTCGCCCCAGCCGCCGTCTATAAGCTTGTTTCCGCCGATACCGGTGCCGACGACGGAGATATTCTGAGTGGCGGGATCCGATTGCATCGATTCGCTCAGAACCTCGACCCAGCCGTCAAATCCGTTATACGTACAGCAGGCGCCGTCGGTGATGGAGTCGCCGATGCAAACGACGGTTTTTGTTCCTGCCTCGGCGTAGGTATCTATACGGCACAGATAATAATAACTGCTCATAAACGACATCGTTGAGAAGGTCTCGTCGCTGACGTGATTTCCGCTTGTTATCCAGGCGGTGCATCCGCCGTCACGGTGACAGGTGACGGTACCGCCGGTATATTGACCGATGCTTGTGGATACGGCTAAAAGATCGAGCGCTTCAAAGCTGAAGTCGATCTCATCTGAGGTCACGGTCTGACCTTCGGCAACGGTGACCGATTCGCTTCCGCCGTTGAAGGTAACTACCGTGTCGGTAGAGGGATCAATATTCGGGCTTCCTGCATACAGAAGCTTTGCGATATGAACGGAGTCGATCACGAGGGGGATGGTTCCGTACTCGTTTGAAAAGGTAAGCTTGATCTTATTTCCGCCGATCGAGACCTTGATCTGCTGGCGAACGGTGTTGCCCTTTAAGCCGTTTGCGGGCATCTCGTCGCTCGTGGCATCCATAGATGCCGCCGCCCAAGTGGCGAACCAGCCTGCTTCATCGGGAATTACGACTTGTTCTTCCTTGCCGCAGGAGGTCAGACAGGACGTAAGCATGATCGCACCTAAAGATGCGGAAATGATTTGCTTGATAAATTTCATATAACGGGCGTTCCTTTCAAATGTGACATAATACACTGATATTATAACATTTTCGACGGTATATGTAAAGTACAGGCATTATGAATTCTGTTTTTGTTGACACTTATAATTTCAAATAGTATAATGATTATATCTGAGCATTTGGCAAATAATAGCTTTTGAAAGCTTTTATAAAGGAGAAATAATTATGGGACTGTTCAAATATGAGACCCACTTACATACGTCGCAAGGCTCTGCCTGTGCATCCTGGAGCGGCTCGGTGATCGTTGACCGCCTCAAGGAGCTCGGCTATGCCGGCGCATTCGTCACCGACCACTTCTTTAACGGCAACTCTGCCGTTGACAGACGCTTGCCCTGGGACGTCAAGATAAATCTTTTCTGTCAGGGATATGAAGATGCGAAAAAGCGCGGCGATGAGATCGGCTTTGACGTCTGGTTCGGCTGGGAATTTGCAATGCACGGCACCGAATTTCTGACCTACGGCCTTGACAAGCAGTTCCTTTTGGATCATCCCGAGATTATGGAAATGCCCCTTGAAAAATACGCTGATTTCATTCACGAGCAGGGCGGTTTCGTCGTTCACGCTCATCCCTTCAGGGAAGCGGGATACATTCCGATGATAAGACTTTATCCGCACAGCGTTGACGGCGTTGAAGCCGTTAACTGCGGCAATTCCCCCGATGCCAACGAGCGTGCGAGCTGGTATTGCGACTCCTACGGTATTCCCAAAACGGGCGGCACCGACGCTCACCACATCTGGAGCTATCATTCGGGCGGAATCGCTCTGGACGAAAAGCTCACCTGCGCTCACGACTATCTTGCCCGCCTTAAAGAAGGAAGGATCACCAAAATTCTGGAGCCTTCAAACGAAGCGCATCTTCCCTGGCCGGAAAACGCCTGGGACAATTGTATTCGCAACAGCGTTGAGCTTCTGCCTGATGATATGCGGAAAAAGGCGGAAAAATGGTATGAAGAAAATAAATAACGGAGATAATTATGCTTTCAGTAATTCTTCCATCATATAACGAAGAGGAAAATATTTTAAATACCGCTTCGGTTCTTGAAGAACTCTTTTGTGAACACGGCATCGCTTACGAGCTTTTGTTCGTTGACGACGGCTCGCGCGATGGGACGTGGCAAAAAATATGCGAGGCAAACGAAAAGGACGGCAACGTCCGAGGGCTGCGCTTTTCACGCAACTTCGGCAAGGAGAGCGCAATTTTTGCCGGACTTGAAGCTTCAAAGGGCGACGCCTGCGTCGTTATGGACTGCGACCTTCAGCATCCCCCTAAGACCATAATCGAAATGTATAAGCTTTGGCAGGGCGGCAAGCAGGTCGTCGAGGGCAAAAAATCCTCACGGGGAAAAGAAAACGCCCTTTACGGCGGACTTTCCAAGCTGTTTTACAAGCTCATTAAAAAGGCATCGGGCATTGATATGCTTGACGCTTCCGATTTCAAGCTTTTGGACAGAAAGGCTGTTGACGCCCTTTTGGCTATGCCCGAACGTGTGACCTTCTTCCGTGCGATGTCCTCTTGGGTCGGCTTTGAATCGGCAAACGTCTATTACGACGTGGACGAGCGTGCGTACGGCTCTCGCAAGTGGAGCACCAAGGGTCTGATAAAGTATGCGATCAGCAACCTTTCGTCCTATACAAATCTGCCCCTGCTTATTCCCGCTTTTATCGGGACGGCTGTTTGCTTCATTTCTGCGGTACTGATAGTTTTGAACGTCTGCGGAGTTCCGCTGGGTTCGTTCAGTCTGTCGGCAAACGTTTTGCTCTTCGTCGGCGGAATGATACTCGTTTCCGTGGGCGTGCTGGGATATTACCTTTGGCGCATATTTGATGAAACGAGAAACCGTCCCAGATATATCATCGCAAAAACCGTTGGAGGCAAGCAATGACAGATAACATTGAAAACGTCAGCACCTTTGGTCAGGCAAGCGAGCCTGCACCCGAGAGTGTTAAAAAAGAAAACCGCTTTACCGCTTTGTGCGAAAAGCTGGGCAACACCAAATTCGGCAAGTGGTGTTATAAAAACCGCCTTTATTTGGGCGCATTTTTCCTTCCCGTATTCATAATGTACGTGGTATACGCCGTTTTCGGCGTTCACCCTTACGGTGACCTCTCCGTTCTGGTCCTGGATCTCAACGGTCAGTACGTATCATATTATGAAATGCTCCGTGACGCCATCTGGGGCGACGGAAGCTTAATTTACAGCTGGTCAAGAAACTTGAGCGGCGAAACGATGGGTATGTTTGGCTATTATCTTGCCAGCCCCTTTATGTGGATAATCGTTTTGCTCCCCAGAACGATGATGTGCGGCGCCATTGAGATAATGGAGCTTGCAAAGGTCGGTTGCTGCGGCCTTGCAATGGCGTATTATCTGACCAAACGCAAGAACGCCCGCAAGCTTTCGGCGCTTTTGTTCTCGGTCTGCTATGCTCTGATGACCTATATCGTCGTCGAGCTGATGAACCCGATGTGGATAGACGGTATGATCTGGCTGCCGATGATACTTATGGGTATCGAGCGCCTTGTGGACGAGGGCAAGATGCTCCCCGTTATCATCCCGATGACGATAATGTTCATCTCCCATTTCTATATCGGATATATGACGGCATTTTTCAGCATCATATACTTCATCTATTACGTATTCTCCCGACCGGGTCACGCTATTGCCCCTCATTGGTTCAAGGGCGGCGTGAAGTTCGCAATTTCGGGAATCGTTTCGGCACTTTCGAGTTGTATCGTGATAATCCCCGTATATTGCTCCCTTCGCTTGGGCAAGCTCAGCTTCTCCGAGCCTGATTTCACCCCCGAAACACAGTTCAATATCTTTGAGTTCCTCTCGAAGCTCTTCCAGAACAGCTATGACACCGTCCGCCCCGAGGGCTTGCCGATGATCGCCTGCGGAACCGTCGTTTTGCTTCTGGTGCCGCTGTTCTTCTTAAACAATAAAATATCCCCCAAGGAGAAAATTTCTTTGGGTCTTTTGATGCTTGCCGTTTTCGGCAGTATGTACGTTTCGACTGTCGATATCGCCTGGCACGGCTTCCAGGTACCCAACTGGCTGCCTTACCGCTATTCATACACCTTCTCCTTCATAATGATAGTTATGGCGTTCAGAGCCTTTGAAAATCTTGAGGGGATATCGTTTAAAGAGCTTTGCCTAACGGCATTCGCCTGGGTATGCGTTTTGGCGCTCATTTCAAGAGAAGAATATGAGCATATGTATACCTTTGAAACGGTATGGTATAACGTTTTGGCAATCGCCGTTATCGCCGCAGTGCTGTATCTGTATAAAAAGACGCCCGACAAGGTTATGAGCATAATTTTGGTGGGACTTGTCAGCGTTGATATTTTCGTCAATGCCATATATACCGTTTATTCCATCGACTATGACGTTGTATACAGCAAATATTCCTCATATCAGGATTATTTCATCGACGGCAGAGAGGTCGTTTCTCAGGTCGAAGAAGCTGACGAGGGACTTTACCGAATGGAAAAGACCTTCCACCGCACCGTTAACGACCCGTTGGGTATGGGCTTTGCGGGCATCAGCCACTCCAGCTCGACAATGAACACGCCCGTCTTAAAAATGCTCAAGTCCTTGGGCTACGGTATGCAGGGACACTATACCAAATATACCGGTCAGACTATCGTCACCGATTCGCTCTTTGGCATCAAATATCTGATGTATAAGCCGGACGACATTATACCTTCCGTTGACCTGCGTGAGCTGACAAGACAGGAGATCCAGAACGAGATCAAAAAGCCTTATAAGACATATACCGAATTCTTGACTCCTGAGGATACGGGTGTGGAGGATATCACGGTCTATGAGAACCCTTACGCTTTGTCGATAGGTTATATGGCTGATTACGACATTTTGGAATGCGAGCTCGATTCAAGCGACCCCATTAAGAATCAGCAGCAGCTTTTGAAATCGCTGACGGGCGAGGGCGCTGTGAGAGTGTTCAAGCGGATCTATCAGTCGGCTACCAACACGGCAAACTGCACCACCTCAACGACGGGCGACCACATTATGTATACCACCACCGTTGACGGCAAGGATTCATACGTTGAATTCACCATCGACATTGAAAACGACAACCCCGTATATGCCTTCTTCCCCACGATCTATCAGCGCAAGTGCAACATCTGGGTGAAGTCGAGCGAATGGGATATCGTCAACTACGCCTTTGTCGACTACTTCTTCACGGGCGAGCATTACAGCATTTTGAATCTCGGTTCATTCCAGGAGGGTGAGACCGTCAAGGTGAGAATGACGCTTGCAAACGGCGAAGCAATCTTCAGCGACGTTTTGTTCTATTATCTGGATATGGAAGCGTTCGAGGAGATATACGCTGAATTGGCTGACGAGCAGTGGAATATCACCGAGCACACCGATACCTATCTTTACGGAACGGTCAACGCCAAGGAGGACGGGATCCTCTTTACGACCATTCCTTATGAACCCGGCTGGACCGTTAAGGTCGACGGCAAGGAGGTATCTACCGTCACCTGCCTCGATTCGCTCATCGGAATTGAACTGACGGCAGGGGAGCATACCGTTGAAATGAGATTCTGGCCGACGTATCTGACGCTTGCCATAATCGTCGAGCTTATCGGTCTGTCATTTATTGCAATAATTGCAATATTTGAAGTCAAGGACGGCGCACTTCTCAAAAAAATAATCGCCAAGACAAGATAATGATATTGACCAACGGCGAAAAATGTAGTAAACTAATCTGTGGAATAAAAACATAAATATTGGAGGACACAAAAAATGAAATTCATCGTTGAAACATCCGCCCGTCACGTACACGTTTCCGAGGCAGACCTTGAAACTCTCTTCGGCAAGGGCGCAAAGCTCACCCACAAGAAGGATCTTTCTCAGCCCGGTCAGTATGCTTGTGAGGAAAGAGTTACCGTTGTCGGCCCCAAGAAGGAGATAGCAAACGTTTCCATTCTCGGTCCCTGCAGAAAGGAAACTCAGGTCGAGCTTTCCGCAACTGATGCAAGAAGCATCGGAATCAGCGCTCCCGTAAGAGAATCGGGCGACCTCGACGGCTCTGCTCCCTGCAAGCTCGTCGGTCCCTGCGGCGAAGTTGAACTTGACAAGGGTGTGATCGTTGCAAAGCGCCACATTCACCTCACTCCCGAGGATGCCGAAACTCTCGGCGTTACCGACAAGGAAGTCGTTTGGGTCAAGCTTGACACCGACGGCAGAAAAGCTGTTTTGGGCGACGTTGTTTGCAGAGTAAGCGCAAGCTATGCTACCGCTATGCACATCGACACCGACGAATCCAACGCTGTCGGCGCCGGCAGAGAGCTCATGGGCGAGATCGTTAAGCTTTAACTTAAAACGGACAAAATCCCGATTGCATTTTCGCAATCGGGATTTTTTGTGCCCCGAGGGGCGATGCGGCGCACCGTTTCCCGCCCCCGACGGGGGCGGGAAACGCCACAGCCTTGCGTCGGGGGCGCCCCCCCCCCCCCCCCCGCGGGGGGGGCCCCCCGGCCCCCCGGGGGGGTGGGGGGGGGCGCCCCCCCCGCGCCCGTGCCAACGCAGGCAACTGCGCCGAGTAGTGTAGCGTTCCCCTTGAGGGGAAGGTGTCGGCGGATGCCGACGGATGAGGTGAAATCCCACCCACAAAAAACCCGCCCCGACGAATGGGATCTGACGTCGGGGCGGTAAATATACAGGTGCGTTATTTGCTGTTGTTGTGGCAGGAACCGCTCATCGGACAGCCTTTGCATCCGCAGGAGCAGGAACTCTTTCCCGCCTTTTTGTCTTTTACCATTTTAACGATTACCGCAATTACGACTGCGGCAACGATCGCACCAACAATGATTGTCGGCCACATTTTTCATTCCTCCTTAGTGTTTGAGGGCGTTCTTGTCTTTTCTGAAGAGGAGATAAAGCATAACTGCAAGCACTACGATGGCAAGTGCAGTCCAGACCGTGAACACACCGGTCGTAATGAGCAAGCCGAGCTGATAAACTATCAAGGATACGGCGTATGCGAATACGCACATATATCCGATTGCGAACGCCGTCCACTTGCCGTTGTTCATTTCTCTCTTGATGGCACCCATTGCAGCAAAGCAGGGAGCACACAAAAGGTTGAATATCATAAAGCTGAATCCTGCAAGCTTGCTTCCGCCGAAGAATTCCTGACCGATGAATACGAGCTGCTCGGAACCTTCTTCAACTGCAGCCAACCAGTCCATATCTGCGGCGCCCTGTACCATAGAGGAAAGGGAACCGAATACGCCGACGACCTCTTCCTTTGCAACGAGTCCGAGGATAGTTGCAACTGCTGCCTGCCAGCCGCCGAAGCCGAGAGGCTTAAAGATAACTGCGATGAAGGTGCCGATAACTTCAAGGATCGAAGTACCGCCGACTTCTTCAGTGATATAGTGGAAGCCGTTTTCAAATGAAAGGCTGTTAAGTACCCAAATGAGAACGCTTGCCGCAAGGATCACTGTACCTGCACGCTTGATGAAGGACCAACCGCGCTCCCAGGTTGCTCTCAAAACGTTTGAAGCAACGGGTGCGTGATATGCAGGAAGCTCCATAACGAAGGGAGCAGGGTTACCTGCAAACGCCTTGGTCTTTTTAAGAATGATACCCGAAACGATTACTGCGCCGATACCGATGAAGTAAGCGCCGGTTGCGATCCATGCGCTTCCGCCGAAGAGGGCGCCTGCGATCATTCCAACGATAGGCATCTTAGCGCCGCAGGGAACAAAACCTGTGGTCATAATGGTCATCTTTCTGTCACGGTCCTGTTCGATGGTACGGCTTGCCATAATACCGGGAACGCCGCATCCGGAAGCTACGAGCATAGGAATGAAGCTCTTGCCCGAAAGGCCGAATCTGCGGAAGATTCTGTCCATAATGAATGCAACTCTTGCCATATATCCGCAATCTTCAAGAAGGGAAAGGAGCAGGAAGAGGATGAGCATCTGAGGAACGAAGCCCAAAACTGCGCCGACACCGCCGATGATACCGTCAGCGATGAGGCTTACGAGCCACTCGGCACATCCGATGCCTTCGAGCAACGATGCAACGCCGGGAATGATCCACTCACCGAAGAGGGTGTCGTTCATAAATCCGACTGTCCAGTCACCGATAGAGCCGATGGATATGTAATAAACCAACCACATTACAACGACGAAGATGGGAAGTGCCAACCAACGGTTTGTAACAATGGTGTCGATCTTGTCGGAAATGCTCATTGCGCCTGCATTTTTCTTTTTATAGCAGGACTTCATAAGGGAAGCTATGTAAACGTATCTTTCATTGGTGATGATGGATTCGGCATCGTCATCAATTTCGTTTTCAGCGGCAACGATATCCTCTTCGATATGCTTCATGACCTCTGCATCGAGCTTGAACATTTCAAGAACCTTTTCGTCACGCTCGAAGATCTTGATTGCATACCATCTCTGCTGTTCAGCGGGAAGATTGTGAACTGCGGCTTCTTCAATGTGAGCCAAAGCGTGCTCAACTGCGCCGTTGAAGGTGTGCATGGGAATGGTCTTGCCGTTCTTTGCAGCTTCAATTGCAGCTTCTGCGGCTTCTTCAATGCCTGTGCCTTTAAGTGCGGAGATCTCAACGACCTTGCAGCCCAAAGCTCTTGAAAGCTCGTCAATGTTGATCTTGTCGCCGTTCTTCTTAACGACGTCCATCATATTGATCGCAACGACTACGGGAATTCCCAGCTCGGTGAGCTGAGTTGTAAGGTAGAGGTTGCGTTCAAGGTTCGTGCCGTCAACGATGTTGAGGATCGCATCGGGGCGTTCGCCCAAAAGATAGTTTCTTGCAACTACTTCTTCAAGAGTGTAAGGCGAAAGGGAATAAATACCGGGAAGGTCGGTGATGGTGATGCCGTCGTGCTTTTTAAGCTTGCCTTCCTTTTTTTCAACGGTTACGCCGGGCCAGTTGCCGACGTACTGATTTGCGCCTGTGAGCGCATTGAAAAGTGTGGTCTTACCACAGTTGGGGTTGCCTGCAAGGGCAATTCTTAAATCCATTGTGTTTTCTCCTTTTGATTTTGTCGGTTAGCTTTTGCTAACTGTGACCGCCAAAAAACGGGCGTCTGCCCGAATCAAGGCTTATTCAACTTCGATCATTTCGGCGTCTGCTTTTCTCAAGGAAAGCTCATAGCCTCTTACCGTAACTTCAACGGGATCGCCCAAAGGAGCAACTTTTCTTACGTATACTTCAACGCCCTTTGTAATACCCATGTCCATGATCCTGCGCTTAACTGCGCCCTCACCGTGAAGCTTAACGACCTTGCAGGTTTCGCCGATCTTAACTTCTTTGAGTGTTTTCATGCTGTCCCTCCTGTATGATGTTTGACTTAAACCATTATTTTCGAGGCCATTTCCTGAGATATAGCTACTCTCGTTTCCTTGACAGTGACGATCACGTTGCCTGAAAATGCGGAAACTACGGTCACTTGTGAACCAACGATAAAGCCGAGATCTTCAAGATGTTGTTTGACCTCCGGCTTTCCGCCGATCTTTTTAATGATATTCGTTTCACCGGGGTTTGCAAAACTGAGCGGCATCATAACAGCCTCCAAAAAAATGATTAAAATGCTTACAAGTTAGTCTATGCTAACTCTTTAATAAATATACAACTTTGTTTTAGTTTTGTCAATGATCCGATGGCAAAAAAAGCGGGCATTTTGTCAAATTTGTAGGTTTGCCGATTGGTTAGCGAAAGCTAACTGTCTCTTTTGTGCAAAACAGCCAAAGCCTTCCCAAAAATCTTCACTTGAAAAAAACCGAGTTATATGGTATGCTTATAATATACTAACGAAAAAGGAGGCTTGCGGTATGAGATT
Source organism: uncultured Oscillospiraceae bacterium (assembly GCA_964462175.1). GTDB lineage: Bacteria > Bacillota > Clostridia > Oscillospirales > Ruminococcaceae > Faeciplasma. The sequence continues at coordinate 15,922 of CAYWXA010000010.1, forward strand.
GCAGGAGTCGGGCGAGATGTATCTTGAAACCATATACGTTTTGTCCAAAGAAAAAGGCGCCGGTGTCAGAGCGATCGACGTCAGCGAGTATATGGGTTATTCCAAACCCAGTGTCAGCCGTGCCGTCGGGCTTCTCAAACAGGGCGGATACCTTGAAACGGATAAAGACGGCCTTTTGGTATTGACCGATATCGGCAGAGCCGTTGCAGAAAAGACCTATGAGCGCCACAGCGTTTTGAGCGAATTTTTCAAGACTATCGGGGTAGATGCCGAGGTCGCATCCTTGGATGCCTGCAAGGTCGAGCATTGCATTTCCGATCAGACTTTTGAGGCGATCAAAGAGCATTTGAATAAGATGTAAAAAAATGAAAAGACCCACCGTTTACAGCGGTGGGTCTGATCTGTTTATCGGCAGGTCGGCGGGAACCCGCATCTCCGCGGCTCGGCACCGCCGAGCCACAGCCTCGCTGTCGCATCGGCGCAGGCTCTGCGACGCCTCGCCGCTGATTCTCATCAAAGTCCCAAAGCTTCCAAAAGCGCAGCCTTTTCCTTATATCCGATGCTGGTTGCCTTAACCTCGCCGTTTTCGATCTTGACGATGGTGGGAATTGCGTTCACGCCGTATTTGTTTGCAAGCTCGCCTTCGTCGTCGACGTTGACCTTGCCGACCTTGATGTCGTCGCGCTCCTCGGCAATTTCATCCACGATAGGGGATACCATTCTGCAGGGGCCGCACCAGGTTGCCCAGAAATCGAGAACAACGGGCTTGTCGCTCGAAAGAACTTCAGCTTCAAAATTGTCTTTGTTTATAGTGATAACTGCCATATTTTAAACTTCCTTTCGTTTAATATATTCTTTTAGTATTTCTGAAAAATTAGGAATTATTCCTATATTTTTATTATAGCACGTTTCCAAAAAATGTCAACCCCTGCCGAAAAAACGGCAAGGGTTCAAAGCAAAAGATATGCCAAAGCGATCAAAAGCTTAACGTCCGCCTTGTTTTTATAAAGAATGAACAACACAAGAAGTATAAGCAGTTTATCTGCGCCGATGCCGATTCCGCCGAACAGATTTGAAAGAATGTCGCCGTTTCCCGTTTCCTGCGGCGGGTGAGGGTGATGCTGAATCGGTACGGCGCCCGTTTCGACCTCAGAAGGCGTCCGAGCAAGAGCTTCCGGGGGCGGTTCATTCACGGCAGTTTTCGAGCGCAGCTGCATCTGCCGAAGGCGTTCCATCGCTTCAAGCTGCATCTTTGAAAATTCCTCAGAGTATTCCAAAGATATCCCCTCCCAAAATGCCCGATTCTTTGATTACGGGAAGTACGTTTAAAAGCCGCAGTATTTTTATTGCTTTATCCACTCTCGGTCGCCTTTCTTCTCCCAAAAGCGGCCGCAAAGCATTCAAAAAGCAGATGTTTTCGTCGTCTGTTTTTGCTTCCTGCAACAAATTGACCAGCCCCATTATCTGTTCCATATCGGGAGCGGCTTCATTTTGCAAAGCAGGCTTGCTTTCGGAGGGCGTTGAAAGCCCCATCATTTCCGCCAGCTCCTGAATCTGTTTAAGACTTTCCTCGTCTTGAAGAAGCGACGTGAGCTTTGCCGCAAGATCTTCCATACGTACCGCCCTCCTTTCGGATCAGATAAGCATTATCCGAACAGCTTTTTAATCAGTTCCTTTGCCTGCGGCGTATTCAGCAAAATGCCTGCCGTTGCCGGATTTGCCAGCGCCGCCGTCAGTTTTTTTGCTTCTCCTGCGGGGAGCGTGGACAAAAGGCGGTCAAAGGTGCCTTTGTTCAGTTCGTTTTGAAGCTGTTCCTTTGGGATTCCCGATTTTTGTGAAACCGTGCTCATTAAAGCATCTAACTGTTCTTTTGAAAGGTTCATATCTGCCTCCGATTTATCTATTGAAAAAGATCTAAAGGTATGCTAAAATAAAAACATTAAAGCCGAGGGAGGGTCGTTTTTGAAGATAATTGCATTTTCCGATACCCACCGCAGGTTTGAGCGTGTTGAAAAGCTTTTTGAAAAGACCCATCTTTATGCGGATATCTACTGCTTTGCGGGCGACGGCCTTGACGACGTAGAAAATATGTTTTATCTTTATCCTCAAAAACCCATTCGGCAGGTCGCAGGGAATTGCGACTGGGGCGCAATGGAAAAGTTCATCGACGTTTTTGAAGCCGAGGGACATAAAATTATGCTCACCCACGGCCACCTTCAAAATGCGAAATACGGCCCCGACGGACTACTAAGAGCCGCCCGTGATAACGGCTGTGACCTTGTGATATTCGGCCATACCCACGAAAGGCTCTGCGAGTATCACGACGGGATATATCTTGTAAATCCGGGAAGTCTGGGTCATCCACGCGACGGCGTGCCCTCATACGCCGTGATTGACGTCAGCCAAAAGGGCATTTTAGTCAGCCATATAGAATTATAAAAGGTCGGCTATAATCATTATATGACCGTTACATCGAAAAGATGAAAATATATAAACGGAGGAATTATTTATGTTGGAACAGCTTAAAAAAGAAGTATACGAAGCGAATATGCTCCTGCCCAAGTATGGACTCATCACCTTCACATGGGGCAACGTTTCGGGCATCGACCGTGAAAAGGGACTTATCGTTATCAAGCCCTCGGGAGTTGAGTACGACGTTATGAAGCCGGAGGATATGGTTGTTGTTGATCTTGACGGCAACGTTGTCGAAGGCGACCTCAACCCCTCAAGCGACACTCCCACCCACATCGAGTTTTATAAAGCGTTCCCCAATATCGGCGGTGTAACTCATACTCACTCCACCTTTGCGACGTCCTTTGCGCAGGCAGGCGCAGGTGTTATTCCCCTCGGAACCACCCACGGCGACTATTTCTACGGCAAGATCCCCTGCACGAGAAAGATGACCAAAGAGGAGATCGCCACCGAATATGAAAAGAACACGGGACTTGTAATTGTTGAAACCTTCAAAAAGGGCGGGATCGACCCCGATGCAATTCCCGCAGTTTTGGTTCATTCCCACGGCCCCTTCACCTGGGGCAAAAACGCCGTCGATTCGGTTCACCACTCGGTAATTCTGGAGGAATGTGCAAAGATGGCGCTTTATGCGAATCAGATCAGAGCAGGCCTTGACAAAACGCCCTGCCTGCCGATGCAGCAGGAGCTTTTGGATAAGCACTACCTCCGCAAGCACGGCGCAAACGCATATTACGGACAGAAAAAGAAGTAAGCCTTTTTATGAAAAAGGTTTCTTGATAACAGGCAAAAGCAGCGCTTCCCGATTTGGGAAACGCTGCTTTTGCATAAAATGCGTGAAATTGGTGTTGGACATCAGCCGTTAAATGATGCTATTCTGTGCGATACAAAATACAACGGTTATTTTCCGATGTATTCGATGTATCTGCCTTCGGTGATGGAATAGACGGGCTTAGATCCTCCTGTCCAATGGCGACTTAACAGAATGGTATAAGTTTCGTTGTACTTAAGCCCATGCGGGGAATAAGTCTTTCCTGCTTTAAGCGTTGTGCAGTGATATACGAGTCTGCCTTTTGAGTCCAATATTTCTACGGTTATAGAATAGTTGGCCTCGTTTTTGATCGTAAACGTCGGACGGAGAAGTGAATACCAAGGTCTCTTTCCGGTTTCGACAGTGATGGTTGTTTCGCCCGAACCATAGTAGTATTCCTTTGCGAAAACCGTTGTCGCAAGGGTCGTCATTAACAAGATCACAGACAAAACAACGCAGAAGATCTTTGCTATTTTCTTATTCATTGCTTTTATCCTTTCTATAGTTATTTATCACCTGCAGGATGATAATACTATTATAGTCATAATTATGACTATTGTCAATATTGTGAACACGATTTATTCTAATATTAGTACGTGTAAGGAGTGAGCAGAGTGATAAGTTATGAGCCGTTTTGGAAGACGCTCAAAAAGAAAGGCGTAAGCACATATGCACTTATCACCAAGCACGGTATCAGTAGTGCCACCATTGACAGAATCAAAAAAGGCGGCGGCATCAGTACGATGAAAATTGATGATCTTTGCTCCATCCTCGACTGTAAGGTGGAAGAAATAATCGAATATGTTAAAGAAGACGTATAAAATCTATCTGAACAAAAAGAGCAAACCACGCAATATGGTTTGCTCTTTATTTTTTATCCGTGATACAAATTTTTCGTCTGATAAGCAGGCTCGCAGGCGACGTTGATGCCGAGCGTTTATTTTATAACATATACTGATAATTTTTCTCTCGAAATGCGTTATTGGATTTATAGCATATTTGCTGTATAATACAGGTGTCGACAAAACAAATTGCTTTGCAAAGTAAAAAAATCTGTATAAGGAGAAAACAATGAAACTTACGATCGGAGAAAACATACGCAGATTTCGAAAGGAAAATGACGTTACGCAAGAGTGTCTTGCGGAGCGTTTGGGTGTAACATATCAATCGGTCAGCCGTTGGGAGAACGGCACGACCTATCCCGACCTTGAACTCATACCCGCTATTGCCGAAATGCTCGGGGTTACCGTTGATGAGCTTTTCGGAATACCTCAGATTGAGAAAGAAAAGCGTGCTGTCGAAACCTTTGACGAGCTTCGCCGTGAGTGTATGAAAAGTGATTACGATGCGGATAAAATTGTAACGCTTCTTCGGGATATACGCATAAATCATCTCGACAGCGAATCCGCTTGGCGTCCCTGGTGTGAAGGCAATGGTAGGGTCTTTCGTGATCCTCAAATCTTGCCAGAGGTTCGCTTGTTGGCAGAAGCATATTTTGAGAAACACCCAATGGCTCCTCACGTTATACAAACTATGGCAGTCATAGAAGATGAAGAACATTTGGAGGAGTTTTTGCAAAAGCACACGACCTCCTTTGATTGCTCTGCACGTGCGCTGTTATATCTGCGATATTTATATCGCAGTGACAACGAACGACTTGAGCCGGAAAGAAGATACCAGTTGTTCAGGGCGATAGATACGCTGTTTTCTCAACGTTCTTTGGTAAAACAGGGAGAAACAGCGCAGGTCAGATATGCCGCCGATCAATTTGCTGAGAATCTTATGTCTTTGATACGTTGTGATGCTGCGGATGACAGTGTGGATATGTGGGTGGCTCAACGTTTGGAACAAGGCTTCAACTTTGCCGCTCGCCTTGTCGCATTGGGAAAATTTGACGATGCAATTTTGAAGCTCGAGTCAACGGTTCAGTTGCTTGAAAAAGCCATGGAGATAAAAGACGAAGTTGTTTTGCCGACATCCTGCCGTTTTCTCGACGGTATGGAATGGCGAGCGAAGGAAGACTGGGCTACACGAGATAACCACCCTGATTCTCCAAAGGAAAGACATATCTACGTAGAATCAAGAATGAGTGGCTTGGTGCTTTGCCACTGTATTTTCCCCGGCGCATATTTGGAAGAATTGCAAGGAAAAGAATTTGAAGCTCTTTGCAATCGTCCGAAATTTGAAAAGCTTTGCGAGCGTGTAAAAGCATTGATTGAAACAAAATCGGCAGAAAAATAACTCGGTGTACCCGAAAAGGCCCCCTCTGACGAGGGGGCTGTCACCGCAGGTGACCGGGGGAGAGATGGCAGGCACTCAAATCAAAAGAGCAAGCTAACTTAATAGCTTGCTCTTTATTTTTTATCCGTGATACAAATTCTTCGTCTGATAAGCCGGCTCGCAGGTGACGTTGATGCCGAGCTTTTTAAAGGTCTTCATATCCACGCTCGAAAGAATAACGCTCGAATGAACCTCGCATCCCTTTAAGCGCTTGAGCTGTTCAAGTGCAAGCTGTGCCGTCGGGTTGGTTGCGGCGCAGATGCTAAGTGCCAGCAAGACCTCGTCGGTGTGAAGTCTTGGGTTTTCGTTTCCGAGATGATTTACTTTGAGCTTCTGTATCGGCTCGATTACAACGGGTGAGATGAGCAAAATATCGTCTGCAATTCCCGCAAGGGTCTTAAGCGCATTCAAAAGAAGTGCCGCAGATGCGCCCAGAAGTGCGCTCGTCTTGCCCGTAATAACGCTTCCGTCGGGAAGCTCCATAGCTGCTGCGGGAGCGCCCGTTGCGGCGGCTTTCACAAGTGCAGGGGAGACGACCTTTCTGTCATTTTCCGAAATGCCTGCTTTCTTCATCAAAAGCTCAAGCTTGAGTATCTCCTCCTCCGTTGCTTCGCCCTTCTTCGCCTTGCAAAGTGCAGTGTAATGACGTCTGATTATCTCCTGCTTGGAAGCATAACAGCAGGCGTCGTCGTCAACGATGCAGAAGCCTGCCATATTAACGCCCATATCGGTGGGGGATTTATAAGGCGACTCGCCCAAAATCATATTGAACATTGCGTTCAGAACGGGGAACACCTCAATGTCACGGTTGTAGTTAACCGAAAGGGTATTATACGCCTCAAGATGATAGGGGTCGATCATATTGACGTCGTTAAGGTCGGCGGTTGCCGCTTCATATGCAAGGTTAACGGGATGATTAAGGGGGATGCTCCAGATGGGGAACGTTTCAAACTTTGCATATCCCGCTTTGATGCCACGCTTGTGGTCGTGATAAAGCTGGGATAAGCAGGTCGCCATTTTTCCGCTTCCGGGGCCGGGTGCGGTGATTATAATAAGCTGACGGGTGGTTTCAATATATTCGTTCAGACCGTAGCCTTCGTCGCTGATAACTTTTTTGAGGTCAGAGGGGTAGCCTTCGATGTTATAGTGCTTATATACGGTGATGCCTAAAGATTCAAGCTTGCGCTGGAATACGTTCGCAGAGGGCTGAGAGGCGTATCTTGACAAAACGACACTGCCCACGTAAAGTCCTGCCTTGCGGTAAGCGTCAATAAGGCGCAAAACGTCCAAGTCATAGGTGATGCCGATATCGCCTCTGACCTTGTTTTGCTCAATGTCCTCAGCGTTGATGACGATGACGATCTCCGCCTGGTCTTTAAGCTGCAAAAGCATCTGAAGCTTACTGTCCGGCTGGAATCCGGGAAGAACTCTCGAAGCGTGATAATCGTCAAAAAGCTTGCCGCCGAATTCAAGATAAAGCTTGCCGCCGAAGAATTCGATGCGCTTTTTAATATGCTCCGACTGCGTGGAAAGATATTTCTCGTTGTCAAATCCCATTTTAAACACAAAAATCCCCCTAACAAACAAAATACACTTTAGTATAACATTTTTTTGTCATTCTTTCAAGCAGGCTCGTCCCAAAAACTCATACAGATTTATCCTGCCCGTTTTATTGATTTTGCATAAGTGCCCCCGATTTGCCCTTTCGCATATACTGAACTATGAAACCTGTTTTTAGGAGTTGTGCTTTAAGCCGACTCCGATTCCATATACGAAAGGAAAGGTCAAAAAATGAATGAAGTTTTTGTTTTACTCAGCGATCTCAGGCAGAAGGCGCTGGCAGATGAGCTGATAAACAGAGGGATCGGCACAGATCACGGCGAAAGATTGACCGACGGATACAGTGTGGTAATATTGCCATACGTTTCCTTTTCGGGGGAATATCTCAATTCGGGCGACAAGAGCATTCACTACAGTCAGGTGATGTTGCATCTGCGCCGCACGATGGTCATCTTTGCGGGAATGTTTCCCGAACAGTTTAAGCGGGAATGTGAAGAAAAAGGCGTGCGCCTGATCGACTGGTTCGGCGATGAGGAGCTGACCGTCAAAAACGCATATCTGACCGCCGAGGGCGCATTGGGAATTGCGATAGATAGATCTCCCCGTGCCGTTAAAGACAGCCTTGTGACAATAATCGGCTACGGCAGAGTCGCAAAAGCGTGCGCAAGAATGTTTGATCTTATGGGTGCCCACGTCCGCATTATGGCTCGTAACTACGCCGCACGGATCGACGCCTATACCCACGGGTATAAATCTTACGAAATCGAAAACGACGCACCGCTTAGTGATGCGGATATAATCATCAATACCGTCCCGAGTATGATTCTTGACGGCGAGAGAATGGCAAGGGTGAGTAAAAACGCAATCATGATCGAGCTTGCCTCAAAGCCATACGGTACCGATACATCTGCCGCCGAAGCCCTTGGAATTCCGCTGTATATCGCACCCGGGCTTCCCGCGAAAGTTGCGCCGCTGACGGCGGGCAGACTGATGGCAGATATGGCGATGAAATATTTGAAGGAGGTGCAAAGCGATGGATAAACTCAAAATCGGCTTTGCCTTAACAGGCTCATTTTGCACCTTTAAGCCCGCCTTCGATGCCGCAAAAGAGCTTGTTAGCGCGGGTCACGAGCTGACACCCATAATGTCCTTTAACGCATATAACATCTCCACCCGCTTCGGCTCATATGAACAAAACCGCGAAATTTTGCGGGGCATCACAGGCCGCGAGATAATCGCCACAATCGAAGATGCCGAGCCGATTGGCCCCAAGTCGATGTTCGATATATTGGTGGTTGCACCCTGCTCGTCAAACACGCTGGCGAAGCTCGCGACAGGCGTCAACGATACGCCCGTGACAATGGCGGTCAAAAGCCATTTGCGCAACGCCCGCCCTGTTGTCATCGCTCTTTCAACCAACGATGCCCTTGCCGCCGCGGCAAAAAACATCGGCACACTGCAGAACTACCGCAACTATTACTTCTGCCCCTATCGGCAGGATAATTTCGAGGCAAAGCCAATGTCTATGGTCGCAGATATGACCCTCCTGCCCGAAACGATCGAGCGAGCGATGATGGGGGAGCAGATTCAACCGGTTATTGTGAGGTAGGCGACGACGTCGCTCCGCGCGCCCCGAAGGGGCGGTGCGGGCGGTGGAGGAGCCGTAAAACCCCCGCTGCGGGGCACCGCGCGGTCACAGCCTCGTTTCACTCGGCGCAGACCGCCCGACGCCCCTGCGCTCCTGCCGCTCAAAAATCAAAAGGCATAGCACAGTCAAAGTGCTACGCCTTTTTTGCGTCGTTCGCTCATTTTTTAAACAGCGCCGTATTCAGCATACAGCCTCGGAAGGATCTCGCAAAGGTTGCGGTATTCAATGCAACAATGCTCCGCCATATCCCTTGCCATGCCGTCGGTTATGATACGTTTTTTCAGCAGGGGATTATTCATCGACACGCCAAGCCAAAACCTGCTTATCATAAACAGCCCGTCGTCCGTCTGCTTGAAAATATGCGCCATCTCAGTGTGTCTGACCAAGTTGTTAAATGCGCCGACGTGACCGCAGACGATGTCGGCAATGCCGTTTTCCTGCATCATCTGCCTTGAAAAGCCGAATTCTTCGGGGGTCACAAAGTCGATTCTCAACGGAAGCTTTTTTCCGCCGATATTTTCCAACGGATACTGAGTATTATTTTGAAATTTCGGGCAGGTTTTTTGGCTGAAATATTCCTTCTGCTTTTTTGAGTACCCGATTCCGAAATGTGCGTCGGGGAACCACACCTGATAGCGTTCGTTTGCCTGCGGATGCCACCAGAACCACCATCTTATCATCTCAGCGGTGATTTGAGGCATAGGGCAGACCATCGACACCAAATACGTCCCGTCAGCCGCTTTTTTATACCCTATCTCATTTTGCAGGCCGGCGCTCGAAAGCAGGTCGTTCTTGCTTTCAAAAGGAGTCAGCGTGATCTCGCTTTTGTTCAACGCCTCCTTGATCCCGTCGGGTATTTCAGGCAACGCTTTTTCCATTAAGCTTTTGATGATCATCTGTTACAGCCTCCCTGCCGTGATCTTCGGTCTGTGACCGGATCCTGCGGCTTCTATTTCTTCAAGTAAGCTTCAAGTCGGTATATGGGCATACCCATCTCGTGGAACTTTTTCTCATATTCCGTCATGATGTTGCCCTTAAAATCGCTTGCGTGCAGGTCTAACGTCACGTTTTTCAGCGTGAAGCCGTAACCAGACAGCTCGTTAAGGGAAAACTCAAAGAGCTGTTTGTTGTCCGTTTTCTGGTGGATCTCCGCCTTGGGCGCCAAAATCTCCTCATAGATACGCAGGAATCTGTGGTGGGTCAATCTGTGTACGGCGTAGCTCTTTTTCGGGAACGGGCAGGAAAAATTGAGATATATCCTCTCAATCGAGTGGGCGGGAATGAACTTTTCAAGATACTCCGCCTCGCATCGCAAAAACATCAAGTTTGGAATATCCTCTTCAATTACCTTCTCCGCCGCATCGACGATGACGTTTGAGGTCTTTTCAACCGCAAGGATGTTGATATTCGGGTTTTGCTTCGCCAGATCTACCGCAAACTGTCCCTTTCCGCATCCGATCTCAAGATGAACGGGATTGATGTTTCCGAACATCTTTTCAAAGTCGAAAAGCTCCTTCGTTTTAATTGATTCCTCAAAGTTGCGCTCCTCGCACCAGATGATCTTCAGCTTGCCTGCCGCTTCGCATACCGCCAAGCGCTCTTCAAGATTTTTCTTTCTTCTCATTCTCATACGATATTACCTTCTCAGTTAAAGGGAGATTTCCGTTCCGCCGACACTGCGAACGTTCAAAACGTAGCAGGAGCCTTCGCCGAATACCGCTTCAACGCCTGCCTTGAACTTATCAAGGATTCGGTTGGGCACGAACGCCTGAACGGTGCCCGCAAAGCCGCCGCCGTGAACACGGTGAGCGCCCTCGCCGTCAAGCAAACGCTCAATGACGTTGAGCGCCAGCGAAACGCCCTGTTCGTCGGGCACGCTTGATGCAAAAACGTTCTGCAGATATTTATACGAGCTGTTTCCCGATGCGTTGATATAATTAAGGAACCACTCAAAGTTGTCGGTATCAATGAAGTGACAAAGCTCGGCAACACGTTCGTTCTCATCAAAGAAGTGAAGCGCCCTTAAAATCGCCCTGTCGCCGCATTTTTCTCTAAGGGCGGCGATGTTTGAAAGCACGTCATCCTTTGTTATCTCCCGCAGATATTCCTTGCCGAAGAATTTTGCCACACTCTTCATCTCATTGGGAATCGCCGCATATTCGGGAGTCAGGTCAGCGTGGTTGCCCTTGGTATCAACAATGCAAAGGCTAAAGTTGTGCTTTGCCAAATCAAACATAAGGCAGTCGATTTCAGGCTCATCAGTGTCTGCAAAGTCGATGCTGATAAATCCGCCGAAGCTCGATGCCATCTGATCCATAAGTCCCGAAGGCTTGCCGAAGTATACGTTTTCGGCATACTGTGCGATCTGTGCAATTTCAATGGGGTTTGCAATGTGAGGAGCGTTGTAAAGCTCATTGAGGATAGTTCCGATAAGTACCTCAAATGCTGCCGACGAAGAAAGACCCGAGCCTTTAAGCACATCCGACGTGGTATACGCCTTAAAGCCGCCGATCTTATATCCACGGTCGATAAGTCCCTTTGCAACGCCGCGGATGAGCGCAGCGGAGGTGTTTTTTTCATTTTCCCTGACCGACAGGTCACTCAGGTCAACTTTATCCTCGGCAAAGCCTTCCGATTTAAGATAAACGACAGGCTCGTCAATGGGGCATACGCAGGCGATTATATCAAGATCGACTGCAGCGGCAATAACTTTGCCGTGGTTGTGGTCGGTGTGGTTTCCCGAAACCTCGGTTCTTCCGGGAGCAGAGAAGAATCTCGTGGGCTTTTCCTTATAGATTTTGATAAATTCGACGCAGGCGTCCTCATATCTCTTTCTTTGTTCGTTATACTTTCCTTCGTAAAGCTCTCTAAGTGTTCTTGTTGGCATAATTTTGCCTTCCTTTCATATATGTCTATCTTTTGAAAAGTGTATCAAACCTGCTCTGGTGGAAATATACCGACAATACCAGTCCGATCGAAACGGTCGAGGTCAGCATCGCCGAGCCGCCCGCCGAAATAAAGGGCAGGGGAATTCCGATGACGGGGGTAATGCCTATTACCATTCCGATGTTGAGAACGCAGTGCGTAAACAGATATGCAAATACGCCCATACAGATATATTTTCCCAGATCGTCTGCAGCACGAAGTCCGTTGTAAATTATCTTGAGCATCATCAGTCCCAACAGTATTATCAGTCCCAGACATCCGATGAAGCCTAAAGTCTGACCGATATAGGAAAAAATGAAGTCGTTGTGGCAAACGGGAACGTATGAATAATCGCCGCCGAAAAGACCCTTGCCCTGAATCTGTCCCGAGCCGAGGGCAATTTTTGAAAGATTGGTCTGATATAAAAGATCCTCTGTGCCGTATTTTTGGGGATTTATGATCGATAATATCCTGTTTTTATGTACCGGCTGGAGATAGTGGTTCCAGACGAAGTATATAGCGATAGGCGCAATTATCGCCGCACCTGCAATATATTTCCAGGATAATCCCGCCACGAACATAATGACCAAGAATATCATAATGAATACGGCGGCTGTTCCGTCGTCCCCCTGAAGCATTACCAGGGCGATGGGAATTGCGGCGTGAATGATAAGCCCAAGAATGTTGAGAGGATTGTTGAAAAAGTCCTTCGTTTTGAAGCAATGATATGAAAAGGAAAGAATGAATGCGATCTTTAAAAATTCGCCCGGCTGAACGGTCATAAACCCGAGGTCGATCCAGGCTCTGTCGTCGGCGCCTTCAAGTCCCGATGTGCCCAAACTCGTAAAGGTCAAAAGCGTAAGCCCCAGCATAAGCGGCATATATAAATACCAAAGCTTTGCGAATTTTCTGTAGTCCAGCATGGCGATAACGGCGCTCACTCCCAGTCCCAAAAGCGCAGCGACGGCTTGGGTCTGATAGGTGCCGGAGGTAATGGTCATATTGGTGATGGTCTGGGTCTCGCTGTTGACTGCCAGCGAATATATAAGCAGGACGCTGAAGCCGCAGGCGATGCAGGTCAAAAGGATCAGAAAAATATCAAGTCTGCGTATATACTGCCAGATATAAGAAAATATTTTTTTCATTTGCAGACCTCCCGACCGTAAAATATATGTTTATCATATCATAACCGCAGTTTTTTTTCAATAACCAATTAACTCCTTTAAAAAATCTCTTGCATTTTGAGAAATATGTGGTAGAATAGAACATAGAGATTTCTCTAATACTTTTCAAGGAGGACTGACACGATGGCTTTCAAGATCACAGACGAATGCATCTCCTGCGGTGCTTGCGCTGCTGAGTGCCCCGTTAATGCAATTTCCGAAGGTAACGACAAGTACGTTATCGACGCAGATGCTTGCATCGACTGCAGCAATTGCGCTGCTGTTTGCCCTGTTGATGCTCCTGTTGAGGCATAATTCGGGTGATACAAATCCCTTCCAATCTCGGAGGGGATTTTTTCTTTTTGCTTTTCATCTTGCTTTCATATTTTTCACAAAATGCTATTGTAATTTATATGTGGGTTGTGATATAATTACTTGGGTCTTGTATTATTTTTCACAAAAAGGAGGACTTCTGTGGCAAAATATACCTTCCAGCGTTTTGAAAAGAAGTTCCTTCTGACTTCTGCTCAGTTTGAAAGCCTGTTGCCGAAGCTTTTGGCTCACAATATGGAATATGACGCATATTGCCGTGACGGCGGTATCTACAGAATATATAATATTTATTATGACGATGACGTATCCTCGGTCATAAGAAATTCGATCCGCAAGCCGAAGCCGAAATTCAAGGAAAAATTCCGTATGCGAAGCTACGTTATTCCCGAAACGGGCGGAGAAACGGTGTTCCTTGAGCTTAAACGCAAGGTTCACGGTGTCGTCCTGAAGCGCAGAGCGAAACTGCCTTATGATCAGGCGATGGCATTTGCAAACGAGGGTGTGCGCCCCGAAACGGATGACTATAACAAAGCAAGAATGTTTGACGAGATCGAATATTACTTTAAGACTCACAGTGTCAAACCGATGGTGTATCTTTCATATGAGAGGATCGCCCTGTTTGACAAGTTTGATAAAAACTTCCGAATCACCTTCGACAGAAACATCATTACCCGTCGTTATGACCTTGAACTGTCAAAAGGCTCTTACGGCGAAAAGCTTCTGCATGATGACGAGCGGCTGATGGAGATAAAGATCACCAACGCCGTTCCCAAGTGGCTCAGTGATATTCTGACCGAAGAAAAGATATATATGTCAGGCTTTACCAAATACGGCAATGAATATCGCCGCAGTAAAGGCTTTGAATTTACACATATTTGTGACAGAAAGACCCCAGAGATTTAGAAAGTTGGTTTGTTAAAATGATGGATTTTCTTTTCCCGTCCGTTGCCAGTATTGAGCTGACTCCTTCAGGAGTGTTGGTCTCTTTGGCATTTGCTCTCGTTCTCGGCGTATTGATCGCATTGGTATACGTATTTTCCAGCAAGCGCCGCGGATATATTTCAAGCTTCCCTACGGCTATCGTTTTGCTTTGCGCTCTTATGACGGCCGTTACGATGATAATAAATACCAGCGTTGTGACCGCCGTTTCGCTCGGCGGCGCAGTTGCTCTTTTGAGAATCAGAAGCTATCCTAAGGACACCAAGGATATCATTCCTTTGTTCTTCGCTATCGTTGTCGGTGTTGCCTGCGGTTCGGGATATTACGGCGTTGCCGTTATCACCACGATCGTAATGTGCGCCGTAATGCTGATTTTGAGCATCACCCGCTTCGGAATTCCCAAGTCTACGAATATGCTTTTGAAGATTACGATCCCTGAGGATCTCAACTTTGAGGGCGCATTCGACGATATCTTGGAAGAATATGCCGATGAATATAACCTCAAGGAAGTTCGCTCGACCGACTTCGGCTCTTTGTATGAACTCAGATTTATCATCAACCTGCCCGAAGAGGTTAACCGCCGCGAATTTATTGATAAGATAAGAACGAGAAACGGCAACCTTGACGTTATCCTCACTCTGAGAGAATTCGACTATTCTCCCAAGGCTTAATTGATCTGAAATTTTAATGAGCAGACCCCGTTTTTCGGGTCTGCTCTTTTTATGCCCGACAAAATGCGGCGCTCACCGCTCCACCATATACTCCCTGCGCTCCGCGCGCAGAGTATATGACGTCGCTTTCTTTGCTCCGCCCGAAATCAAACCGAAACCGCCGAGCCGTGAGGCTTTCGTGTTTTAAATACCGAAAAAAGCCTGAGTTTGAGTCGGGAGTTTGTCTGAGTCCTTGCCAACCGTGCCGCAGTGTGATATAATTTCAGCAAAGGGAGGAGAAGATATATGAAACGAATCATACTGTTTTTTCTTGCAAGCTTGGTGCTGGTGTGTTCTATGACCGGCTGCGCTAAACCTAAAGACGTAAGCGGAAAATACGATCTTGATAAGACCCGCAACGAAGCGATCGTTAACGATGCAGGCGAGCCTGCCGAAAGCAACAGCGGCAACGCAAGAGTATTTTATCAGATATTCGTCGGCTCGTTTTCCGATTCAAACGGCGACGGCGTGGGAGACCTTCGGGGGATCATCGAGCGCTTTGATTATCTCAACGACGGCGACGATTCTTCGGGTCTGAGCTTAGGTGTTGAGGGCATCTGGCTGACACCGATCTTCAAATCGCCTTCATATCACAAATATGACGTCACCGATTATTATGAGATCGACTCTCAGTTCGGCACGATGGACGACCTCAGGGAGCTCATTGAGCTTTGCCACGAGCGCAACGTCAAGCTGATTTTAGACCTTCCCATCAACCACACCTCGACCTCGAATATGTGGTACGTAAACTTCATCAACGCCCACAAGGCGGAGGACACCGCAAACGAATATTACGATTTTTATACCTATGCCGATGCGCCTCAGGCGGGCAGGGGATTTTCGCTCATCAAGGGCACTAAGCATTATTATGAATGTAACTTTTCGGGTGATATGCCCGAGCTGAACTTCGATAACGATGTCGTGCGGCAGGCAGTCGTAGACGTGGCGAAATACTATCTTGATATGGGCATTGACGGCTTCAGATTCGATGCCGCAAAGTATATATATCTGGGCGAGGAGCCGAAAAACGCCGAGTTCTGGAGCTGGTATATGGGCGAGCTTCGTGCGATCAAAAGCGATATTTACACAGTTGCCGAGGTCTGGGACAGCGACTCGCTGACGTATCCTTACTTTGCTTCGACCAACTGCTTCAACTTCACGATGAGCCAGACGACGGGTGTTGTCGCTCAGACTGCCAAGGCGGGCAACGTCAACGTTTTCACCGCTTACGTTGCAAGATATATCAAAGCCATTCAGGCTCAGAACCCCGACGCTATGCCGATAAGCTTCATATCAAACCACGATATGGACCGTGCGGCAGGATATCTGACCCTTGCGAGCGGACAGGCAAAAGTTGCGGCAAATCTCTCGCTTTTAATGCCCGGCTCAACGTTTATCTATTACGGCGAGGAGATCGGAATGAAGGGCTCAAGAGGCTCTAACAACACCGACGCCAACCGCCGCCTTGCAATGCTCTGGGGCGACGGCGACACGGTCAAAGACCCCGAGGGCGCAAACTATGATGCCGAGCAGTCGAACGGCACAGTTGTGACCCATCTTCCCGACGGCAACAGCTTATATAATCACTATAAAAAGCTGATCGCAATCAGAAAAGCCAATCCCGAGATCGTTTACGGCACCTATGAGCCGTTGCACACCGACACCAAGCTCGGAGGTTTCGTTTCGACCCTTGACGGTAGCTCGGTGGTGGTCATTCACAACACGTCGCTCGGCTCTGTGACAGTTGATTTAAGCGAGCTGACCGATGTGCAAATTACGGCAATCGTTGCCTACGCAGGCGTTGAAACAGCAACCCTTGAGGGCACAGTTTTAACGATCGGCGGACAGACCAGCGTTGTGCTGAGATAACGTAAAAAAATAAACGGCAGGAGAGTTCCTGCCGTTTTATATTATCTGTTGCGGTTGCATAAAGGCTCTCCCTTTGGGAGAGCTCCCGCGTTAGCGGGTGAGAGGGCCCTCTCCGTCACGCTTTGCGTGCCACCTTCCAATTGCGGTGCCCGACTCGCCGTTCACTAACATTCCGGCTTGTCGACCGCTGCTCCAACCCCTGCTCCCTTCTTCCGCCACCGGCGGCGGTCGCAGGTGTTGCCCATAGGGAGAGGCTAATCCGGGTTCTCGATCCTTTCTTTGATTGTCTTGTCAATCAA
>CAYWXA010000011.1:0-27273 GCA_964462175.1 uncultured Oscillospiraceae bacterium
GACGAGATCATCGGAGATGAAGTTGGTCTGCGCTCGGTATACGTTGAAAACGGTGTGCTTTATTTCAACGGCAAGGTACTTAAAATCAACGGTGTTAACCGCCACGACAGCTATTTTGAAACGGGATATTACTGCACCTATGAGCAGATGGAAGCGGACGTAATTTTGATGAAACAGCACAACGTCAACGCTGTCAGAACATCACATTATCCCAACTCCCCGATGTTTACAAAGATCTGCGACAGATACGGTTTATACGTTATCGACGAGGCTGATTTTGAATCCCACGGCTGTGTCGATGCGTTCCAGAACTTTTCTTGGAACAAGCCGGAAGGCTACGGCGGAATCGCACTTATTGCCTGCGACGAGCGCTTTGAGGAAGCCATCGTTGACAGAGCGAAAAAGCTCGTCACCCGTGACTTCAACCGACCCAGCGTAATTATGTGGAGCCTCGGCAACGAAGGCGGCTGGGGCAGATGCACCCTTGCGGCAGGAAAATGGGTCAAGGCATATGACCCGTCAAGAATCCTGCACTATGAGAGCACCCACCGTCTTGACGATACGCCGACGGACGTTTTGGACGTTGACTCTTGTATGTATCCCGGACTTGAGCTGTTTGAGTATTACCACAAGGACGAAAGCAAAAAGAAGCCCTTGTTCCTTTGCGAATATTCCCACGCAATGGGAAACGGCAACGGCGACCTTGAAGATTATCACAACGCATTTTATTCGAGTGACCGCTACGTCGGCGGATGTATCTGGGAATTTACCGACCACTCCTGTTCGTTGGGCAAGACCGAGGACGGCAAGGATAAATATGGCTACGGCGGCGACTTTGGCGAGCGCCACAACGACGGCAACTTCTGCGTTGACGGCTTGATTTACCCCAACCGTAAGCCGCACACAGGCTTTATGGAAGCGAAGCAGGTATACCGCCCCGTAAGAATGTACAAAGGCGAAAACGAGGGCGAATTCGTTGCAAAGAGTCTGCTGATGTTCGCTGACCCTGCAAGCTATCTTGACTGCGAGTATGAAATAACTTCAAACGGAACCGTTGCCGAAACAGGCGCTTGCGAGCTCAACTTCATTGACGGCGAAGCAAAGCTCACTGTTGATGCACTCAGAAATTATGCCGACGGCGACCTTGCGATCAGATTCATTTTCAAAGCCAAAAAGGATACTCCGTGGTGTGAAAAGAACTTTGAAGTCTGCTTCAACCAGTTGATCCTCCGTGATGAGCCAAAAAACGAAGCCGAACCCGTTTTGGATGCTGAAATCGTTGATGAAACGATGTATACAACCCTTGAAGCGAACGGCGTTAAGGTTATAATCAGCAAGCGCACGGCAAGAATTGAGCATTTCATCGCTCACGGCGCTGAAATGCTGGCCAGACCGATCGAATTCAACCTTTTCCGTGCGCCGACAGACAACGACACTATGAAGGGAGACTGGTACAGAGCTCACCTTCACGACTTCGACACAAAGGTATATAACACGGAGATCGACAACGGTTGCTTCGTTGCAGACGTTTCCTTCGGTTGGAACATCCATCAGCCCGTTGCAAAAGGAACGCTCAAATACCGTCTTGACGGCGAGGGCAAGCTTTCGGTCAGCGCCGAGATGACAATGAGCGAAAAGGTTGGATTCCTGCCCAGATTCGGCATAAGACTGCATATGCCCAAAACGTTTGAAAACGTCAGCTACTATGGCTATGGCCCGACAGAAAGCTACATTGACAAGCATCAGGCGAGCTGGCTTGCAAGATTTGAGGCAAATATCAACGATATGCACGAGGATTACGTCAAGCCGCAGGAGAATTCCTCCCACTGGGATTGCCGTGAAGCGAGCGTTTCAAACGGCGAGGTCAGATTGACCGCTTCAGCGCCCGCAAGCTTCTCCTTCAATGCGTCAAGGTATACACAAGAGGAGCTTTCAACCAAGCGGCACCACTTTGAGCTGGAAAAGAGCCCTTACAGTATTATCTGCCTCGACTCGGGTATGGCAGGCGTTGGTTCGAATTCTTGCGGCCCTGCACTCGCTCAGAAATATCGCCTCGCTTTGCCGCAACAGAAGCTTGAATTTGCGCTTGAGTTTGAAAAGGAATAATATGAAAAAGCACTCCCACGGGGGTGCTTTTTTGCTCTTTCCTATAGAGAGGCTTTCGCCTTCGGCGCAACATCGCTCGCCACCTGCTCGTACAGTTCCTTGCGGAACGCACTTCGCAGACGGCTCGCTATCTTTGCTTGCAAGCAGGACAAGCGGCAGCCTTGCGCGGCGAAGCCGCGCAAAGTCGCGGGCACAGCCCGCGAATGCTTGCGCCTGCGGCGCAAGCGGCTGCCGCGGATGAGCAAGGGCGTCATCGAAAAGCGCGGCAGCGCCGATGGTGCCCGAGCGGAGCGAAAAAGACCCCTTCACACAGAAGAGGTCTTTTCAAATTATCTTATTTACACTGCTTCGCTTTGTCTGATAACGCCCTTTTGAAGCAGGATGTTTGCATACTGGGCGCCCTCACCCGTTGCAACGATGCAATAAGCTTTCTTGGCTTCCTCATAAAATGCAAAGCGCTCGATCTCAGCAACGGCGCTGTCATCCATTCCTGCCTGCTCGCAGATTATTCTCTTATAATCCTCCCAGATGGGCGTTTCAACATCGTCTCCTGCCATAACCGCCATTAAGCCGACGGGTTGGTCAACGTAGTCATCAAGGGGCATCAGCTTGAGTATCGCCTCCAGAAGCTCGCAGATGCCGTGTCCGTCGCAACGCACGACCTTCGCATTCTTTCCCATACTCTCCACGGGGAAGTTTGCATCTGCCAGAACGATCGTGTCGCTATGACCCATCTCACAAAGAATTTTCAAAAGCTCCGGAGAAATGATTTTCGGAATTCCTTTTAACATTTTTTGTCACCTTTCCTTTATCTTGTGGTTTCACAAAGCGCCCTCAAGAATTCTTGCGAACTCCTCAAGTCCCGCTTTATCGCTGCCGTCAAATCGGTTGAAGATCGGACTGTCGACGTCCAATACGCCTATAACGTCGTCGCCTTTTCTCAAAGGGACCACTATTTCCGAGTTGGATGCGCTGTCGCAAGCGATATGCCCCGCAAACTCGTGGACGTTTTTGACGACGAGGGTTTCGTTCGTTATTGCCGCAGTTCCGCAAACACCCCTGCCCATAGGAATTTCAATGCAGGCAGGCTTGCCCTGAAACGGGCCCAAAACCAGCGTTTTATCTTCCAGAAGATAAAACCCCGCCCAGTTTATGCCGTCAAGACTGTTATATAAAAGTGCGGCGGCGTTTGCCATATCTGCGACCGTATGGCCGCTTATAAGCGCCGAAAGCTGTCGGCACAGTTCATCATATGACGTCATTGGGTCCCTCCGAAATCGCAGTTTTATATTATTGTAGCAGAAATCTTACGAAGCCGCAATAGTTTTACGTCATTTAAAAGCTGAGGCAACCGCATTAAGCGATTGCCCCGTTTTTTGTTCAATTACATAAAGTTGTGGATCCAGCTTCCAGTGAAGTCATCCATCTTGTGATCCACGTTCTGTTCAAGTGCGAATACCGACGTATCCAATACGCTCAGATCGCTCTCAGCCTTGATTCCGTATACCTTTTCCTTGAAGTATTCGGTCATATACTGCATATCTTCTTCGATTACAGCGTGGCCGGAGGTGTGGATATTGATCTTGATATTATCTCCGATTCCGAGGAACTCATAAACTTCCTTGGCGCCCAGATATGTATACCACATTGCGGGAGCGTTTACCCAGTCTTCCCATACGCAGGAACCGATGATGAACATCATTCTGTTCTCATCCGCAGGAAGAGATGCCAACATATACTGCTCGAAGGGCAGATGTGCAGAGGACTTGAACTTCTTGAAGTTGTCGCAGAACCAACCGACTTCGCCGGCAGCCTGAAGGTTGCCGATCTGCTCGTTATCACCGTAGGTATAAGCGCTTGAATCACCCTTTGAGGAGAAGTCATAGGTATTGCCCTTTGAGAGATAACGGAATGCAGCCAGACCTCCTGCGCCCGAGCAGGAAGGAGCGACCATCGTAAATCTCGAATCAAATGCGCCAGCGACGGAAGCTGCCTTGCCCCAACGTGAAACGCCCGTTACCATTGAATTGTAGGGATCGATTCCCAACTCGTCGCCCAAGCCTGCCTCCAAAGCGTCCAAAATCTTTGAACAGCCCCAAGACCAAGCCATCAATACGCCCGTCTGATCCTGCCAATTCTTGCCGTAAGGATAAAGATCATAGAAAGCGCCAGTGTGCTTGGTGTCGTCTGATGCAATGCCGTATGCGAACCAGTCAAGTGTGATGGTTGCGAAGCCGTTTGCGTTTGCAGTTGCCTCGCTGATACCCATATGCATACCTACAACAACGGGGTAACCCGCCTTTGAAGGCGCCTTAACTGAGCTGTCGGGCATCATAACGGTTGCGGTGAACTGAGTTTTTGCGCCCGTTGAAATTCTTTCAACGTAAACGGTCACTGTGCCGTCTGCATAGTCATAAGTGACGATCTCGTCGGTGCCGTCACGCCATACGCCGTACATATAGTACTGATACATATCGCTGATCTCTTTGCGGCGAGCCTCCCAGTCGGCGGCAGACTTCATTTCGCTGCCGTCCAAGAATACGAACGGGTCGGGATAATCTTCATTCCACTCGATATCGGCAACTTCGGGGAAACCGGAAGCGTCAACGAGATTATATCTTACATCGTGTGCCTTTTCCATAGCCAAAACAACGTCCTCTACTGTAAGGTCGGTCTTATTTGAAAGCTCTTTAAGCTTGATTGCGGTTGCGGTGATGTTTTCATAACCGCCGTATGACGTGTAATCGGTGGTTTCATATCGCTCGATTATCTTCTCGATGCCATCAGTGCAAACAGCAACGGGTACATCCCTCTCGCCCTCAAAGATAAGCTCGCCCCAATCGCAAGGAGCCGATTCAAGGTCGGGTGTCGAGAAAAGTCCGAGCGTGCCGACGAGTTCGCCTGCGGAGTTGTAGTCGCTGACGGTAACTTCAAAGCCTGCGACCCAGCCGTTTTGAATAACGTGTCCCAATTCTACAGAAAGCTCAACAACGTAGCCTGAATCGGAAGCGGAAACAGCGCTGACGTAGGTAATTCCGCCGTCGTTGCCGGTAACATTGCCGTCAGCAGAGATCACAACGGTAAAATCGTCCGATTCGATTTCTTCTGCTCTGTCCCAAAGGCTGTCAATGCTGATCTCAACACCGTCAGCATTATTGACGGTCGAGTCGGTGACCTCAACCAAAATATACAGATTGGTGTCATCCCAAAGGGTCTTGACGGTTGCCGAGGACGGCACGTAGAATCTGTCCTTAAGGGTCAATTCAGTTGCCTCGACCTTTTTCCAAGCTTTTTCAACGTCGCCGTCAACGGTGGGGGTGCCTCTGTGTGCAATAAGTCTGCCCTTTTCGTCCAGACAGCCTACAGCGACAACGTCATCGTCTTTGTCACCGTTTGATACCGTGCCGTCAGCACAGCCGGCAAGCATTGATAAGCAAAGAATGAGCGCCATAATAATTGATAACAAGCGTTTCATAATATTCTCCTTTCAGCATTTTGCATAATTCGTTCGCAAAATACACCTCTATACAATAAAGTATAACAATTACGCAGTTTTTCGTCAAGGGAATATATGGGAACAGTCAATACAAAAAAGCACCCCCGCTTTTAGCGAAAGTGCTTAATTCAGTCATATTTTTTCAGCATTCAGCGCTTATTCATAATCAAACGTGAAAGCTTCAAATCCCGAAGAATATACCTGCTCTCCGTCGGGCAAGACCCACATCGCCTCAATACCTTCAAGACTTTCAACGAGCGCTGCGCCTTCGTCAAGATCCATATTGAACAGCGCCGTTGAAAAAGCGTCGCCCATAGCGGAGCTTTCGCACAAAACGGAAACGCTCAAATAACGTTCGCCGGGCATAAGCGTTTCGGGGTCGATGATGTGGTGATAGTTGATGCCGTCAACGGTGTAATATCTCTGATATGAACCGCTGGTGACCAGCGCCTCGCCCGAAAGCTTGAGATATTCTATATGCGGCTTATCGGTTGCGCTCAGGTCGGGGTTTTCAATGCCGATCTGCCAAGGGGTTCCGTCGCCCTTCGTGCCGACTGTTCTGATATTTCCTCCGGCATTAATAAGATATCCCGTTTTTCCCTGCTCCTCGAGGTATTTTGCCGCCATCTCGACGGCATAACCTTTGGCGATGGCGCCGACGTCGAGCTTCATTTGCCCGTCAGCCAGATATACCGTACAGTTTTCCTCATCAATTATAACGTCGCTGATGTCGGTGTGCTCCGAAGCGCTGATAAGCTTGTCCATCGGCGGAAGCTTCGCATTTGCAGGGTCGTCCATTCCCACGGTGCGGTAGTCGTGCCATATCGACAAAACGCTGCCCATCGCAACGTTCATCCGTCCGTCGGTCAGATCGTGCATTTCACGGGAGTATTCCAAAAGATCAATAAGCTTCGCATCGACGGTCACGACGCTGTGTTCACCGTTTACGGTCTGGTTTACCGTGACCAGATTGTTAACGTTTTCATAGCGTGTGTAAATATCAAAAAGCCTGTGATATTCACCCAGCAACGCTTCAAGCTCATCGCAGACAGCGTTGAATTCCGCCTCGGTGTATTCATAACCGATCACGGTCGTGGCTGTGTCAAACCAGTCGAAATAATATGCCGTGAACTTCTGCTTTTCCTTTTTGCAGGAACAAAGACTCAGCGCAATGCAAGCCGCCAGCGCCAGCGATATTATTCTTTTGAGCACGGTCTCACCTCCCGAAGAAAATTAAAAGGGATGCCGCAAGACATCCCTTTCGTGCTTGAAAATGCGAATATTAGAGGGTTGCAGCCTTAACAGCAGCGTTTACCATATCGGCAATAGCGATGGTGCAGCCTGCAGTCTGGAGGGATTCAACACCGTAGCCGTCAACCATAAGAGCAGCGATCTCGGAAGCGGAAAGCCCTGCGCAAGCAGCGTCGAATGCAGCAGCCTGTTCGTTCCATTCCAAAACCTTGCCGTCGCCGTTGAGGTCGAAGCCGTAAGCAGCCATACCGTAGTTGGTGCCTGCTTCCTTCTTGGTGGTTACAGCAGCAGAAGCGTCAACGGTGGTTGCGCCTGCAATGTCGAAGGAGTAGGTTGCACTTGCAACGTCGGTGGACATTGCAACTACCTTGCCGTCAGCAGAAACAGCAGCTGCTGCGAAGGTGGAAGCAACTTCCTGCTTGCCGTTTGCTTCGTCGCTTGCATTTGCGCCGGAAACGGTGGTAACGGTGCCGAGCTTGAGGGTGTCGTTAGCGGTAGCGTTGGAAGCGGTTGCATTTGCAACAGCCTTTTCAACTGCCTTAACGTAATCAGCAACGCCCATTGTGCAGCCTGCGGTGGTGAGTTCTTCGTTGCCGTAGTAGCCGTCAACTACCATAGCCTTAACTTCGGAAATGGTCTTGCCTTCAACAGCAGCGCAGAATACGTCGATCTGCTCGAACCATTCCTTAACGATGCCGTCGCCGTTGAGGTCAGCGCCGTAAGCAGCCATACCGTAGTTGGTGCCGAGTTCATACTTGGTCTTGAGTTCGCCTGTAGCAACTGCTTCACCTTCGGAAGTCCAGTTAACGGTGGTGTCAGCAACGTCAACGACGCACTTAACGATCTTGCCGTCAGCGTCTACCAATACAGCAGCAACGGTAGCAACGAGCTCGCCTGCTCCGTTAGCTTCTTCAGCGCCGGAAACAGTCTTGTGGTAAGCGTAAACGCCCATACCGAAGTTCAGGGGTTCAGCCGTTGCGCCACAGCCGGTCATTGCAACAGCGGTCAATGCCATAAGCATTGCAAGTAAAATTGCGGTAATCTTTTTCATTATTTGTTCTCCTTTAAAAATAAACATAAAGTAGCCGAAAATTTGCAAAGAGTATTATGACATATTTTTAACATTGTGTCAACACATATTTTATTAAATTCTTATGTTTTTCATATATTTCAGCAAAAGACTTCCTGCCAGCCCGATGAACACGCCCGCAAGTGTGCCCGTAACTGCCAAAACTATCATATAATAGCCTATCTGCGCAGTTTCCATGATCAGCATCGCAACGATTATCTGACCCAGATTATGGGACACTCCGCCGACGACACTGACGCCGACGGTTGTGAAAATATTAAACCTTTTGCACAGCGCCATAAGCGTAAGGCTTAAAACTGCTCCCGCAAGGCTGTACGCCAGAGTTATCACGCTTCCGAAAAGAAGCGCAACCGCCGTCAGACGCACCAGCGACACCGCAGCAGCCTCCTTAAAGCCGAAACGGTAAAGCACGAAAATTATGACGATATTCGGCAGACCCACCTTGATTCCCGGCACCGCCGCAAAGATCGGCGGGAAGAGCGACTCAACGTAAGAAAGTATCAGGGCGAGCGCCGCCATCAATCCCATATATGCCACTTTTTTAACACGGTTGTTCATATAAATCTCCAAAGAAAAGCGCTTTATTCATCAAGCGGACATATCAAGACCCGAATCGGATGACTTCTCGATGCTGATGACGACCTTATTCGGCAGGCAGACTATCGTTTCCCCGACCATTGAAATGGGGCGGTGATGAACGCAGATAAGGTCGGGACAGCTCGCATCGCTTATCATCGCTTCGCCGTCTGAGATGACCAAAATGTTTCCGCCGTCACCCACTGCTATCACGTAGCCGGTGTCCTCACTTAAAGCAAAGCGTGCGGTCTCAACGCCGTCGACAGTTACGACTGCCCAGTCCCCTGCTTGCTTAAACGAATTCATCAGGATAAAGCCTGCCGCCGCAATGACGAGCAAAGCGGCGACAAGTATAAGGTCGTTTTTTATTTTGTTTTTAGGTTTGCTTGCTTTGCTCATACTTCAAGCATAACGTTATGGATGCACTTGGTGGGGCAGACCTCTGCACAGCGGCCGCAACCGGTGCACTTTTCATAGTCGATAACGGAAAGATTATCAACTACCTTGATAGCGCCCGAGGGACATTCTCTTTCGCACTTACGGCATCCGATGCAGGCGTTTTTGCAGTTCTTTCTTGCAACGGCGCCCTTGTCGAGAGAGTTGCACATAACTGCAACCTTTGCATCTCTGGGAACAAGCTCGATAATATCCTTGGGACATTCCTTAGCGCACATTCCGCAGCCGATACATACTCTTGGGTCAACTCTTGCAATGCAATCGTCAATGCAGATGGCATCAACGGGGCAAACGCTTGCGCAGTCGCCGCAGCCGACACAGCCGAAGCGGCAGGAGTTGGGGCCGCCGTATATCATCGAAGCGGCGTAGCAGGTGGTGATGCCGTCGTAAAGCGCCTTTTTCGACGTAGCCTCGCAGGTGCCGTTGCAGCCGACGAAGGCGACCACAGGTTCGCTCGCCTTGACTTCAACGCCCAAAATCTCCGAAAGCTTTTCGGCAACGGCTGTTGAGCCGGGAATACAAAGGTTCGGCTCGGCCTCGCCCAAAGCAAGAGCTTTTGCATATCCGTCACAGCCGGTGTATCCGCAGGCACCGCAGTTGGCGCCCGGCAGACACTCACGGATGAGCTTGGTTTTTTCTTCTTCATCGACCCTGAATACGATCGATGCCACGACCAAAAGTATCGCCGCAATAAGACCTACAGCGCCGACTACCAAAAGGGCGGTTAATATCTGAGTCATATATCAAGCCCTCCTTATGCAAACAGATTGTCGATGATTCCGGCAAAGCCGAAGAATGCCAAAGAGAGGAATGATGCCGCAATCAAGGTTGAAGGCAAGCCTCTTAAAGCCTTGGGCATATTCGATTCGTCGATTCTTGAGCGAACGCCCGAGAACAAGACCATTGCCAGCAAGAAGCCCAAGCCGCAGCCGAGCGAGCTGACCATCGACTCAACGAAGTTATAGCCGTCGTTCATATTGTTGATGGTTACGCCCAGAACAGCGCAGTTGGTCGTGATGAGCGGCAGGTATACGCCCAAGCTCTTGTGAAGCGCAGGGATATACTTTTTGAGGAAGATCTCGGTAAACTGTACCAAAGCGGCAATTACCAA
The DNA here is from genome assembly GCA_964462175.1 of uncultured Oscillospiraceae bacterium. Taxonomy (GTDB): domain Bacteria; phylum Bacillota; class Clostridia; order Oscillospirales; family Ruminococcaceae; genus Faeciplasma. The sequence goes on from CAYWXA010000011.1 coordinate 10,087, forward strand.
GATAAATACGATGGTCTGCATATAACCAAGACCCATAGGGTCGAGGATATAGATCTGGATAGGCCACGTAACAGCGGTAGCCATAAGCATTACGAACGTTACGGAGATACCCATACCCGTTGCCTGATCAAGCTTTTTGGATACGCCTAAGAAGGGGCAGATGCCCAGGAACTGGCTCAAAACGTAGTTATTTACCAAAACCGAGGACATAAGGATAACGATAAGATTCTTTACAGCATCCATTATCAGCACTCCTCCTTTGCTTCAACGGCTTCACAGCTTGCCTTGTTGCAAACCGCCGCATTGGGACATCCCGCACAGCCAAAGCTCTTTTTCTTGGGAGCTTTACCCTTGGTGATAACGCTGACAACGGCGATCAAAAGACCGTATACAAGCATACCGCCGGGAGCCTTGGTCAGATAGCTGATGGTGTAGTTTGAAAGAACGGGGATCTGGATTCCGGCAAAGGAGCCTGCGCCGAAAACTTCACGGATGGTAGCCATTGCCAAAAGCGCAATGGTGAAGCCAAGACCCATACCGATGCCGTCAAGGGCAGATTTGCCGACGGTGTTCTTGCCTGCAAACATCTCCGCTCTGCCCAGAATGATGCAGTTAACGGTGATGAGCGCAAGGTATACGCCCAAAAGCTCATAAAGCTCGGGCAGGAAGGCGTGCATAAACATTGAAACGATGGTTACGAAGCCCGCAATGATTACGATATAGCAAGGAATTCTTACGGTTTCGGGAATTACCTTTCTCAAAAGGGAAATTACCACGTTTGAGCAGATCAAAACTGCCGTTGCCGCAAGACCCATTGCAAACGCACCGATAACGGTAGTAGTGGTCGCAAGCGTGGGGCAGGTGCCCAGAATGAGCACGAATACGGGATTCTCAAGGAGTAAGCCGCCCAGAAGAATCGAAAGATTGCTGTTTTTATTTTTCATCTTTTAAGCCACTCCTTCCAGCATTTTAATTACTTCAAATATCTTGCCGACAGCGGTCTTATATCCGCTGGTGGTGATGGTCGCACCGCTGATAGCGTCGATTTCCTTATAGTTGGATTCATCTCTGCCGTTAAACTGAGCATAGAACTCTGCATCTGCACAAGCGGAGCCGATTCCGTCGGTTTCGGCCTGATAGGTTGTCTTGCAGTCGATGATAGTGCCGTCTGCGGTCGCAGAAATCATAATTTCGATATATTCACCTGACGGGCTGTACCAACTGTCGCCGTTGATGCCAAAGCCTGCGGCTCTGAGTTCAAATACGTAGTTGCCCGAAGCGGTCTTATATGCGTTCACGATCTGAGTGGGGATATTCTCATAAGCCGAGAGATCAATAATTTCAACCTCGGAGGCTAAGAATATCTTGGCGTCGCTTTCGATTGATGCCTTTAGTGCTTCGTCGACCTCGGAAACCACGTTACCCGAAGCGTCAACGCCGACATAAGTTTCACCCGAAACGAATACGTAACCTGCATCGTTATCAGCGTGATATACAGCATCGGTCACAGAGAGAACTTCCTGAATGAAAAAGGAGGTGAACGAGCCTTCGCCTGCGGGAAGAGCTTCGGTCAAGGTATCGTTAAGAATCTGCTCGGGAGTTCTGATATCAACGCTTCCGCCGCCCATGATGACTGCGGTGTTCAAAGCGTCCTTAACTGCGTTCTTATACGCTCCCGTGGTTCTCGTTGCGCCGCCGACGGTGTCCAAAGAATCAACAGTTGCCAAAGTTGAGCCAACGGTCGTGTCGCCGTAGGTCTTTTCATATCCGAGAGTTTCACTTGAGCCGAGGCAGGTAGCGCCCGTAACGGCGCCCGAAGCGTCAACGCCGACCATAATTACCATTCCGGAGGAATAACCGGTGGTGGTCAGCTTAACGACGTATCCGCCATTTGCTTCTTTATATACCTCGTTTACGGTTGCGGGAAGTGAATATTCAGAGATATCCACAGCTTCAAAGCCAGCGCCGTCAGGCATTACGACGAGCAAAGCGTCGTTTGCCGCAGCGGCTTCGTTTTTTTCAATTATCGGGGCTGTGATGAAATTGGTCACAGCCATTAAGATTGCGACTGCCGCACAGATGGCGGTAAGCGAAAGAATACTTTTAAGAGATATGTTCATCGTCCCTCACCTCCGAAGATCTTTCTTGCAGTCCATTTGCCGATGTAAGGATCGATTATGTTCATAAGGAGTATTGCAAAGGATACTCCCTCGGGGTAGTTGCCCCAGAAGCGGATCATAACTGTGATAACGCCGCAGAATACGCCTGCGATCACCTTTCCGAGAGGAGTTTCGGGACTGGTGACGTAATCGGTCGCCATAAAGATCGCACCGATGAACAAGCCGCCGCTGAGTATCCATTCAAGAGCAACGGCAACGTCAAATCCTTCAAGGCAAAGGCTGAAAAGGAATACCGTTCCGATGAACGCAACGGGGATATGCCATGTAATAACTCGGCGGACGAGAAGGTAAATGCCGCCGATGATAAGCGCCAACGTGCAGGTCTCACCGATAGCACCGCCGTAATTGCCCAAGAACAGATCGGTCAGGGACAGGGTGTTGGTGCCTGCAGCGATGTTTACCAAAGGGGTTGCGCTTGCGGTAGAATCAACGGGGAATGCAGGAGTTGCCATTGAACCGAAAGCAACGAGCATAAACACTCTTGCGGTGATGGCAGGGTTAACGAGGTTGCAGCCCATTCCGCCGAAGAAGCACTTTACTACGACGATGGCAAAGACAGAACCGACCGCCGCCTGCCAAAGAGGAACGTTTGCGGGAAGGTTGAGCGCCAGCAAAAGACCCGTTACGATCGCACTGAGGTCACCGATCGACTGCTCTTTTTTGACTATCTTATTGAAAATGAATTCGCTGAGCACCGATGCTATGATACATACGGCAATTACAGCCAGAGCACGGAGCCCGAAGATTATCACACCTGCCAGAGTTGCGGGCAAAAGAGCAATTATGACGTCAAGCATGATCCCCTGAACGGTGTCACGGGTGTGAATATGGGGAGAAACGGAAAGATGAAGCTTCGAAGCCATTATTTATTTGCCTCCTTTGCTTTTTTTCTTGCCAGAGCTTCTTTAAGCTCTGCTTTTGCAATTTTGTTGTTCTGAACGATGGGTCTGTTTGCAGGGCAAACGAAAGCACAGCATCCGCATTCCATACAGACGTCGGCGCCGAGCTTATAAAGCGCATCGGTGTCCTTGCCGGCGAGCGCCTTGGCAATAAGCGGAGGATTCAAGCTGAAAGGACAGGCGTTTACGCATCTGCCGCAGCGGATACAAGGCTGAGGCTTTGCGGGCGCGGAATCCTTTTCCGAGAATGCGATTATGGCGTTGGTGTTCTTGATTATGGGGGTGCTTGCGTCGGGAACGGTAATGCCCATCATAGGGCCGCCGTAAATGATCTTGCCCGGCTCCGACTTGAAGCCGCCGCAGAAGTCAACGACGTCCTGAATAGAGGTTCCGATGGGAACGATGACGTTCTTGGGGGTATTAACGGCGCTGCCGTCAACGGTGACGCATTTTTCGACCAGCGGCATACCCGTAAGGGCAAATCTGCCGATCTCGGCAAGAGTCGTGCAGTTGCAAACGATGCAGCCGACGTCAATGGGAAGCTTGCCCGCAGGAACGGTCTTGCCCGTCGTATGATATACGAGCACCTTTTCACCGCCCTGAGGATAAACGGAGGGCAGGATCTTGACGGTCACACCTTCGATCTTTTCGGCAAGAGCCTTCATCGAAGCGATAGCGTTCGGTTTGTTCTTTTCAATGCCGATGATGACCTTCTTGATGCACAAATGCTTTTTCAAGAGCCACAAAGCGTACGCCATATCGTCGGCACGGTCGATCATCGTGCAGTTGTCGCTGGTGATATAAGGCTCGCACTCTGCGCCGTTGATGATAAGTTCTTCGATCTTTTCGGGATCAGCGTTGAATTTAACGTACGTGGGGAATCCTGCTCCGCCCAAGCCGACGATGCCGCTGTTTTTCAGGGCTTCAATAAGCTCGTCCCTTGAGTTGATGACGGGAGCGCAGATGCTTTCGTCAACTGTCATTTCGCCGTCCGATTCGATCGTGACAGCCTGAGCAAGAGTGCCGTTTGAGATCAATATATCATCGATCTTTTTGACGGTTCCGGAGATGCTGGAATGAATAGGAGCACTGATGAGTCCGTTCTGATCAGCAATACGTGTTCCTACGTCAACGTGGTCGCCCACTTTTACTGCAGGTATTGCAGGACTGCCTATGTGCATTACCATCGGGATCGTCACCGACTGAGGTGCGGTGATCCTTACAGCAGGCATATCAGCAGTATTCTTTCTGTGAGGCACCTTGACGCCGTGAAGAGAAAAAGCCATTTTTGGACCTACCTTTCTTGGTTTCCTTTTAAAATTTAAATTACCTGTATATTTTTAAACGACTTACAACAAGTCACTTCTGCCCTTGATTCAAATTATAAATAACCATTAAATAATATATAACATATCAGTATCCCGTGTCAATAAAGACGGCGCATTTTCAGCCATTTGGCAATCAAATTTATCTATTTCGCCCATAGACGGGATTTTTTGCTTTCGGGTTGAAATAATATTATCCTGCGGCTATTAACATTTTCCCTCGAATATGCTATACTATACTTATTAAGCTCATACGACGTATCAAGGAGGTAACTGAAAATGAGAAAAAACTTCGGTCCCAAGACACTTATGTATCCCGAACCGGTGCTGATAATCGGCACTTACGCCGCCGACGGAACGCCAAACGCTATGAACGCCGCCTGGGGAGGTCTGAGCGAGGAAAACGAGATCTCGATCTGTGTCAGCGCTGACCACGCCACCACGAAAAACTTTCTCGAAAGAAAAGCTTTCACCGTCAGCTTTGCAGACGTTGACAACGTCGTTGCGGCAGACTACGTGGGGATAGTTTCGGCAAATAAAGAGCCGAACAAGCTTGAAAAATGCGGTTGGCACACCGAAAAAGCCGAATTCGTCGATGCTCCCGTCATCTGTGAGCTGCCCGTGGCGCTTGAATGTAAGCTTAAAAGCTATGACGAAGAATCCTGCCGGCTGGTGGGTGAGATCGTCAACGTCTGTGCGGATGAAAAGGTCTTGAGTGAGGACGGTCTTATTGACCTTTGCAAGTTCAGCCCTATCGTCTACGACGGAATGCGCCATCAATACCGCAGACTGGGCGAAGCCGTCGGAAAAGCATTCGGCGACGGAAAAAAGCTCCTGTGAATCTTGCAAATCAACTAAATCGGGAGCGCCCGAACGCTTCAAATCGTTGAATTATTACAAAATTTGCAAAAAGCACTTGCCACACGGATGTTTTAGTGCTATGATGATTTAAACAATTAAATACTTCTGGATGATGCTTGCGGGAAAAGCTTTGGCTACCGAAGGAGTAACACTCTCAGGTTTTCCGATCCCGGAAAGAGGACCGCTCGCTGACAGAACTTTGGAGAATCCCATTTGATTGGGTGCCGAAGGTGCAAAGCGCAAAACGCGCTAATCTCTCAGGCAAAAGGACAAAGCTATTACTTTTTCACAAGCGATATTTTTGTTTTTGTGTTTGCGGACTGCGTTTTTTGCGCAGTCCGTATTTTGTTTATATTTTTATCTTCCGAGGAGGACAAAATGGAAAAGTTTCTTGAACGGTTGGCAAATATAAACGGAGTTATCAACGACTTCGTTTGGGTAAAGATCGGACTTATCATTCTGATCGGCGCAGGTATAATTATGACCTGCTGCACCAAATTCTTCCAGGTCACGCATATCGGTCACTGGTGGCGTGAGACCATAGGCTCGGTCTTCAAAAAAGACAGCTCTGCGACTAAAAAGACGGACAAAAAGAGCATCTCACAGTTTCAGGCTCTTTGCACCGCCCTTGCCGCAACCATCGGTACGGGTAACATTGCAGGCGTTGCCGCAGCGATAGTTATCGGCGGCCCGGGCGCCGTATTCTGGATGTGGCTGGCGGCATTCTTCGGAATGATGACCAACTATTCGGAAAACGTCTTGGGTATATACTATCGCCGCCGCAATAAGGACGGCGAATGGTCGGGCGGCGCAATGTATTATCTTAAAGACGGACTTGGCAGCAGGAAGGGCTGTAAGCAGATAGGTTCCGCTTTGGCGGTCTTGTTCTCGGTATTTGCGATTCTGGCTTCCTTCGGCATCGGAAATATGGGTCAGATCAACAAGATCACCCTCAACCTCGACTCGGCATTCCTTAAAAACGTCGACCTCGGCACACTTGGCGGTATTCCCGTTACGCATATCATCATCGGCGTCGTGCTTATGATAATTGCCGCACTCATCATCATCGGCGGACTTCAGAGAATTGCGGCTGTTGCAGAAAAGCTCGTTCCCTTTATGGCCGTGTTCTATTGCATCGGCTGTCTGGTGATCTTCTTCATCAAAATAGATATGGTAGGTGCGATCTTTGCATCTATCTTCAAGTTTGCTTTCGGCGTTAAGGCTGTTGCCGGCGGCGCTGCCGGCGTTGCCATCAGTCAGGTCATTACCCAGGGCTGTAAGCGAGGCGTATTCTCAAATGAAGCAGGTCTCGGCTCGTCGGTAATGGTTCACTCATCTTCAAACGTCAGAGAGCCCGTCAAGCAGGGTATGTGGGGCATCTTTGAAGTGTTCTTCGACACCTTCATCGTCTGCACCATGACTGCGATCGTCGTTCTCTCATCGGGATATATCGACCTTGAAACGGGTATCGTCGCAGAGGGCGTAAACGATGCAACGCTCGTTTCTCAGTCCTTCGGCAACATATTCGGAATCGTGGGCGAAATGTTCGTTGCGGTCGCAATGCTTTTGTTTGCATTCACCACAGTGCTCGGCTGGAGCCAATACGGCACCAAGGCTGTTGAATATCTCTTCGGCGGCAAGGGCGTTAAGGTTTATAAGGTCATTTTCGTTGTGATGATAATCTCCGGTGCGGTAATGACTTCGTCGCTGGCTTGGGATATTTCCGACACGTTCAACGGACTTATGATGATACCAAACCTCATCGGTGTCGTGGCGCTCGCTCCTATGGTCGCAAAGATCACAAACAATTACATAAACCGCAAGCTCAAAAACAAGCAGGATGAGCCTATGTATTCCTATGACGAGGAGATCACAAAGGACGTTTTGGTGACTTGCGAGGAGTAAGGTAAATACATAAAAACAAACGGCCTTCCGATTCGGAGGGTCGTTTTTGCGTTGCCGATGAAACGAAAAACCGCCACCCTTTACGGACGGCGGTTTCTTTATTTTTGCAAATATTATCTGTCAAGAATAAGCTTGGTGAGCTCAACGGGGTCAACGATCTTGTCGCCCTTATATACTCTCATATTGCCCGAAGCGATCTCGTCGATGAGAATTACTTCGCCGTTGTTATATCCGAACTCAAACTTGATATCCCAAAGGTCAAGGCCGATGGTCTTGAGGTCGTCAGCAACGATCTTTGTGATCTTGAGGGTCTGCTCCTTCATGCTTTCAAACATTGCAGGGCTCATAACTCCAAGCGCTGCAAGTCCTTCGCCTGTGACGAGCGGGTCGCCCTTTTCGTCGTTCTTGAAGGTGCATTCAACATAGCCGCCTTCAAGGGGTGTGCCGTCAGCGATGTATTCGCCGTATCTGCGGATGAAGCTTCCTGTTGCAACGAGGCGGCAGATAACTTCAAGGCCGTGGCCGAAAACGGTGCCGGGCAGAACTTCCATGGTTGCGTTGTCAACGTCAGCGCAAACGTAGTGGGTCTTGATGCCTGCTTCCTTCAAAAGGTCGAAGTAATATACAGAGGTGCGAAGATTTGCCTTGCCGATGCCTTCAATTGTCAAGCCGACGCTGTTCTCTCCGGGGTCGAAAACGCCGTCCTTGCCGGTGCAGTCGTCCTTAAACTTGAGCATTACATTGCCGTTGTCAAGGCTGTAAACGTCCTTGGTTTTACCCTCATAGATCTTCTTCATAATTTTTGAACTCCTTTAATGTCGGGTTTTGTTCGCTCCTGCGAAACCTTACATAAATAATTTAACTGCTAACACGCCGTTTTGTCAATATTTTCGGAGCAAAAAGTCGGCATCTCACCTGCCAAAATCATCACGGTGTTTTTCAAAAAATTTGTGATAAATTCTAACATTTTCGATATCCGTCCATCTGACTCTTTCGGCAGGCGTGCGGTCAAGGTCATATATCGCCGCATCTTTCATCGCAAGCATAAAGGGCGAATGGCTGGAGATTATGAACTGACAGCCGTAAAATCGGGCGGAATTTTCAATGAATTCGGCAAGCTCAAGCTGAAGCGGGGCGCTCAGGCTGTTTTCCGGCTCATCAAGCAAATAAAGCGCATTTTCACGGATGCGGTCGGTGAAATATAAAAATGCGCTTTCGCCGTTGGAGCGTGTTCTTATCTCCCTTTTGACCTGTGCGCTGACGTATTTGGACTTTGTTCTGTTTCTTGCAAGATTGCGTTTTTTAAGCTCGTCGTAATCTTCAAGCGAGCTCATCTGAAACCGAGGCGCTTTGGGGTCGGTGAAGCCGTTATATTCCTCAAAAAGGTCCTCCCTGCGGTTGTCAACGCCCTCGTTGACGGCACGGATGTCCAGCAAATAATCAAAAACGTCGTCGCTGGTGATTATCATACTCCCTTTCGGCAGGCGTGAGCCGAAGCGCAGGTCAGCCTCGCAAAAGCGCAGGTATTCTTCATATAGCGGGGTTTTGTTGAAGGGTGCCGAGCGGGGCACCGAAAGCTTTTCCGCGATGACATTGAGCAGTGTCGATTTTCCCGAACCGTTTGAGCCGCAGAAAACGGTTATCGGCTCAAAGTCGATGCGCCTAAGCTTCTTTTCGGGGAAAATGCCGAAGGGATAAGGTGAATTTGAATAGCAGGACATTTCAAGCTTGTGGTTGTGAGAAAACATCAAAAACTGCTCTTCCCTGTCACGGGTCGGCAGAGTGAAAGAATCGAGGTATTGCAGATCGGTCACTCCTTTCAACGATTATCAGATCAAGTATAACTCATTTTTCGACGTATGTAAACAGAACGGGTTTGATAAACGAACAAAAAATCGCCCTAAAAGAGAACCGTCTTGCGATCACGGCCTGTCACCAAAGCCTTTTCCCTGCCGTAGTATATATCAGTACCCAAACACCTTTTTGCGATCTTCGGAGGTTCGATATATATGCAGACGGTCATTCTTGCCGCCCTCGGCGTCGGCGGCGCAACGGTCATAGGTGCCGTGATCGGATTTTTATTCAAAAATATTTCAAAACGCTTTTCAGACGTCGTTTTGGCGTTCACGACCGGCATAATGCTTGCCGCATCGGTCATCGGGTTGGTCTTGCCCTCGATTGAGCACGGCGGCAAATTTGCCATTCTTATCACGGTCATCGGTATTTTTGCAGGTGCGTGGTGCTTAAACCTGCTTGATAAAACCGTCCCCCATCTGAGCAAGATGCTGGGAGCAAACGCAGAAAACAGTCATAGCCTGAGCACCGATAAGGTTCTTCTTTTCGTCGCAGCCATTGCTATCCACAATCTGCCCGAGGGCATTGCGGCAGGGGTCGGCTTCGGCTCGGAAAATCTGTCGGAGGCGGTGATGATCGCATCGGGCATCGCCCTGCAGAACATTCCCGAGGGAATGGTCATAATCGCCCCGCTTTTGGCGGCGGGAGTCAGCCCGAAAAAGACCTTTTTCCTCTCGCTGGCAACCGGTGCGGTGGAAGTGGTCGGCACGTTGCTTGGCTATTTCGCCGTCAGCCTTGCAAACGCACTTTTGCCCTTTGCTCTCTCCTTCGCCGGCGGAACGATGCTTTACGTCATCAGCGACGAGATGATTCCCGAAACACACGCCCACGGCAACGAGCGTGCATCTACGTACGCTTTGCTCATCGGCTTCTGCGTAATGCTGGTGTGTGACGTTTTGCTTGGGTGAGCGGGAGCTGCGCGCCGTCTGTGAAGGGCGCCCCTGCGGGAGCGGGGGCATCCGAGCAGGTGGCGCACGGCGGTAAAAGCGGCAGGCAGCGGGACGGATGAGAAAAAATCAAAAAGGAGCTATGTTTTGGTCATTGCAGTTTTCGCCCGCTTAATTTAAAATATAAAGTGCGAGGTAAAACTCAGGAAGGAGAACTTGGAACATGAAAAAATTTTTAACGTTTATTTTGATCGGAGTGATGATTTTGAGTTTGTCGGCTTGTGCAAAGAAAGTAACCGTTGTGGATGAGATCCCGAATGAAGATACCGAAAAGCTTGAAAACGGCGGAACCGTCGAACTCATCACCTACCCCTCGAAGGACTACTTCGGAAATATGGAAGACATTGAAAAACAGGCGTACGTTTACCTGCCTGCAGGCTATGACGAATCGAAACAGTATAACGTTTTGTACATTCTTCACGGCATCGGCGGCGACATCTGGGAATGGGGTATGACCGGCAATGATTCGACTGTCAAGAAGATCATGGATAATCTGATCGCAGACGGAGAGATCGAGCCGTTCATTGTCGTTGCGCCCAACGGCAGAGCCGCAAAGGATCACAGCTCAAGCTCCGACTATAACTCGTTCTATCAGTTCGGCAAGGAGCTTCGCTATAACCTCGTTCCGTATATCGACGCAAACTATGCTACATATGCAGACACTGATAATTACGACGTCACCGCCGCAAGAGAGCACCGTGCAGTCGCAGGTCTTTCAATGGGCGGAATGCAGACGATAAACATCGGAATGTGCGAATGTCTTGATATGTTTGCATATTTCGGCGCATTTTCCGCCTGCCCCACCACCTATAACGCTCAGACCATCGCAGATCACCTTGAGGACTTCCCCGACTACGATATCAAGTATTTTTATAATCTTTGCGGAACCGAGGACGGCATTGCAATTTCTCACCACACAGCCGCGACCGAAGGTCTTTGCGATCTGACCGACAAGCTCAAGGACGGCAAGAACTTTATGTGGCAGACCCGCTCGGGCGGACACGATTTTAACATCTGGTATCTCGGATTCTATAACTTCTCGAAGATAGTCTTTACTCAGTGATAAGGCTCGACGGAGCGCAGGATCAGCATTTGCATAAACGAAACAACGGCAGAGAGGATCGCCCTCACTGCCGTTATTTATTTGCCGTGTATTTGTCTGCCGTAAGCGGTGCCGTTATTCGGTGACGCCGTCTTTTTTGATATATTTCACGTATTCGGTGTCGCTGTTTTCACTGCGCTTGCACATGATCGAATATATCTGAGAGTGCAGGTCGGCTGCTTTCTCCTTTGCGGTAGCTCCTTGCGGATAAAAAGGCCCGTCAATAAAAACCTCCATGATCGGCCGCTTAAAATGCTTTGCCCGACGGTACGTAACGGTCATTGCAAAGGAGGGTTTATCAAATTTAACGGGAAACTTGAAGGAGGTATCGGGAAAAGGACGGATGCCGGTATAATATTCCCAAACGTGAGCCTCCGGATAAATAACTATAGGGTGATTTTTTGCAAGCCGGTGTTCCATTGCCTTATTCAGTTCTTTAACTCCGTGCAAAGTGTTGACGGTGGGCAAAGCTCCTAAATACGGCAGCAGCCTGCCGATAACGGGAATTCCGTAATTTGCCGTGCTGACTACGGTGTAGATACGTTTCGGCAAAACGCAAAGAGCAGGAATGAAAACGTCCCCGACAGGCTGGGTATGATTGCCGAAAATATAGAGATCCCCCTTCATTCCTTTAAGGTTCTTTCTCCCTTTCACCCTCATATGCAAAAATAATCTGCAATAAGCGCCGCCGAAGATCACCGCCAAGCCGTAGATCAGACCGGACAGAAATTTTGATACGATATCCGTTCGCACCCATTGATAGTTTTCGGGCAGTTCAAAATTCTGGTCTGCGCTTTGCTCGAAATCGTCGGCAAACGAAGAATAATAGCGTGTTTTATTCATAGCGTTTCTTTCCAGCCTGCTATATCCGTATCTTCAAAATCATAGGTGAGCGTTTTGCCGTATACCGATTCGTAACAGCTCTTTTTAAGGTTATAGTCCGCAGCGCTGAGCTCCTCGGTGTTTTCCTTAACGCTTTTGTTTTGGTCGGGATATAAAACGTCCAAAATATGCAGGATATATTTGACCTTTTTGAATTCAGCGGTATCGTCCTCGTCAAGATCTACGATCTCTACAAAGCAGGAGATGATCGGCACGTTCAGCTTTGCGGCATAAAAATACGCTCCGTTTTTGGGCGGACGGGGCTTGCGGTAGTTAAACCACATCTCCTGTTCGGGATATAAAAGGATCGCGTGCTTTTTATCGACCAGCCGTTCCTTCAGCACCGAGAGAAAATCTCTCGCCAGATATCTGGGGTCGGTTGAGATGGGAATGGTGTCAGCATAATTCATTATATACCCGATAACGCCGGTCATGGCAAAGTTTGAGGTCTGGCTGATGATGCCGAGTTTTTTTCTGCCGAGCGTATCGGTCAGATGACGGATGACCGTATTTTCAAGGGGGCCGAAATGGTTGCTCGTAATGAGCACGCCGCCCAGACCGTTCGGTATCTTTTCAATGCCGACGATCTCGGTGTTTTTATTTATTATTTTTGCGGCGGTTCTTGCAAGGAACACGCCGACGGCTGTTTTAAGCTTGAAGGGCAGACTGCTCCTGCTTTCAAGATATTCGGCAGTTATTTTCCTGCTCTGTTCCGGCGTGAGCACCGGATCGTCAAGCTCCACCTTGTTATGAAACTGACCGCTTTCGGCAAATTCTTTTATGTTTTTGATAACTGCCCTTCGATTTTTGCCTATAATCATAATCTGATCTTGACACCCTTTTCATACAGCTTTCTGAACGTAACTTCTCCCTCGGGAATTTCGACGCCCCTGCGGATAAGTAACTCAAGACAGTCTGAATCCGCCTTTTTCTTTTCCTCCGTGTAGTCGGCTTTATAAGCCTTGATAGAGTCGATATATCCGCTGTCCTCGGCATATTTCCAGAACTCATCTTCATACTGCACGCCGTCGTAACACCACGGCTTTGAGAAAAGGTTATAGTGGATAAGGCTCGTTTTTTCAAGCGGAGGCTTTGCGTCGTTAGGCATCGCATCCCACGCCTCGTCAAGATAATATATATTTCCGCTACACATTGCGTTGAGATAATCCTGATCGGGAGCAATACTGTCAAAATGATACGTATTCAGAAGATTCAGAAAATGTCCTTCCAGGTCGCAGTCACGCAGTTTTTTGAGGTTCATAAGCAGTACGCCCGAATTTATGTATTCTCCCTTCGGGATGCCAACGGCATTTTCCGTATAGGCAACCAAAGGCGGCGTATCCGCAATGGAAGCGTCGGCACAGGCGCCGATGAAATTGCTTGCGATGTCGATATCGTAAAGTTTTGCGATATCGTCGGTCAGTACCACGTCGCTGTCGATATATATTCCCTTGTCATATTGAGGAAACATTGCCGGAATAAACAGGCGGAAATAGATCGTAAGAGTAAAATAATCACAGCGAAGCCGGTTGCTCATACGGTCATCAAGTGCTTCGAAATTTGCTTTCATCGGTATGAGCTCGATCTTGAAATTCTCCGTTTCAAGCGATCTGAGCTTGGCGGCGTTCGTTTCGTTCAGATCCTGATGCAAAACGATGGCTTTATAACGTCTGTTTGCGCTTGCGTTTTTTATTGCCGAATTGAGTGCGACAGCCAAAAAAGGCGCATAACCGTCGTCAATAGTAAAAAATATAGGTATCTCTTTGTTCATTTCATCTGCTCCTTACATTCGTCCAGAATATCGTCAAACTCAAAAATTCTGAGTTCATTATGCAGTTTTTCTGTATGCCACGGTTTGATCGTAACAGCGTGGATATACGGGAAAAACTTGAAAAACGTCGTAAAATGTTTGAACACCGTATCAGGGTGTATTTTCCCTTGTGCATTGTATTTTGCGGGGATCTTCCTTTTGACTGCCAGCTTATTGAGCGCAGACTGATCGGGCATAAACATCTTTTTGTCCCTGCACATATCTCTGCACTTTGCAAAAAGCCCGCTTGTTCTTATGTTTTCCATATTCATCAAAAGCACGCCCGAATTCAGATAATCGTGCTTAAAGATATTTCCGAAAAACCATTTGCCGTATCGGTCGGGCACACCCATGATCTCAATATCGGAGATATCCGAATAGTAAAGCCCGCTAAAGCTGCCGCGGCATAAAACGTCGGTATCAAGATATAAGATCCTGTCGGGGATATCGGCGATCATATCCGCAAAAAGTCTTAACATACAAAGCGGCGTAAACCGTGTGTTCATATTTGCAAGGGGCAGATAATTCTCAAACTGCCCGCTGGCGTCTATAAGCCGAACCTCGTGCTCATAACCTTCGGACGAAACGGCTTGCCGCAGTTTGACGGCAAAGCTTTCCGAAATTGCCCTGTGCTTTCCGACGCTTGCCGTCAGGATATAAACGCATAGCTTTTCCCGTGTGTGTTTGCACAGCGAAAGCGTTGACAAGAATATGCCGTGGCATACCCCTTCGTCACCGCAAAACAGGATATTCAAGCAAACTCACCCCTTTCATAAAACAAATTATACCCGTGTCTGTTACAGGGGTAAACCTATGAATCGAAGAAACGCCTCTATGAATCGGAATCCCGTCCGTAGAATCATTCTCCTGCCGATTCTACGATTCGTAGAGTGCGCAAAAACGCCCCGTTTCTCGGCGAAACAGGGCGTTTAAGATAAATCGGTTATCAGATTTTCGGTTTTTTAATGAATGACCATAAGATCGTTACGATCTGTCCGGCAATTCCCAAAATATAGATAATGGCGACGTCAATATTGAAATATAAACACGTCGTATGTACAGCCGCAAGGATCGACCAGATCATTACTGAAATGATGAGATAATTCTTTCTCGGATTGAACCAGACGGAATTGAATACGAGCTTTACGATCATAGCGGCGGGCAGCGCATATACGAAGTATAACCACTGGAAAGTAGTTTTTCCGATAATAAGAGTTGTGATAATGAATGCAAAGATCGCAACCAACCAAACGACGCTCTCGGAAATATAAGCGATGACCCTGCGGTTATAGCGGGATTCCTTGTTCTTGTTTTCTTTGACCGTTTCCTCAATGTTTTCCGCTCTTACCAGATAATCCAAAGAAACGCCGAACAGATCGGCAATTTCGACCAGCACGGAAATATCAGGCGAGGACTCGGCACGCTCCCACTTGGAAATGGTCTTATCTGAATAATTAAGCTTTTTGGCAAGCTCCATCTGCGTCATATTATTGAGAAGCCGCAATTCGGTTATGTTTTTCGCGACAATGTTTTTAATATCTTCCACGGCGTTCCCTCCAAAAGCTTTTTCTGATATTATACACCGATACCGAAGAATTTGCAAGTGTTGCCGGCGCTTGAACGGGCGCAACGGCGGGTCGGAGCGTTAATTTTTCAAAAAGCAACCGATACGCTGAAAACGGCGGAAACCGAAGCTCCCGCCGTTTTTTATCCTTCTTATTTGCTTTCAAACTCCGCAATGCCGTTATACATCACGGCGTTGTTTGCAACAGGCTCATAGCCGTATTCATCAAAAAGCTCGCTGACCGTTACAAGCGTATAGCCTTGTTCGGTAAGCTGCGGCAAAGCGATCTTGAGCGCTTCAACCGTTTGATCGTTTCCGACAAAGCAGTGCATTACGGCGATCTTGCCCCGTCCCGCTTTTGAGAGAAGGTTAAAAGCACGTTCTTCGACGCCGACGTTTTTGTCGAAATCGAAAGTTGAATAACCCCGGATGAAGGGCAACTGAACCGATCGGTAAAGCGTGTCGCTCACGCTGATATACGGGGGTCGGAACCATTTTGCCTCAACACCCGCCGCTTCATATATGCGTTTTTGAGTGTTTGTTATCTCGTCTACGGCCTCTTCCGCCGTAAACTGAGCCATATGCGAATGGGTCAAACTATGGTTTGCAAGCTCGCAGCCCATATCAAGCGCACGCTTTAAAACGGGAGCCGTTTCGCCGTTTATATAATTGCCGACGAGGAAAAACGTCGCAACCGCATTATATTTTTCCAGCAGGTCAAGCACCTTGACCATCGTTGAGGTGTTCGGGCCGTCGTCAAAGGTCAATGCAAACAGCTTTTTTGAACTTTCCATAGCTTCCTCCGCAGATCAGCTTCAGGCTCACCGACTGTTCATATCATCGGTCGCTTAGTTGCCCGTCGCAGTAGAATAAATAACTCCGCTGTTGGCTTCGGGAACGGTGCCCTTTGCTTCAAACAGCTCGCTGATGGTCACGAACTGATAACCCTGCTCAATGAGCTGGGGAACGGCGATCTTAACGGCTTCAACGGTGTCGTAGTTATCCCAGCCGTCGTGCATAAGGATAATAACGCCGTCGGCGGCGTGCTTCATAATGTTTGCCGCTCTCTCCTCAGCGGAGATGCCCGTCCAGTCGAGGGAATCACGTCCGAAAATAAACGTCTGGGCAATGTTAGCGTGCATAGTCTGGCTGACGTTGAGGAACGGAGGACGGAACAAAACGGGTGTCGTTCCGGTATATTCATAAACCTTATCCTGAACGTAGGTGATCTCATCGATCAACTGCTCTGCAGTCATAGCGCCCATCTGCTGGTGGGTCTTGGAGTGGTTGCCGATCTCGCAGTTCAAAGATACTGCACGCTTCATTACTTCGGCGGTTTCATCGTTGATGTTGTTGCCGATAACGAAGAAGGTGCCGACGATATCCATCTCCTCGAAGTAATCCAGCAGAGCGTTGGTGGAACCGAGTGAAGGGCCGTCGTCGAAGGAAAGGGCGATCAGCTTGTCATCGGGGCCGAAGGTGGGACGCTCGTTGGTCGCCTCAACGTCGGCATCGGAATCAACGTTTACGTCGTCGCTGTTTGCAGGCGCCGTGCCGCATCCGCAAAGGATAAGCATAAATGCCAAAAGCAAAGCAATAAGTTTTTTCATAGAAATATCTCCTTTTCAGTCTGTTTTATTTATTATATAACATTGTCTAATAGATTGCAAGCAGAGAAAAAATGAAAATCCCCTTGACAAACACTCACCCATCAGTTATAATTCAATATGCAAATGAGGGTATAGCTCAGCTGGTAGAGCACTTGCTTGACGTGCAAGGGGTCATAGGTTCGAGTCCTATTATCCTCACCAATAAAATCACCTCAGCCAAACGGCTGGGGTGATTTTATTTTTGGGCA
>CAYWXA010000012.1:0-8071 GCA_964462175.1 uncultured Oscillospiraceae bacterium
TCATCTTGTTTTCAAGCATAAACTCCTGGAGCTTTTTCCAGCCTGCAATGCGTTCTTTCGAGCCTCGCTTGCTGTTGAAGCCGTTGCCCACTCGGACATATACCAACGATTCGTTGATATTTTCAAGCTTACAGCCTGCGGCAATCATTTTCATCCAAAGATAATAGTCCTCAAGCAGGAGCATTGTTTCATATCCGCCGCATTTTTCCAAAGCGCTTTTCTTTATGCAGACGGTGACGTGATTCATCGGGTTGCGCTTTTTGCCCATATTCACAATATCATCGTGCTTAGCGGGACATATTCTTTTTCTCATCTGCTCGTCTGTTGAAGTTTCAAATTCGGCAATGTCCGTTCCCAAAACGTCAACATCGGAATGGGCTTCAACATATGCAATCTGCTTTTCAAAGCGGTTGGGGTCGCTTATATCGTCCGAATCCATTCGCAAAATATAGTCACCCGTACATTTAAGCGAGCCGATTCGAAGCGCTTCACCCAAGCCTTTGTTCGTTTCCTGGGGATAATAGAAAACTATTCCCTCTTTATCAGATGCAAAATCATTCAGAACACTGTTCAGCTCATCGGTAAGCGGGCCGTCAAACACCACAACAACCTCGTCGGGCTTTCTGGTCTGCTTTTCATAGATACTTTCAAGTGCCGATTTCAGAAATTCGGGAGAATCGTTTTTATATACAGACATCAATACCGAATATTTCATCTTTCAATTCTTTCCTCTTCTTTTTTTAGCTGACCCGTTCCGCCTTCAACGACGCCGTCCGATTTCAAAACGGACAAAACTGTACCTATGATGCACTTAACGTCCATTGCAAAACCTTTTCCTGAATTTAAAGCTTCTGTATACTCGCCGTCAAGCTTTGCCTTTACGGGGATCTCAAGCTCATCTCTGCCGTTTATCTGCGCCCAACCGGTGAGACCCGGACGGATATCGTTGGCGCCGTATTTATCACGCTCGGCAATCAGGTCGTACTGATTCCAAAGGGCGGGGCGAGGGCCGCAGATGCTCATCTGTCCCAAGAAAATGTTGAAAAGCTGAGGCAGTTCGTCGATCGACGAGCGACGGATGAATTTCTGCCATTTGCTGAGACGGTCTTCAGCGTTGAACTGATGTGTCGGGACGTCCCTGGGGACGGTCGTCGGCATACTTCTGAACTTCAGTATCTTAAAGGTCTTTTTATGTAATCCGATCCTCTCCTGCTTGAAAAGCACGGGGCCGGGAGAATCTATCTTGATTATTAAAGAAACGATCGCCATAGGGAGCGCTAAAACAACAATTGCGATCCCTGACAGAACGATGTCAAACATACGCTTGAAAAAATGTTTATACATAAACCTGATCTCCGGTCACTTAATACATATTTGGCAAATATAGCATCAAAACCACGCATTTTTGCATACTATATCAAGTTTATGATATATCAACAGAGCTGAAAAGTCAACTGTTTCGGGGTGATTAGGTGTGGGATTTTTTAGAGGAGCGGGCTTAAATCACACCGAAGGCGCATATGGCATCCGCCGCCAGGCAGAATGGAAGCAACCGTGCACGTTGGAGGGCATCAACACGGGTGCTGTACGGCATCAGGCGGGGCGTGGCTGACACGCTGATACGGTGAAGGTGCATCACTGCCGAGCGGTATGACCTGCAAAAATCTCCCCTTGATATCTTGTCGGAACTGTGATATACTGATATACTGGAAATGAGTTGGATTTTTCTAAATTATATATAGGAGCGATGTTAAAATGCGCAAAACAAAGATAATCTGCACGATAGGTCCCGCTTGCGAAAATGCCGAGACTCTCAAAAAAATGTGTAAAAACGGTATGAACGTGGCAAGACTCAACTTTTCCCACGGCACCCACGAGGAGCATCAGGCAAAGATCGACCTCATCAAATCGGTAAGAGAAGAACTGGGACTCCCCATTGCCATAATGCTTGACACCAAAGGTCCCGAATACCGCATTAAGACCTTTAAGGATAAAAAGATACTTCTTCACGACGGCGACAGATTCACCTTCACCACCGACGATATCATCGGAGATGAAACAAGAGTTTCCGTTAACTACGATCATCTGATGGAAGATCTTCGCATCGGTGACAGGATCTTAGTCAACAACGGGCTCGTCATTTTTGAAGTAGTTGAGCTTGAGGGAAGCAACGCACACTGCACGGTAATAACCGGCGGCGAGCTTTCGGACAGAAAGAGTATGAACTTCCCCAACAAGGTCTTGAAGCACGACTACCTCAGCGAGCAGGACAAAGATGACATTCTTTTCGGGGTTAAAAACGACATTGACTTCGTTGCTGCTTCCTTCGTATCCACCAAGAGTGACGTTGAAGCTTTGCGTAAGCTTTTGGATGACAACGGCGGACAGTATATCAACATCATTGCGAAGATCGAAAACCGTGCAGGCGTTGACAATATCGAAGAGATCTGCGAGGTTGCCGACGGAATTATGGTTGCCCGAGGCGACTTGGGTGTTGAGATCCCCTACGTCGAAGTGCCCTCCGTTCAGAAATATCTCATCTCAAAGTGCAGACTTTTGGGCAAGCGAGTTATCACCGCAACTGAAATGCTCGAATCTATGATACACAATCCCCGACCCACCAGAGCAGAGATCTCCGACGTTGCGAACGCCGTTTACGACGGTTCCAGCGCAATTATGCTCTCGGGCGAGACAGCCGCAGGCAAATATCCTGCGCAGGCAGTTAAAAATATGGCTGAGATCGCCGAATTCACCGAAAAGCACATTGACTATAACCGCTGGTTTACCACAACCGAATATCAGATCAAAAATAACCTCGACGCCGTTTCCCACGCAACCTGTGCGATGGCGATCGACGTTAAGGCAAAGTGCATCGTCGTCAACTCGATCTCCGGCAGAACCGCCCGAATGGTCAGCCGTTTCCGCTCGCCTTGCGACATTATCGGCACGACCACCAACGAGCGTGCGTGGCGCCAGCTCAACCTTAGCTGGGGCGTAATTCCCGTTCTGAGCGAGGAATATGATTCGCAAGAGGTAATGTTCTATCAGGCGTTGCACCAGGCTAAGGACGTTTTGAAGCTCAAGAAAGGCGACAACGTCGTTTTGACAGGCGGACAGATAAACGGTCTGCCGGGCAATACAAATACCATCAAGGTTGAAACGGTGAAGTAAACTTAAAAATCCTGCTGATAACGTCAGCAGGATTTTTTTTTGCGCCCCGTATTCGTGCGCAAACTTAAAGCGATGAGCAAAAACAGCCGTCGGGCGATTTGCGTGCCGTAAGGCACAGGAATCGTCCGGTGGCGCAGCGGCCCCACTCACGCGGCTCGGCACCTGCGGCGCTGCCGCACTTTTCGCAGACGCCTCGCCGCCGATTCCCTCCGTTTTATCACAGTGCAAGCTGCACGCAAAAACCTCTCCTTTTTTTCGGAGAGGCTTTCGTTTTTAAATTTATCCGTGATAAGGAATAACCGCTTCATATCTGATCCTGAGCTTGGGAAGCTCCTTGACGGTTGCATATGCGTTAACGTCGCCGCCATCGATACTGAGGTCGTTTTCGCCGCTTGCGGGAGGAGCAAAGAACTTGACGGTCAGATCCTTTTCACCCTCAAGGCGGTTTTCAAAGAATGCGGGCATAAGGTCAACGAACTTGCACTTGGGCGATTTATAGAACCATCTGCCGTTACATTCGATCATCAGGTTGGAATCGTCGTCATCGCTGAAGTGAAGCTCGCAAAAAACGGGGTCTTTTTCAAGATGAACGGGAACCGCAATGCCCTCGGCATCTTCGGCGCCGCCCCAGCGCAAGGTCGCAGGAAGCGTAAGCTCTGCGCCCATTTCCATTTTGGGCATAAACCATTCCTGATTGATGATCTGCTTATATTCCTTCAAAGCGGGAAGCTCGATTCCCACGTCGGGGTTGTTGGGGTCTTCCCATTCAAGACCCAGTCTGCCACGGTCACGGAACTGATAGAAGGTAAGTCCCGAGAACCACGTCGCATTGTCTTCAATGAGTTTGTCGCAGTAATGACGGATGGTCTTGCACTGGTCGTATGGGCCGGTAACGTCGCCGTCGGCGTTGAATTCGCTCATTACCATCGGCTTGACGGTGCCGCCGCAAATATATTTGAAGCGTTCATACGACGCCTTGGTCATATCGTATACGGGGCCTGCGCCGGTATAGCTGTGGCTGTGTCCGCCTTTGTCTGCAACGTCGTGCGGCCAACCCCAGTGAAGCGCCATATATTTATCTACCGACCAGATGTCGGTCACTCTGACGGCTTCGGAGAATATCTCTTCCATTACGATCTTTTCTTCATTCAGATTCTCAACGCCGCCGATGCAAAGGATCATTTTAACATTCGGGGCGTGTTCGTGCATAATATTAGTAAACCTGACGAAGAAGTCTGCAACCTCCTGATATGTACATCTCTTGTTGAAGCTGAACCAGGAGCCTGTTGCTTCGTGGTTGAGTCTGAACAAAACTCTGCCGAAAGGTTTCATATCGTTTGCAATTGCAATGATATGCTCGTCTGAGATGTGCGGGTCGGCGGTGAGGGTGAAAACAACGTCCTGACCGTGACGGCGGATATCTCTTATCTGATTGAAGACCTCGGCGTTTTTGTTGCCGTTCAAGCCGCCCTCATAGGGGAAGTAATCGTCATACGGATACGCCCAGGCGTTTGTCTTGTCAGTCGGTTCAAAGGCAACGCTTGCTCTTGCCGGCCAGCCCTTATCCAAAGGATAGTAGCAATACATAAGATTGATACCTCTGTGGGGTCTGCCGAGCTTATTAAGAACGTAGTCCTGATTTACGTATTCGCCTCTTTCGCTGCCGTCGCCCAGGTCGACTGCGCAGGTTGCGGGACCCATATGCAAAGAATATATTTTAGTGTCGTTCATATTTTCATACTCCTCCCTGAAATTTGCGTTGATGAAAAGCAGGAAACGTCTTCCCAACCCAAATAATAAAGCAATATCAGCGCTTTGTCAATGAATTATTGTGCGAAGAAAGAATATTTTGCAAAATATATCTGCGGTTTTTCGGTTTCAAATCGTTTTATTTGCCGAAAGTGTAAAAAAGCTATTGAAAAATCACGAACAAAAGAGTATCATATTTTTGAATAAAATGATTAGAGGTAATTTAACTTGAATAAATCTGTAAAAATGCCAAAAGAAATGGACATGGTGAACGGCCCTCTGCTCAAAAATATCATACGTTTCACCCTGCCTCTTTTGCTGACGGGAACGTTGCAGCTTTTATACAACGCCGCAGACATCGTCGTTGTCGGGCAGTTTGCTTCGGACAATTCCTTGGCTGCCGTCAGCTCCACGGGCTCGCTCATAAATCTCATCGTCAACGTGTTTATGGGTCTTTCGGTCGGCGCCAGCGTAATCGTCTCCCAGAATATGGGAGCCGGAAAGCATAAAGACGTAAGCGAAGCCGTACATACCGCCATCGCCATATCCGTCGTCTGCGGAATTGCGGTCGGCATTTTCGGATTTTTTGCGTCAAAGGGAATGCTTCAGCTTATGGATTCCCCCGACGATGTTATCGACCTGTCGGCGCTGTATGTGAAAATATACTTTTTGGGTATGCCTGCAAATATGATATATAACTTCGGTGCGGCAATTCTGCGTGCTGTGGGAGATACCAAAAGACCGCTTTATTATCTGACGTTTTCGGGACTTATCAACGTCATTTTGAACCTCATTTTCGTCATCGTTTTCCATATGGACGTTGCGGGCGTTGCTCTTGCAACGATAATCTCGCAGGTCATCTCTGCGGTCTTGGTCGTCAGATGCCTGCTTAAATCAGAGGGGCCTGTCAAACTGATACCCTCGAAGATCAGAATTCACGGCGACAAATTGAAAAAGATAATCGCCGTGGGTCTCCCCGCAGGTATTCAAGGCTCGCTGTTTTCCATATCAAACGTCATCATCCAGTCGTCGATCAACGCTTTCGGCGCCGCCGCAATGGCAGGCAACGGTGCGGCTGCGAACATTGAAGGCTTCATATACGTTGCGATGAACTCGCTCCATCAGGCGGCAATAACCTTTACCGGTCAGAACTACGGTGCAGGAAACATCAAGCGCATCAAGACCGTCTGCATCGAGTGTATGGTGCTCGTCACTGTCGTCGGCTTCGTTATGGGTATGCTGATACTCGTCTTCGGCGAGCCTCTTCTTTCGATATATACCGACGTTCAGGCGGAGATCGAGTTCGGACTCGTGCGAATGAATATGATAATGTTTACTTACTTCCTCTGCGGAACGATGGACGTAATGGTGGGAATGCTCAGAGGTATCGGCCACTCGCTTACGCCGACGATCGTTTCGATCGCCTGTGTCTGCGGCTTCAGAATGCTTTGGATCTTCACCGCTTACGCATCTTACAAAGCGACGGGCGCTTCCGCCCACGATTGCTTCGTGATGCTTCTGGTGTCCTATCCCGTATCGTGGATAGCGGCGACGGTGACACATTCGATATGCTTTGCGGTGCATTACAGGGGGATCAAAAAGAAAGCTCTGCTTCAAAACGGAGCGGCGGCATAAACGTAAAATCAAAAGCAGCAAGGGGCGTTATTCCCTTTGCTGCTTTTTTGATTTGCAAGTTTTCAATTTTCTTATCTGCGTCTTTTAAACAGAATTGCAAAGACGAGTCCCAAAGCCAGAACCGCCGCACAGATCGCCAGCCATATCCACGGCAACGCCGAATCAGCGGACTTTTGTCCGAAACCGCCCGTCTGTTCCGTATCACGGCCTGTGCCATCGGGCTTTTGCATCGGGCTTTGACCGTTGCCGAAGTCAAAACCGCCGAAGCCGTTTGCGTCCTGCTGTGCGTCCGTGTTTCCATCGCCGAAGAAGTTCCCGCCGTCGGGCATCTGAGGAGAAGCGTTTGCGAAGCCTCCGTTTTCACCCATACCGTCCGGCATTTGGGGAGCCGTTTGCATTCCGCCAGTCACGCCCTCCGCAGGCTGCTGATTTTTTTCGGCGCTTGAGTCGGTCTTTTCGGAATCGCCCCTGCCGTCCGATTCGCCCTGTGAAGTCCGGCTGTGGCGGTCGTTATCGCCACCCATCGAAACGTTCATCGAGCCCATATCGGATATTTCGATATGCGAAGCGTCTATCAGAGCGCTGTCGGTCTGCGTCTGTGAGGTCGAGCCGATAGTGCCGTCAAGCTGACCGGAAACGCTCTCGGCACGGAGCAGGCAAAATTCCTTCAGCGTGGAAACGCCAAGCTCAAATTCTTCAAACGTACAGAATTTCGTGGGGTCTTTTTCAACGTAAGGCGATATCATCTCCCAAACGCTGTCGATCATTTTCTCAAAGTAACCGCTGTCGAAATATTCGGAAATGAACTCCGCAAAATACTCGTGATACAGTTCGGTATATTCCTCGCTTTCAAATATCCAGGCGATCATCGGTCTGTCGGAAGCGTTGCCGCCCGAAACGGGAGAGTCTATGGGATAGTTAACGAGATTTGTAGCTCCTCCTGCAGATTCAAATCCGCCGAACGCAAGGTTATAATCCCAGGGGATCATCTGAAGCTGTCCGTCTTCCTCATACAGATAATAGTTGTGGATCATCGAACCGGTATAGCTGTCGAAATTCAGAACGAAGTTATGCACCACGAAATAGCGGATGACACTTTCAACGTCCACGGTGTCTTCGATCTCTTCGCCGCCGCTCAGTTTTTTAAGTGCGGCGATCAAACGCTCCTTGTCGCTGTCCGAAACATCGGTTTTGGCGTTGTCGAAAATATTTGAATAGCTGTCAGGATCATCGTCGATGTATTTCAGCAATACGTCGTCGCTGCCGTTGACCATACTGAAATTGTTCCCGCCGGCGTTAAAGAAATTCTCTCCCTGCCAAGAGCTCTGATCGGATGCGCTCTCTTGCGACGGGAACGTCCGATCGCCCTGTGCGTTGGGGTCAACTGCATTTTCCTCCGAAAACGGCATACCTCCCGGCATATCTCCCGAAGGCATCTGTCCGTCCATTCCCATATCCGTGGGCATCTGTCCGTCCATTCCCATATCCGCAGGCATATCGCCGTCGGGAAGTTCGG
>CAYWXA010000012.1:8171-22757 GCA_964462175.1 uncultured Oscillospiraceae bacterium
GGCATCTGTCCGTCCATTCCCATATCCGCAGGCATATCGCCGTCGGGAAGTTCGGGTGCGTTCTGCCATGAGCCCGTTTCGGGGGATTCCCGTGTCGCAACATCCGCCGTGACGTTTTCATCCTCAGAGGTCAGATCGCTGAAGCTGTCGAAAAATTCATCCATATCGAATTTCTCGCCGTTGCCTCTGCCGCCGCCCATGCTCTGGCTGTCCGGTTTATACAGCTCGCCGTAATCGCTTCCGTAATTCCGCCGCAAAAACGAATCCTCAACGCCCTCGACTGCAAGATAAAGACCCCAGTCCTCGCCGTTGACCGTGATATATACGTAACTGCAAAGCGGCGAAGCAACTCCCGTTTGCGCCATCATCTGATACGTCAGATAGTCCTTCATATAGGTGTTGTCCTGAATGATGTTGTTCAGGCACAGCTTATCCAGACCGTAATAGGTGTTGGTGCTGTCATAATGATCGAATTCGATCTTGAAGCTGTAACGGTCGTTCCCGTAAGAATCCACCTGCGTCAGCGAGGTGTTTCCCTTTCCTCTGATCGCCACGTTTTTATACGCTTCATTGTCGATCACGACGGAGCAGATATAATATTCCTCGCTTTTGCAATTCGCCACAAACTCGTCCCAATCGTCTATAATAATGTCAAGGGTATGCACGACGGAGGTGTCAAACAGCTTGTTTTCATATCCCATTACAGTCGATGTTTTTTGAATTCCGAGGCTTTGTGCATTAACAAACAGCAGGGTCAGAAGCAACGTTACAGCCAGAACAACACAGCAAATTTTGTCAAAATGCTTATGTGTTGACATACTCTCCTCCTTAGCCCATATACTCGCCGTTATAGCTGACGAGAACTGCGCTGTTGATTCCGTTCATTTCAGACAGCTCGTTGATAAAATCGGTGTTGTCATCCTTCAGGCGGATCTCAAGATTAAGCTCGATCATACCCTTCTGAGCAGATTTGCTTTTAACGACGCATTTCTCCGTCTTATTCTCAAGGAATTCCTTTGCCTTCTTTTCTGCTGCGGAATTAACGCAGGTAATAACGACGATATAAGGATTGCAATGAGATTTTTTGTTTACGAATATCAAAAGAATGGCTCCGATGATGACGCTTCCGACTACTGCAAGAGGGATCATTCCCGCCGCAAGCACGATTCCTGCGGCTATCGACCAGAACAGGAATGCGATGTCCAGAGGTTCTTTAATGGCGGTGCGGAAACGGACTATTGAAAGTGCGCCGACCATACCGAGGGACAAAACGACGTTTGAAGTTACCGCAAGGATAACGACCGTAGTTATCATAGTAAGTGCGATCAGCGTCGTGCCGAAGCTTGATGAATACATCACGCCCTGATAAGTCTTTTTATAAACGAAGAATATGAACAGTCCTATTCCGAATGCCAGCGCAAGCGCAAGCGCCATATCGAGAATGCTCACGCTTGAAATATTCTCCAGAAAGCTTGATTTAAATATGTCGTTAAAAGTCATTATTATCTACTCCTTAATTTCAATTTGTTTTCGTTTTATCAGCCGTATATTCTGCAAGCGGCATATTTTGAAAATGCTCCCGAGCGGCAGTTGTCAAGCTGAACGGCATCCCGAATAATATCCGGCAAAAATTCGTCCCATTTTACCTCAAGAATCATCGGCGCATCGCCGGCAGGGACCGTAATGCAGTCGGGATCTAAAAAGTCGGTGCAAAGCAAGCCCGTCCGAATGTTATAGTCGATGGTGACTCTGACGTTTCCGGGGGCAAAAACAAACGGCTCTCTTTCATAATCCACGATGGTCTTTGGGCGAAGACCGCCGCCGATCATCTTCGAATACAGTTCTTCGATAAGCGGCTCTCCGCTTTTCATCATCCAGCCGTAATCGCCGTCAACGATCGCCTGTGCCTGCTCTTTGGTGAGGGCGGCGCTTTGTTTGAGGCAAAGCCCGTTTATCTTGCTTTTCTTCTCAAGATGTATCAAAGATGTGTCGCCGTTATAATAGCGGATTCGGAATTTCTCCCGCATATTCACGCCGTCCGTCTTCTCTCGCAGAGCCTTGTCGTCGGCGTTGTCAAAATACAAACTGCGGATAAGGTATTTGCCGTCTATAGTATGAGCATCTCTTTTGGCTACGGCGCTGAGCCGCTGTCTGAGTATGAGCATATCGCCGTAAGTGATCTCATGCTTCCACTCGTGTCGGTATTTCATCATATCACTCCCTTCCGTGAAATATCCGGACGCAAAAAGGCGCTGTTTTCTCAAGACCTCCTGATAGGTCCTGAGATAAAAAAGTTCCTTCCGTACCTTGATGCCATCATTGTACAGAAGGAAGATTGAAGTTTGATTGAAATGAAATTAAATTATTTCACTGAGGGCAGATGTACGGCAAATTCCACCTTGCCGTCATAACACAGCACCTGAATTTTGCCGTTGTGTGAGCAAACGATCGCTTTTGCAATGGCGAGCCCCAGACCGTAGTGCTGTTCATCGCCGCTTCTGGCTGTGTCTGCACGGTAGAACCGCTCGAATATCTCCTTTAGCTGTTCGGGCGGGATCTCCTCTCCGCTGTTAATGACCGACAGCTTTGCCGAGTTGCGTTCTTCCTTGAGAAGCAAGACCACCTCATTGCCGTCGGCACCGTGGCGAATGGCGTTGTCAAGCAATATCGAAACGAGTTGTTTAAGCTGAACGCTGTTGCCGTCAAGAAAAATCCCGTCGGCTATACGGCAATTTAAAGCAAGACCTTTTTCAAAAGCCACGCTTTCAAACGGCAACGCTTCTCCGCCGACCAGACGGCTGAAATCCAATCTTTCCGTCTGCGGTGCAACGTTTTCCGTTCGGGCAAGCTCCAAAAGCTGACCCACCAACATTCCCATTCTTTCGTTTTCATACTGAATATTGGAAAGCCATTGATTATCCCCGATCTCTCTTGATAAAAGCTCGGCGTTTGCGCTCACGACCGATACCGGAGTCTTCAGCTCGTGCCCTGCATCGGAGATGAACTGTTTTTGCTTTCGGTAGCTCTCCTCAAGAGGATTCACGATCCTCCTTGCCAGATAGACCGCAAGGAAATACAGCGCAATTATCGCCATTCCGCCGAAGATAAGGGTATATCGGAAGAGCGTGGTCATACTCTCCCTTATGATAGTGTTGTCCATAAATGCGATCAGGATATAGCCGCCCTTATCTGCGGCACGGTATATCAGATTGTTTTTAATGCCTCTGGCTTTCCCGTCCTTTAAAACCTCAAGCGCAAACTCCGAAAGCTGAGCGTCGTCATATACAGCCGCCTCGTTGTTGCTTACCGCCAGAATGTCACCGCCGTATGCG
Organism: uncultured Oscillospiraceae bacterium; assembly: GCA_964462175.1. Lineage (GTDB taxonomy): Bacteria > Bacillota > Clostridia > Oscillospirales > Ruminococcaceae > Faeciplasma. The sequence continues at coordinate 11,504 of CAYWXA010000012.1, forward strand.
ACCGCAACGGAATAAAACGTCGACAGTTGGAATGCAGGAGTGTTTTCCAGATGCGGATCAGCGGCGTTCGGCCCCGGCTTGTTGTCAATAATTCCGCCGCTCATCGCATCGTTTTTGGGAAACATATCCGGCGAATAGGACAAAACGTATTGCTCCAGCATCTGACGGTTTCGGTCAGACAGTTCGATATAGCTTGAAGCGTAGATCACGCACAAGGTTCCCACCCAGAGAAAAACCAATATGCTCATTATTGCGGCGACTATCTTTCTTCTCGAGCTTTTAAACACTGTCACACCTCAATTCGTATCCGATACCCCGCACGGCTTTTATCTCCGTTTTTGCGCCCACGAAACTCAGCTTTTTTCGGGTAAAAGACATATATACTTCAACGTTGTTATATTCCGCTTCGCTTTCAAAGCCCCATATCTTGACTGCAAGCTGTTCACGGGTAAGTATCTGCCCCTGATTGGCAATAAGATATTCAAGGATACGGTTTTCTTTTTCGCTGAGTCTGACGCTCTGTCCGCTCAGGGTGCAGGAAAGGACGGATCGGTTGATATCAAGCGAAATGTCACCGAAGGCAAGCGTGCCGTCGGGTGTGTTGATGTTTCTCCTTGCAAGGGCACGCAAGCGTGCAAGCAGCTCCTTGGTCATAAACGGCTTGGTCAGATAATCGTCTGCGCCGCTGTCAAGACCCGTGACCTTGTCATCCACTTCGCCCTTTGCGGTCAGCATAAGTATCGGCGTGCGTATGCCCCTTTGCCGAGCCCTCCGTGCGATCTCAAATCCGCTCATACCCGGAAGCATTACGTCAAGAATAATAACGTCGTATGCTCCGCTTTCGACGGCGCTCAAACCCGATATGCCGTCGGCATAGTGATCTACCTCGTATTTTTCAAGGCGCAATATCTCGCACAGCGCCTGCGCCATTCTTTTTTCGTCTTCTACAAGTAACAGCCTCATTCCGACACCCCCACCTGATACCATTATACCGTTAAAGATTGAAAAATCATTGAAAACGCAACGGTTTTCCCCGATCTTATGCGCCGTTTCGCCGCACGGCGTTCGTTCAAGCACAGTATATCACAGATCTGAGGATTTTTCTACTGCCGCCTGCCAAGATATGTATCAGTCTGCCGCTCACGGTCAAACGCAAAAACTGCTTGTGAATTCATAAAACTCACAAGCAGTCTTTGGGTTTATTTTGAGAGAGGGCGAGGGCGTCTTGCGCTCTGCGCGCCGCAGGCGCTGTGAGCGAAAGGTGGCCGAGCCCGTCAAACGCCGCAAATTCCGGCAAGCGGAACACGCCATACTACTTCGTCCTCGGGCGGAAGAACACCGCCATCAAAAGGCCTGCCACGAGTGCAACGGTAATTCCGCCCGACGCCGCTTTGAGACCGCCTGTGAAAATGCCGATGAAGCCGTCCTCGGCGACAGCCTCGCGCACACCCTTTGCCAGCAGGTTTCCAAAGCCCGTTAAGGGCACGCTTGCCCCTGCCCCCGCAAATTCGATGAGCGGCTCATACAGCCCCAATGCCCCCAAGAGCACCCCTGCACAAACGTATGACGTCAATATCCTTGCGGGAGTCAGCTTCGTTTTATCTATCAGCACCTGTCCTATCATACATATCAGACCGCCGACCGCAAACGCCTTTAAATATATCATCTGCTTGCCCCTCCTTTGTTTGAAAGCCACACCAGATGGGAGATACAGGGAATACTTCTGCTTTGCTGAACGCTTGTGACACTTAAAAGAGCGCCCGTTGCCGCAAAGAGCACGTTTCTGAGTTTGCCGTCTCTCATCTGTGGCAGAATATGCCCTGCCATTACCGCACTTGAACAGCCTGCGCCGGAGCCTCCCGAATAAACGTCGTTCATATTTTCATACATCAGCTTGCCGCAGTCAAGGTGGTTTTTCCGTATGCTCCTGCCGTCACGGTCAAAAAGCTCGTATAGAATATTCGAGCCGACCTCGCCCAAATCGCCCGTGATGATATGGTCAAAATAGTCGGGCTTCTTGCCCGTGTCATCCATAAATCCGCTTATTGTGGAATACGCCGCATACGCCATCGCCGCACCCATATTGTTTGAATCAACGATGCCTTTGTCCTCGATTCGTCCCACCGTTGCCGCCCTGATGAACGGCGCATTTTCGCCCTTTTCAATTGCAAAGGCGCCGCAGGCGGTTGCCGTTCTTTGAGAGGTCGGCGTTCTTACCGCTCCGTATTCAAGCGGGAAACGATACTGCCGTTCGGCTGTGCAAAAATGGGACGATGCCAGAGCCGCCGCCCTGTTTGCTCCGCCCGATTCGATTGCCAGCGCACTGATGAGCATACTTTCGCTGACCGTTGAGCAGGCGCTGTAAAGTCCCAGATAAGGCCGCCCAAACTCCCTGACGGCGTAACCCGTTGCGATGCACTGATTGGTCAGATCCCCGCCGATGATAACGTCAAAATCCCCTGCTTTAAGTCCCCTTTTCTGAAAAAGTATTTCAAGAGCCAAACCCTGCATCGCAGTTTCGCCAAGCTCGAAATTATCCTGCCCGAAGCGATCATCCGAATCAATGTGGTCGAAGCAGTCTTTGAGAATACTCTCGCCTTCTTTTTTGCCGACTGCCGAGGAAAATGCGCTGACAGATATATCCGATTCCATAAGTATGGTCGATTTACCCAATCGCCTTGCCATTTTGAAAAGCCTCCGTTTCCGTTTTCTTTGCATATTGTTTGCCGCTTTTTGCAATTTATTCCGCATACGAAACGGGGATTCTTGTTTTCGTGTCGGGTTTGATGTATAATAAAACAAAACCGACCTTGAGGTGACTCACGATGACCGAAGCCGTAATTAAATACGTCAATGAAAAATACGGTGTAATGCCCGAATTTCTCTGGGAAAACGACTTTGACGACGGCGTGTTGCGCCATCCCGACACCAAAAAATGGTTCGGGATCATAATGATGAACACCCGACGGAGCGTTCTGGGTCTTTCGGGAGAGGGAAGGGTCGATATTATGAACGTTAAAGCCGACCCTCTTTTAATTGAGCGGCTCATTGACGGAAAAGGGTATCTTCCCGCATATCATATGAACAAGCGCCATTGGATAACCCTTTTGCTCGACGGAAGCGTTGACGAAAAAGCCCTGTTTGCGCTTGTTGACATCAGCTATGATATGATCGGCAAAAAGAATCGGCGCAAAAACCGCTGAAACTTGAAAAACAGATATAAATGCAGTATAATGATCTATATAGTTTTATTTGAAGGTGATTTTTGATGATTAGAAGAGTGACGGCGCTTATACTGGCGGTTTTAACGGCGTTTTGCCTTTGCGCCTGCAAAAATAATGAGAATATTCCCGAGCAGACTTTGGGTGCCTCCGACAGCGTGAATGAGGAAATTGTATCCTCCGTTCCCGACGAAAGCGAAGCTCCCGCAACAAGCGAGCCTGCCGTGAGCGAAGACGAGCAAACAAGCGACTCACAGGAGGAAGAGCCCGCAGAATCGGTCACCCTCGGCGAAGAGGAAGAAGAGATCTTAGACGATTACGGATACAGGGCGTTTGAGATCATTTCGCTTCTCAATTCGGACAGGGTACACGCAAAATTTACCGAAGCGGTGTCTTATGACGGAGAGTACATATCCGCCACAGCAAACGAGATATTTATTGACGGCGGAAACAAAGTATTCATCGTTGACAACACGAAGGTAATTATGTCCAACGGCTCGGCATACGCCATAGACTTTGAACAGATGGCGTTATACTCATACAGCTACGACCCCGACGAGTATGAAAGAGTGTTCGGCTATGATACCGACGAATACCTGCCCATAAGCCACGCCGAAGAAAACGGCGTCATAACGGAGGTGTTCGCCATCGAGCAATACGGCAGCACCATCACCAGCACCTGGGTGTTTGACACCGACGGAACGTTCACCGTTTCGGAGGTCAACGAGCAGGCAGGCTCGTTTTACGTCTACTCCTTCGAGGTTGTGACTGTTGACGTTTCGGGAATGGATATGACTATACCCGACGGACTTGAAGAATTTGAAGAATAAGGCAGACGCCTTTTAAGTAAAGAAAGGAAAACACTACTATGATTACTATCGAAATGGAAAACGGAAAGAAAATCAAGCTTGAGCTTTACCCCGAGCACGCTCCTATCACCGTTGCGAACTTTACCAAGCTCGTTAATGAGCATTTTTACGACGGAATCATCTTCCACCGCGTAATTAAAGGCTTTATGATTCAGGGCGGCGACCCGACAGGCACCGGCACGGGCGGCTCGAAGGAGAGCATCAAGGGTGAATTCCTCGCCAACGGCGTTAACAACACCCTTAAACACACCAGAGGCGTTATCTCGATGGCGAGAACAAAAGACCCCGACTCCGCATCCAGCCAGTTCTTTATTATGCACCAGGACGCTCCCCACTTGGACGGACAGTACGCCGCATTCGGCAAGGTCGTTGAGGGAATGGACGTTGTAGATGAGATCGCATCCTGCAAGACCATGAATAACTACTTCTACCGTGACCGCCCTGCGGATGAGCAGAGAATTAAGGCTATAACCATCGACTAAGAAACCAAACGTGTGCGCCTTGGTGACGCCGCCTCCTGCCCGCAAGGCTTTGCGGGCACCCCGCGCCTGCGGCGCGGGGGACGCATTTTACGGGCGAAGCCTGTAAAATGCGTCGGAGGCGGCTCGCAGCGCAAACGCCCGACTGATGCCAAAATGAGAGGAGGGAAACAAAACCGTGCGTGTGACCCCAAGCGACAACCCGCAGCTTGAATATCTGCGTGAAAAAACGCAAAAGCTTTCAACCAGACCGGGATGCTATATCATGAAAAACAAAGCGGGAACGATCATCTACATCGGCAAGGCAAAAAATTTGCGCAACCGTGTTTCCAGCTATTTCAGAGATAACGACCACCTGCCGAAGGTGGCAAAAATGGTCACAAACGTATATGACTACGACTTCATCGTCACCGACTCGGAATATGAAGCGCTGGTTTTGGAATCGTCCCTTATCAAACAGCATCAGCCGAAATATAACATTCTCCTCAAGGACGACAAAGGCTATACTTACATCAAGGTGTCAAACGAGGATTTTCCCCGGATCACCCGAGCGATGCAGAAAAAGGGTGACGGCAAGTTCATCGGGCCTTACACCAGCGGTCTGACCACCAAGCAGACGGTCGAAGAGGTCAACCGTGTGTTTATGCTTCCCACCTGCAAGCGGGTGTTCCCCCGTGACTTCGGCAAACAGCGTCCCTGCTTAAATTATCAGATAAAGCGGTGCATCGGACTTTGCAGAGGTTGCTTTACCAAGGACGAATACGCAAAAATTATCGAGCAGGCGCTTGATTACATCAAAAGCGGAAGCTCCCTTTCCTGCGAGGAATTGACCCGTGAAATGGAGCTGGCTTCGGAAAATCTTGAGTTCGAGCGTGCGGCAATGCTTCGTGACAGGATCGCCGCAATCAAGCGTGCCGCCGAAACGCAGAAGATATTTGACAAATCGTTGCCCGACACCGACGTTATTGCGCTGGCGCAAAACGGCGAAAACGCCTGCATCTCGGTGCTCATCTACCGAGGGGGGCGCCTTTATGACAAGGCGGATTATATGCTCGGCGAGCTTGAGGACGAAGAGGCAATGCGTGAGGATTTTATCCTGCAATATTACGACCGAAGCGTAAAGATACCGAAAAACATCTGCATCGACGTGCCCTTGCCGGACGAAGATATACTCAACCAGTATCTGCGGGAAAAATCAGGGCATGCTGTATATATCACCAACCCCAAGAGGGGCGATATGCTTTCTCTTGTAAAAATGGCAAAATCCAATGCAACCGAACATCTTTCCCTCGCCGTCGGCAGAACGGGCAAGGAGATCTCCGCACTTGAAGACCTCGCCACCCTCATCGGACTAAAAAACACGCCTTTGTATATCGAGTGCTACGATATTTCAAACATCGGCTCTGCCGATATGGTCGGCGGAATGGTGGTTCTGGACAACGCAAGACCCCTAAAGAAAAACTACCGCAAGTTTAACATTAAGACCGTCTATGAGCAAAACGACTACGCTTCGATGCGGGAAGTTTTGCGCAGGCGCTTTGAAAACTATTTCGACCCCGAAGAAAAAGACGAAAGCTTCAAAACAATGCCCGACCTTATCTTCCTCGACGGCGGCAAAGGCCACGTTGCGGCGGTTGCACCCCTTTTGAGCGAGATGGGTGTTCCCTGCCCCGTATACGGTTTGGTCAAGGACAACAAGCACCACACCCGTGCCGTCATTTCCCCCGACGGGCAGGAGATCACCGTTTCGAAAAACCGTGCGGTATTCTCTTTGCTCACAAGGTTGCAGGATGAGGTGCACAGATATACCATCACCTTCCAGACGAAAAAGCATTTAAGCTCGATGTATGAAACCACGCTGACATCGATCAAGGGCGTGGGGCAAGCCAAGGCGAAGGCTTTGCTCACCGAATTTAAAACGAAAGAATCGCTGAAAAATGCGACCGCCACTGACATTGCGGCGGTGATGAAAATATCCTTTGAGAAGGCAGAAGAAGTAAAAAGAGTTTTCATTGACGAATTAAAGTGATTTTTAGTATGGACATTTGCTGATTTTTAAGATATAATCAGCTTAGTATGAAATAAATCGGGAAAGGACAGGCAAAAAATGAGAGTCATTACCGGTACTGCACGAGGCAAGCGATTAAAAACCCTTGACGGGCTTGACGTTCGCCCCACCTCGGATAAAGTTAAAGAAGCAATTTTTTCAATTATACAGTTCGATCTCCCCGGAGCCTCCGTGCTCGATCTTTTTGCAGGGTCGGGACAGCTCGGAATCGAAGCCCTCAGCCGAGGCGCCAAGCACTGCGTCTTTGTTGATAGATCCCGCAACTCGATCGCAGTCATGAGAGAAAACGTTCAGAACTGCGGATTTGTAAACGAATCACGTATTGTCAATATGGATTCCGTTGATTATCTTCGCTCGGCAAAAGCGGGAATCGACGTTGCGCTTTTGGACCCGCCTTATGAGCAGGGATTGCTTTTGAAAGCTCTCCCCCTTTTGGAGCCAAAACTCAGTGACGGCGCAATCGTTATATGCGAGCACGAAGCAGGACTTGAGCTTCCCGAAAGCGTTGCAAGGCTTGAAAAGTGGAGAACGTATAACTACGGCAAGCATATTGCGCTGACAACGTATAAAATTAAGGAGGCGGACGAAGAATGAGTGAAAGAATTGCAGTCTGCCCCGGCAGCTTCGACCCCGTGACTCTGGGACACTTAGACATTATGACCAGAGCCTCAAAGCTTTTCGATCGGGTGATCGTTTTGGTGTCGGTGAACCCCAAAAAACACCCCAGCTTTTCCGCTGAGGAGCGTATGGAAATGATCAAAGCGGTGACGAAAGATCTGCCCAACGTCGAGGTCGATATACTGACCGGACTTTTAGCCGACTACGTCAGAGAGAAAAAGGCCGTTGCAATCGTCAAGGGTCTTCGTGCAGTGACCGACTTTGAATATGAATTCCAGCAGGCACTTGCAAACAAAAAGCTTTATCCCGATGCGGAAACGGTATTTTTGGTAACCACCAGCGAGAATATGTTCCTTTCTTCAAGCGTCGTTAAGCAGATCGCCTCTTTCGGAGGGGACATTCAAGACTTCGTGCCGCCCGAGATCAAGGACAAGATCCAGAACAGATTAAACACTTCAAATAACGTATAAGGAGATTTTAAAATGACTATTGATGAAATTTTGGAAATGATGGATGACCTGCTTGATAAGGCGGTAACAGTTCCCTTCTCCGGCAAAAAGTGCATGGTTGACACCGACCAGCTCCGCGAATATATCGACAACATCCGCTACAATCTGCCCACCGAAATCAAGCGTGCAAAGGAAATGGTCGCTGACCGCTCGGTAATTCTGACCGATGCGAACGAGCAGGCAGAGGATATCATCAAAAAAGCCGAGGAAAAGGCAAAGATCCTCGTTTCCGAAGAGGAGATCGTTAAGCAGGCAAAGGCAGCAGCAGACGACCTGACCGCACAGGCTAAGATGATGGATTCGACCATCCGCAAGGCAATGGTTGAAAAGCTTGACAGCATCTTAGGCGAATCGGAAAAGGCTTTGAACAAGACCCTCAACGAGCTCAAGTCGATGCGTGAGGCTGTTAAGGCTGCAGGAAGCAACGGCAACGAATAATTAAAACTTTCCGCACTTTGCAAGCAAGGTGTGGAATTTTTTTAGAAAATCTTTGCTTTTACACAATAAATCGCTGAAAAACAGCGCCGATTTCGTTTTCTATGTTAATTGACTATATTTTTAAAAAATAATATAATGTAGTACATAACAACATATAAGGAGAATTGTACCGTGCTGACAAAAGTTGTTAAATTCGGCGGCTCAAGCCTTGCCGATGCAAATCAGTTTGTTAAAGTTGCAAATATCATCCGTGCTGACGAAGCGAGAAGATACGTCGTTCCCTCTGCGCCCGGAAAACGTGAGCCTAAGGATATCAAGGTCACCGATATGCTTTACGCTTGCTATGACGTAGCGGTCAGAGGACAGGACTTTTTGCCGATGTTCGCTGAGATAGAAAAAAGATATACCGATATAATCGAAGGCTTGGGACTTGATCTGAGCCTTGAAAATGAGTTTGAAACGATCAAGCACAGCTTCCGTGCCAGAGCGGGACGTGACTACGCCGCATCCAGAGGCGAATACCTCAACGGTATCATTCTGGCGAAATACTTAGGCTATGAATTTATTGACGCCGCAGACGTTATCTACTTCGGCGAGGACGGCAAGCTTCTTTTGGAGCAGACCTTAAAGGTGCTCAAAAAGCGCCTTGAAAAGGTCACCCACGCCGTTATTCCCGGCTTCTACGGCTCACGCCCCAACGACACCGTTAAGACCTTCTCACGCGGTGGCTCGGATATTACAGGTTCGATCGTTGCGGCGGCATGCGAAGCAGACCTTTATGAAAACTGGACGGACGTTTCGGGATTTTTGGTATGCGACCCGAGAATCGTTGCAAACCCCGTTCCGATCCAGACGATAACCTACCGTGAATTGCGAGAGCTTTCATATATGGGCGCAGGCGTTTTGCACGAGGAGGCGATCTTCCCCGTCCGCAAGGCAGGTATTCCCATAAACATTAAAAACACCAACAAGCCGGACGATATCGGAACGATGATCGTTGAAAAGGCGGATGCCGACAGCAGTATCTACACCATTACGGGCATTGCAGGAACAAAAGGCTTCGTTACCGTGAGCATTGAAAAGGATATGATGAACTCGGAGCTTGGCTTCGGCAGAAAGGTGCTTGAAATTTTCGAAAAGCACGGCATCAGCTTTGAGCATATCCCCTCGGGCATCGACACGATGTCGATAGTCGTTCACAAGAACGAGTTTGAAAAGGCAGAGCAGAATATCATCGACAGCATTAAGCGTGCAGTAAATCCCGATCACATTGAGATCGACCGTGACGTTGCATTGGTGGCAGTCGTGGGACGTGGAATGAAGAGCCAGCGGGGTACTGCGGCGAGAATCTTCGCAAGTCTGGCGCACAACAACATCAACATCAAGATGATCGACCAGGGCTCAAGCGAGCTTAACATCATCGTCGGTGTCAGCGAAGAGGATTTCGAGGCTTCCATTCAGGCGGTCTACGATATTTTCATCCTGCAGAACCTTTGATAGGTAAAAAGAAAACGCTTCCCGAAACGGGAGGCGTTTTTTGGTTTTTGACAATGGTTTTGTGTCGGCGGAGCGAGCCGTGGCTGACACGTCGATGCGCCGAAGGTGCATTGACAGGGGGCGTGCCGTGGCGAGCGGTAACATTGCGCAAACGTGTCTTTAAAGCCTCGCCCTTTGGGAGAGGTGTCACGCGAAGCGTGACGGAGAGGGCCTACCTCACAAAATTCGTCCACTTTCTCGGGTCTTTCTCATAAGGCGTAATTCCTGCCTGCTTGCCCGCTTCAAGGCATTTAAGCATATACGCCATATTCTTGCCCAAAACCCTCATCGTCTGCATTCCTTCTTCGTCCTGCAAAACGTCCTCGGGTCTTCCGCCGTGTACCATATTCCAATACTGCGACGAAACGATCGGCATCTCGCTGATAGCGAAATATTTATTGAGCTGGTCGAGTGCGGCGGTCGTTCCCGCTCTTCTTGCGCTGACTATCGCAGCGGCAGGCTTTAAGCGGTAAAGTCCTCTGCTTGAATAGAAAGCTCTGTCCATAAACGAGGTTATCGTTCCGCCTGCAGCGGCATAATGAACGGGAGAGCCGAAAACAAAGCCGTCAGCCTGACGTGCCTTTTCGTTGAATTCGTTGACGCAGTCATCAATAGCGCATCTGCCCGTTTTAGCGCAGGAGCCGCAGGCGATGCAACCGTTAAGCGGCTTGTTTCCAAGCCAGAAGATCTCGGTTTCAATGCCTTCTTCGTTCAGCGACTTTGCAACCTCGCAAAGCGCAGTGTATGTGCAGCCCTCTTTGCGGGGGCTTCCGTTTACGAGCAATACTTTCATTGTCAGTCAGTTCCTTTCTCGGTTTTATCTTTAGGCTTTCCGACGTTTGAAAGCCTCGTTTCCGTTTTGTTTATCATTCTTTTATAATTTTCAATATGCTTTATGATTATAACAGCCGACGCCACCAGAAGGATCAGAGGAATGACGTAATTCCTTTCGGTGAATCCGTATACGATCGGAACCAGCGTAACGGTCATAGTCGTGGCGACGACGATATAATCGGTTAAAAACATTGCCGTTAAAATTATCACGGTAAGAATCATTGCCGCCTTCCAGTTGATGGCGTACGCCACACCGATGTATGAAGCGAAGCCTTTACCTCCCTTGAATTTCAAATAAAACGGGAAGATATGGCCAAAAACGCAGGACACGCCTGCCAGCACGCCGATATAAGGAAGTTCGGAAAAGAATATCTGCGAAGCAATGACAGCCAAAACTCCTTTGAGAATATCGTGAACACCTACGGCTATGCCCGCCTTCCAGCCGGCAAGAAGCACCGTGTTTGAAGCGCCCAGATTTTTCGAGCCGCCGCTTCTGAAATCGATCTTTTTTATCCTTGAGATATAATAAGACATATTCGACGAGCCGATGAGATATGAGCAGAAGATGGTCAAAAGGTAATATAAAGCAGTCATTATTTGACACCGCCTTTCGGAAAACAGCCGTTGCTTATTGATTATATGATACAACAAAAGGCTTTTTGTGTCAATTCGTATTTAAAGC
>CAYWXA010000012.1:22857-25203 GCA_964462175.1 uncultured Oscillospiraceae bacterium
GCCCCCGCACGCAAACTCAAAGGCACCCGCAAAAGCGAATGCCCCGACGAATTACATATACAGCTTCGCAAGACCGCCTTCGCTGGTCTCACGGTAGCGGTGGGAAAGATCTTTGCCCGTTTCATACATCGTCTGTACGACGGCATCAAATGATATCTTTCTCGAATCGGTAAGGAAATTCGCAAGGTTGATAGCGTTGATCGCACGCATTGCCGCAACGGCGTTTCGCTCGATGCAGGGAATCTGAACGAGTCCCAAAATAGGGTCGCAGGTCAGACCCAAATGATGCTCGATCGCAACCTCGGCGGCATATTCTATCTGCCCGATGGACATTTCATATATCTCACCGATCGCCGCAGCCGCCATCGCACAGGCTGAGCCGACCTCCGCCTGGCATCCGCATTCCGCTCCGCTGATAGATGCGTTGGTCTTGATGAGGTTTCCGATAAGTCCTGCCGTTGCAATTCCGTGAAGTATCTCCTCTTCCGAAAAGCCTCGCTTGTCCTTGACGTATTTAAGCACCGCAGGCAAGATTCCGCAGGAGCCGCAGGTCGGTGCCGTAACGATCGTTCCGCAGGCGGCATTCTGCTCGCTGACCGCAAAGGCATATGCGCAGACCAAGCGGTTTTCCCTCGTTTCGGCGTTTTCATCAATATGGCGCTGACTCAAAAGATGCTTCGCTTTTCTTGAAACGTTCAATCCGCCGAACAGCACCCCTTCCTGCTTCAAGCCTTCACGGATCGCCGTTTGCATCGCCGTCCATATCTCGGAAAGGTAATTCCAGATATCCGGCCCTTCAAATTCATCAACGTACTGCCAAAGCCTCATTTCCCGATCGTGGCAATACTCGGCGATCTCAGCAAAGCTGCTGTGGGGATATACCGTTTTAGGGGCGATGGCTTCCCTGCCCTTGATCTCAATTGAGCCGCCGCCGACGGAATAAACTTCCCACTCGCCCAGCTCTTCGCCGTTTTTATAAGCGTAAAGCTTCATGGTGTTGGGGTGATAAGGCACAGGCGAGGAAACGTCAAAAACGATTTCACATTCAACGGGGCTAAGCGTCTCGACGATGATATAATCGGTTCGGTGACCCTTGCCCGTTTTTGCAAGTGAACCCATAAGCACTGCCTTAAAGGCATCCGCCTCGGGATATTCCGCTTTAAAAAGCTTTGCCGCACGCTCGGGGCCCATAGTGTGGGAGCTTGAGGGGCCTTTGCCAATCTTATAAAGCTCACGTAGCGACTCCATTCCCTCAGCCTTAGGCTTTCTTTCCTGCTGAGGCGGTTCTTCCCTTAGAAAATAATCCAGCGGAACGCCGAAAGTTTTAGATATTTGAAGAAGGGTCTCGGTCGAGGGCATCGCCACGCCTTTTTCCCATTTTGAAACTGCACGGTTCGTTACGCCCAGTTTTTCACCGAAATCCGTCTGTGAAAGATCATTCTTTTTTCTTATCGTTCTGATTTTCTCGGAGAATTCCATATATCCCTCCCCTTTCAAGATGATTTTACCACTATCTTTCCACAATTTCAAGGGGATATTCAAAATATTTCTACTTTTGGTTGATTTGATGGGCGTTGAGCGGCAGCGTTTCGCCGCAAAGCGGCGAATCACACAGGCTTCGCCTGTGTGCCCGCGCCTTCGGCGCGGGCGGCTGCCGCGGAGTCGGGCGCCCGCAGAAAAAAGGCGCCGTCGTGCGGTAGGCGCCGAGCTTCAGCTTGGCTGTGACCGCACGGTGGCGGCGATCAAGGGAAAAGCCGAAAATCCCCTGCGGCAATGCTAAACTATTTCGCAGACTCTTGCCCGTTGCTGATACATACCGGCTTAAATCATCAGTTTAAATGATTAGTAATTTGTCTAATCACTCTTGATTTTCTCCCTTGCCCGTGTTATTATGCAGTCGAGGGGAAAACCGACACGAGGAGTAAGCATTACTATTTGAGGTATCCGAATGAAAATACAATATGAAAACTTAACCATCCGTCAAGCCGAGGTTGCTGATGCGAAGCAGCTTACCGCTTGGTGGAATGATGGTGCTGTGATGGCACACGCAGGCTTTCCGGGCGGCTTGGGAACGACCGAGAAAGAAGTTATCGAAGGACTTGGCAACGCTCGCATGGTCATTGAGGAAAGCGACCGTCTGATCGGTGAGTGCAATTACCGTAACGTAGCGGACGGCGTTGCAGAAATCGGTATTAAGATCTGTGAAACCGATTGTCAGAACCGTGGTGTCGGAAGAAAAGTTTTGAGTATGCTGATCGGTTGGCTGTTCAGAAACGGCTATACCAAAATCGTCCTCGATACCAACTTGACGAATACAAGAGCACAGCACGTTTACGAATCACTTGG
>CAYWXA010000013.1:0-25035 GCA_964462175.1 uncultured Oscillospiraceae bacterium
GGTATGCGTTTGAGCGAGCTGGTTGGCCTTAATCTTGAGGATTACAGCAAGACCCAGCGCACACTTCGTTTGTTCGGTAAAGGCCAGAAAGAGCGCATCGTCTATCTCAACGACGCCTGCATCAATGCCTTGGAAAAGTACCTTTCTGTGCGCCACAAAGAAGCCGGAAAACCTATGTTTGTGTCCTTTTATCGCAATCAATATCAACGGATCTCCAACAGACGTGTGCAGCGAATCGTTGAGGACCAGCTAAGACGTGCAGGTCTTGGAAACCTCGGAATTTCAACGCATAAGCTTCGTCACACTTGCGCCACGCTTATGTATGAATACGGTAACGTAGATCCTATGGTTTTGCGTGACGTTTTGGGGCACAAAAGCGTTGCAACGACGCAGATATATACTCACCTATCGGATAAGGACAAGCAAAAAGCTGCTGAAAGCTCCCCTCTTGCTAATGTTAAAAAATTAACAAATAAAGATTATTCCTCGGAAAAGTGATTTCATAGCGACATATTTATAAATTTATGTATTGATAAAAACTAAGACGGATAGCTTTGTGCTGTCCGTCTTTTCTTTGTTATTCAATTTCAATATTTAATGAAAATTGATCTATTATGAGATTTTCGTGCGGGTCTCCCCTATCACACCCAGCTCTTCAAAATCTCAGTATTACCGCTGATCATTACCGTGATTCCCGCAGGAATAAACACACTTGTGCCCTTATTAAGGCCGATCAGCTCGCTATTCCATTCAAGGCTTGCTTCACCATTTAGAACAACCAGCGATACAAAGCTGTCATAATTGCAAATTTCCGTCTTGCCGTCGAGGGTTATAAGCTCGGCACTGAAAAGCTCGCATTTCGCAAGCTCTCTTATTATTGCGCCGTCCTCCTTGCGAATTTCGCCGACATTGCCGTATTCTCGTGTGGGAGCAACGGTTTTTGTAACGTCCAGCGCTTTATCAACGTGCAAGGGTCTGGGTTTTCCGTCGGCGCCAAGTCGACCGTAGTCGGATACACGGTACGTAGTGTTTGAATTCTGCTGAACCTCGGCAATCAAAATTCCCTTGCCGATGGCGTGAAGTGTGCCGGCTTCGATAAAGAAAACGTCGCCCTTTTTGACCGGCACAAAATTGCAGACCTCTTCGAGGGTGTTGTCCTCAATTCTGCGTTTGAATTCGTCCTTGTCAATCTCGTGAGTAAAACCGTAGATAAGCTTTGAGCCTTCGTCACAGTCGACCACATACCACATCTCGGTCTTACCGTACTCCCCTTCAACACGCATGGCGTATTCATCGTCCGGGTGAACCTGAACAGACAGACGGTCACAAGCATCAATCAACTTTATCAGCAGCGGGAAATATTCAAATTTCGCCCCGTTTTTGCCGATTGCATCGTCGCCCCAAAGCGAGAGAACTTCTGAAAGATTCTTTCCCTTCAGTTCACCGTTGATAACCGTTGCATCGCCGTCGTTCCTTGCTGAAAGCATCCACGCTTCGGCTACTTTGTCAAGCTCGGTATCAAATCCGTATTCATTTTTAAGTCGCTCGCCGCCCCAGATATAATCCTTGAGCGGTGCTTTTAAAATCAGAGGATACACGTTCATTATCTGACCTCTTTTCTTATAACCGAGCCTGATTCAAACTGCATATCTATCGGCAGCGAAAACTTCATCGTTGCTTTGTTTGCCGCAGGAACGCTTTCTCCCTGCTCGTTATAAATAGTGTCTGCTTTGATCATTACAGGCTGCTTGCCGGGACTTAAAACCTCCAGCTCATCGCCTGCAAAGAAGCGGTTTCGCTGGGTACAGAATATGCTGCCGTCACGGCATTCGTCAACCACCGCAACGACGTCATAATCCCTGACGTATCCGCTGGTTTCATAATACTGACAATCCTTCGGATGACCGAAATAGAAACCTGTGCAATACTTGCGGTGGGATACCTTGAATACCTCGTCGTGTACCCACGCAGGCAGCTCGTAGTTGTCAGGATCCTGTTTGAGAACGTCCACAGCGGCTCTGTATGCGTTTGTAACGACTGCTACGTAATAAGCCGACTTAGCCCTTCCTTCGATCTTAAAACTCGTGACACCCGCCTGTGCGAGCTTGTCAAGGTGATCTATCATACAAAGATCCTTAGCGTTTAAGATATAAGAACCGTTTTCATCCTCTCCGATGGGATAAAACTCATTAGGGCGCTTTTCCTCCATCAGATAATAATTCCATCTGCAAGGCTGGGCGCACTCACCTCTGTTAGCATCACGGTTAATGAGGTACTGCGATAAAAGACATCTTCCCGAGAAAGAAACGCACATTGCGCCGTGAACAAAACATTCAATGTCCAAGTCCTTTGGAGTTTTCGCTCTGATCTCAGCAATTTCATTCAGCGACATCTCTCTTGCAAGAACCACTCTTTTTGCGCCCATATTATAGAATTCATTTGCCGTTACATAATTGACGATTCCCGCCTGTGTGGAAATATGAATCTCCATATCGGGCGTGTATTTCTTAATGAGCGAAAAAACGCCTATGTCATTTGCAATAACAGCATCGACTCCGGATGCTTCTACCGCCTTAATGAAGCCCTCAAATTGGGAGATCTCATCGTTTCTGGGTAAGGTGTTGCAGGTTAAATATACCTTTTTTCCTTTTAAATGCGCTTTATCGCAGGCGATCTTGAGTTCATCAAAAGAAAAGTTTGCCGGCGAAGCTCTCATTCCAAAGTCTTTTCCGCCTAAGTATATTGCATCTGCCCCATACATCAGCGCAGAATCAAAGCGTTCCATATCTCCGGCAGGAGCCAAAACTTCAAGTCTGTTTATATCAATCAAGAATATACCTCCGGATCGAGGCCTGCAGCCTCGCAGTTTTTAAGATGCTCGTTATATGTTTCCGCATAGAACATCTCACCCGTCTGAATGTTTGCACAGAAATAATAGTACGGCGTTTCGTTTGCATACAGCACGGCGTTTATGGCATCGCTGCCGGGGTTACAGATCGCACCGATCGGCAAGCCCTTGCAAACGTAACTGTCATATGCGTTATACATTTCATCATATTGAACGCTTGAATGCGCTTTAATGACGTTGTTGATATAAAATACCGTCGTATCTGACTGCAGTCTCGGATAACGTTCGGGATCGTTTAATCTGTTCAAGAATACGGATGCAACGTTTTTCATTTCCTCGGCATCGCCGCATTCAAGCTGAACGATAGATGCAAGCGTAACGACTTCATCAAGCGAGTATCCAAGCTCTTTTGCCCGTGCAATAACGTCAGCGTTGAGGATCTGCGCCGTGCGCTGCTTGATCTTCTTAACGATATTATAAGTCGAGTCATCCAAATAGAACTCATAGGTATCAGGGAAAAGATATCCTTCATACTTATAAAACTTCAAGCTTGAAGAAACAACGTATTTTTCAAATTCATAACCGTAAACGGTGGAATTGAAAGTAAAGATAAAGTCATCGGCATCGCACACTCCGGCTTCTTCGAGCTTCTGCGCAGCATCATAAAGGGTCATACCTTCAATAAACGTCACGGTCGCAGTTTCTTTTGCTTCACGCATCTCGGTTAAAGCGTTGATTATGTCGCCGTAGCTCATACCGGACGTGATATCAAGATCGCCCGGATACATCGTACCTGCGCCGCTGAACTTAACTACAGCTTTGAAGAAATCAATATGGTCAATTACGCCTTCGTTGTAAAGCTGATTTGCAATATCGTCAACAGTTGAGCCGACGGGTATGTAGATCGTGAATTCATTTATTGAACCGTCAATGCCCAAAAAATCACGGCCGACTACGATTCCGAACAGAGAGATTATAATTGCACAGCAAATAACCAAAGTCGCAAGAACGATCCCGCCGTAAGCCGAGTAATTCTTGCGGGGTCTTTTTCTCTTCTTTTCTTTTATCGGCTTGCTCTTTGCCTTTGCCTCACGCATCGGCACTTCGCTTACGACCGAAGCAAAGACATTCGTCTTTTCAAAGGTTTCTTCATACGACATATCATCGTCAAAGCTTGCGGCTTCAACGTCGGACGAATAAGCTTTTAAAACGTCGGCATAGCTTTCCGGCTGAGCGATTATGCCGTCACGGTTGTTTTCCTTATTATCGTCAGAGGATCTATCTAAAATTGAAGACAGGATTTCGTCAAATTCATTGTTATTTTTGCTTTGCTCTGCCATAACTTAACAATCCTTTCTTTAATAATTTTGTGAATATCAGTCGACTACAGCGGCTTTCAGCAGATCGGCACGTTCTTTTGAAATGAGCTTTTCAATAATTGCGTATGAAAATTCAAGAGCTGCGCCCATTCCCTTAGCGGTGATGACGTTTCCGTCTGTAACGACCTTACAGTCGGGAATCTGTGCGCCTTTAAGCTCGCTTTCAAAGCCGGGATAGCAAACTGCCTTTTTGCCCTCCAAAAGTCCCTTGTGGCCTAAAATTGAAGGCGCTGCGCATATTGCGGCAATGGGAATATCATGCTCAATGCAATAATCAAGTGTCTTCTGAACGCATTTATTCGCTTCAAGATTTAACGTTCCGGGCATTCCGCCGGGCAAAATTACCATATTAATGGCCTCGCTCGGCTCAAACATTCCGTCGTCGGTGTCCGTCACTACGGCGATACCGTGAGAGCCCCTTATGATGCAGGAACCGATGCCGACGGTAAGAACGTCAAGCTCGCATCTGCGAAGGCAATCAACAGGTGTCAACGCCTCGATCTCTTCGAAACCGTTTGCAATAAAACATACTACCATATACTTAAACCTCCAATTTTGCGCTTAATAGCTGTTCTTCAGCGTCTTTAAGCACCGTTTCGGTTATGTTATCTCCGCCAAGAATTCGGGCGATCTCATACTTGCGCTTTTCAAAGTCAAGACACGTGATCTCCGTGACCGTGCGGTCATCGACGGAATTCTTTTCGATCAGCAGATGATCGTCAGCCATAATGGCAATCTGTGCCAAGTGAGTAACGCAGATCACCTGCCGCTTGCGTGATATCTCACGAAGCTTGATACCGATCTTCTGAGCAGCTCTGCCGCTTACTCCCGAATCAATTTCGTCGAAAATAAGGGTGGGAATATCATCCCTGTCAGCAAGAACGGTTTTAAGAGCCAGCATAATTCTTGAAAGCTCACCGCCCGATGCTATCTTCGCCAAAGGCTTCGGCGTTTCGCCTCGGTTAGCAGATATCAAGAACTCAACCGTGTCCATTCCGTTAAGCGTGAGTTTTCCCGTTTGCATGGAAACTTCTATCTTAACGTCGGGCATATTCAAAAATTCGAGCTCATTTGTAACCTGATATGTAAATCTCTCTGCGGCGGATTTACGAAGCTCGGAGAGGTTTTTCGCCTTGTCGGTCACAGTTTGCAAAAGCGATGAACGCTTGTTGATAAGATCTTCAAGCAAAGCTTCCTGTCCCGAAAGCTCCTCAAGCTCACGCAAAGAATCTTCATAAAGCTTGATAACGTCATCAAGCGTCGGGCCGTATCTGCGCTTAATTCGGGTCAAATCGTCCTTTCTCGCCTGCAGACGGGAATATTCTTCCTCGTCAATATCGACGGCGTGCAAAAGTCCCGAGATCTCATTTGCAATATCGCCAAGCTCTATCCCCAAGTTGCTCAGACGTTCGTTAACGGGACTGAGCTGGGTCATAATATCGTCATAGATTGCAAGCTCGGAATAGGCTCTGGATATCATCTCACCGGCGCCCGAGGTTTCGTCATCACCCGACAAAAGACCAAGAGCAGTTCTTAAAGCATCAGACAGCGTAACCGCATTGTCGGCAAATCTGAATCGTTCCTCAACGGCTTCATCCTCGCCCTCTTGAATATTAAGCGAGCCGATATCGCTCACAACTGAATTGAGGTAAGCTTCACGCTGAACCCTTTGCTGTTCGCTCTGCTTAACCTTTTGAATCTGCCTTGCCACGGCCTGCAGATCTCTAAAAGATGCTTTATAGTCATCCAGCGCCCCATCCAGCTCGGCATAGCTGTCAAGTATTCCTAAATGCTTTTCGGCATCCAAGAGCACCTGGTTGTCGTGCTGACCGTGAATATTTATCAGAAGATCTCCGAGTTCTTTAATTGAAGATACGTTGACAGGTCTTGAATTTATACGGGCAGTGCTTCTTCCGTCACGGGATATTTCTCGGGAAATAATAAGCTCGCCGTCAATATCAATGCCAAGCTCATCCGCCTTTTCCCTGACTGAATCGGGAACGTCGCAGAAAACTGCGCTGACGTACGCCTTGTCTTTACCCGTTCTTACTATGTCTTTAGTCATTCTCTGACCCAAAACAGCATTTATACCGCCGATAAGTATCGACTTACCTGCTCCGGTCTCACCTGTAAAAACGTTAAAAAGCTCCCCTAAAGAAACAGTGGCGTTTTCAATTACGGCAAGATTTTCAATATGAAGCTCTTTAAGCATATTTTACACCTTCTTACTTATCATTTCAGAGAAGCTTGCCAAGCTCCTCAAGCATATTCTTTGCTTCCTGCTCAGTTCTCATTAAAACAAATATCGTATCATCACCCGCAAGAGTTCCGACGATGTCGCCGTAATCAGCGGCATCAAGCTGCGAGCAGACCGCATTCGCCATACCCGTGTGACATTTGATAACGATAGTGTTCATCGCTCTGTCCAACGACTTCACGGAATGGCTGAACAAGCTTTCAAACATTGATTTTGTTGCGCTGTCGCCCGATTTTGGCGGCAATGAATATTTATATCCGCCGTTTGCACTCATTATCTTTACCAATGACAACTGCTTGATGTCACGTGAAACCGTTGCCTGAGTAACAGAAAAACCACGTTCAAGCAAAAGCGCCTGAAGAGTTTCCTGGGTATCCACCTCATATTGACTTACGATCTCCAATATCGCATTTTTTCTGTTATCCTTCATTGTCATTACTCCTTCTGAGTTCCTTTGTAGGCTGCATAAGCTTTGAACCGATGGCATTAAAATAGCTGTTTCCGAGAATATCCACGAGCTTGACTCTCATATCCGAACGTCTGATAAACAATTGATCCGTATGGTCAAGAATGATCGGATCGGCACCGTCAATGCTTAAGCATACGTGCGTTTCGCTTCCTGCGTCATATTTGACCTCAAGGACTTTATCGGGAGAGAAGATCATTGATCTTGCAAACAGAGAGTGAGGGCAAATCTGCGTAAATTCAATGCAATCAAAGGACGGTTCGATAAGCGGGCCGCCGGCAGAAAGCGAGTATGCAGAAGCGCCTGTCGGAGTTGAAAAGATTATACCGTCAGCACGAAGCGACGATACGACGGTTCCGTTCGCAATAACTTTAAAATCATAGATCTTTCCGAGTATTCCGTGATATACGACTACGTCGTTCAGTGCGTTATAAACGGTCGTTTCACCGTTGGCTCTCTTTACGACGGCATCCAATACCATCCGCTTTTCAACGGTATACTCCCCTCTTACAAGCCTTGAGAGCAAGGAAATGTCCTCCTTTTCAAGAGTCGCCATAAATCCGAGACGGCCGCAGTTGATTCCCAAAAGCTCTTTATCGTTTTCAGCGCAAAGACGGGCGCATTCAAGAATAGTGCCGTCTCCGCCGACCGAAATCACTATATCACATTCGCTGACAGATTCACACGACGGCACAAATCTGACGTAATCAAGCGATATATGTTTAGCAAACTTTGAAAACATACGAACGTCAACGCCCAGACCGTTGAGCAAAGCGCAGACGTTTAAGGTGCAATCCAGCGCGCCGTCTTTATTCAGATTCGGATAGATCAAAACTGTCACAAAAATCACTCTTTCTCACTTTGATGATGCAAAAGCAGCATCAACGATAGCTTTAATATCAAAAGACCTGTTTGTAAAGTTATCTGACTTTACAAGCAAAATCAAGTATTCAATATTTCCGTCCCCGCCTTTGATGGGCGAAGGGATAAGTTTATTCGGGGACATCGCACCGTCGGATAAGCTTTCAAGTAACGCAGTAATTGCCAGAACGTGCTGTTTTTTGTCCTTGACTATCCCGCCCTTTGAAATGCCGCTTTTTCCGACTTCAAACTGAGGCTTTATCAGAATCACAGCTTGTCCGCCGTCGATAAGAATTCTTGAAGCGGCATCAATTGCAAATCTGCAGGAAATAAAGGATAAGTCGCTTGCAACAAAATTGACACTGCCGCCGAGCGTTTCAGGATCAAGATCCTTCACGTTGAGACCCTCGAGGTTGACCACTCTTTTGTCATTAACCAGCTTATCTGCAAGCTGTCCGTGGCCGACGTCAACAGCATAAACCTTTTCAGCGCCGTTTTGAAGCATACAATCGGTAAAACCGCCGGTAGATGCCCCGATATCACAGCAAACGGCACCGCTTAGGTCTATATCAAACGATGAGATAGCCGCCTCAAGCTTGAGGCCTCCCCTGCCCACGTATCTGAGCGATTCGCCGGTGAAAACGATATCGTCGGTATCGCTTACAACGGTTCCTGCCTTGATGATCGTCTTGCCGTTCACCGTTACGGCTCCGCTTTTGATATATTCCTTCGCGCGTTCACGGCCTGTGGCGATTCCGCGCCTGACAAGCTCAAAATCAAGTCGGTTGTCCATTATAATTCCTTACTTCTTCTATTATCTTCTCTTTAGTGTATCCGTAAAGCTCAAAAGCTTCACAGACCTTCATATGAGGAACAAAGCCGTCAATAGCGTGGATCTTTATATTTTCGGCGTAACACGCCAGCTTTTCACCGATTCCGCCGCTTTTGGAGGATTCCTCAAACACGAAAACCGTTTTATATTTCTTCACGATCTCCTTGACCTCGTCGGATAACGGATATATGCTGACAAGGCGCAGGCTGTCGCATCCCAAAGAATCTGCGGCAGAAATAACGATGTCAGATATCCTGCCGTATGAAACGAGCAACGCATCAGCACTTTTTTCAATATATTCGTAATCGGTAACGGGTTTGAGCTGATGACCGATCTCTGCTCCCTTCGGATATCTTATGCACGCCAAGCCGCTGTCCTGATAAATAGCTTTTTCCAAACACATATCCAGCTCTTCAAAGCTTGACGGAGAATAAACTGTCGTATTCGGAAGCGTAGTGAGCATTGGAACGTCAAACATACCCTGGTGAGTTTCACCGTCCTCACCTACTAATCCGGCATTTCCGATGCACAAGACTACGTGCAGACCTGCAATGCAAACGTCGTGAATCAGCTCGTCATACGAACGCTGCAAGAATGAGGAATACACTGAAAATACGGGTATCATTCCCATCTTTGCCAGTCCTGCAGCATAAGAAACGGCGTGTTCCTCGGCAATTCCGACGTCGAACAGTCTCGGCTTCAGCTCACCGTCAAAACGGTTAAGTCCCGTTGCATATTTCATCGCAGCGGTTATAGCGCAAATTCTGTCATCTTTTCTTGCAAGCGATGCTAAGGTCGTGCCCATACGGTCACCGTATGAGGCGGGCGAAGCGGGTTTTTCACCCGTTTTAACGTCAAACGACGGAACACCGTGATATTCGCCTGGCGCTTTCTCAGCAGGAGCGTATCCCTTGCCTTTGGACGTAATAACCTGCACGAGCGTGGGTTTATTCATAGACTTTGCAGCCAAGAGCGCCGCTTCAAGTTCTTTGACGTCGTGGCCGTTAACGGGACCTATAAATTCAAAGCCAAGATCTTCAAAAAACGTGCTGTGAAGCAAATGCTCCTTTAGAGATTGCTTGATGTTGTGAATAAACCGTCTCAACGGCTTACCGATAAGAGGAATCGCCTCAACGGTTTTCTTCGTCAGATCCTTCGTGCGGCGATATGACGACCTGGTTCTGAGCTCCGAAAGATACTTCGCTATACCGCCGATATTCTTTGATATCGACATCTCGTTATAGTTAAGAATAACGATAATATTCGTGTCGCTTCTTCCCGCATTATTAAGCCCTTCGTATGCAAGACCGCCCGTAAGAGCGCCGTCACCGATTATTGCGATTGCGTGGTGATCGTCGCCTTGAAGCTTCATCGCCTGAGCAATGCCTAAAGCTACTGAAATAGAATTAGAGCTGTGACCGCTTACGGCAGGATCATGTTCCGATTCATCGGGTCTTGAGAAGCCGGAAATACCGTCTTTTTTGCGAAGCGTATCAAATCTTTCATATCTGCCGGTCAGAAGCTTATGAACGTATGACTGATGGCCTACGTCGAATATTATCTTATCATCAGGAGAATCAAAAATACTGTGACAGGCAAGAGTCAGCTCGACAACACCGAGATTCGAAGCCAAGTGACCGCCGTTCTGCGACACGGTCTCAATTATCTTATCCCGCAACTCACCGCACAGCTTTTCCTTCTGAGCAGGTGTGAGTGTTTTAATATCATCAGGCAGATTCAAGCTTGAAAGAAGCTCATATTCCATTATTCACACCCGCCTTTCCGTTTATATGAATTTATTTACGTCTTTCGACAAGTTCTCTTGCAAGCTGAACCAAAAACTCGGAGCCGTCATAACAGCTTATCGCTTTGATCGCATTATCCGTGCATTCGTTGATAAGTTTGATAACAGACTCCTCGCCCATAAGGCCGACAAGAGTTGATTTATTTCTGTCTTTGTCCGTTCCGATCGGCTTGCCGAGTTCTTCTTCTGTACTTCTGATATTTAACATATCATCAACAAGCTGGAACGACAGTCCGATATTCTCGGCATAGATCTCCGTCTGCGCAAGCATATCCCTGTCAGCACCTGCAAGAATTGCGCCGAACAGGCAGGAGCACTTTAAAAGAGCGCCGGTCTTCAAACTGTAAGTTTGTAATATTTCAGATTCTGACAGCGCTCTCGTTTCGCCTTGAATATCAAGCATTTGACCGGATATCATTCCTTCGTTTCCCGAAGCTCCTGCCAGAAGTCCCATAAGCGCAACAGCAGTATCTGAACTGAGGTTATTTTCAAGCACTTCATTGCTTATAACTTTATAAGGCAGGATCGCCAATCCGTCACCTGCAAGCAAAGCTGTTGCGGCACCGAATTTAATATGAGCCGTCGGCTGTCCCCGTCTTAATTCATCATTGTCCATTTCAGGCATATCGTCGTGTATCAAAGAAAAAGTATGTACAAGCTCCAAGCAGGCGGCAATTCTTGAAACGTCGTTCTTCCCGCCGAACAGCTTGTAAAATTCAAGACACAGCACCGGTCTTATGCGCTTTCCGCCGGCATTCAGCGAATATTCCTCTGCTGCTATGACCTCATCAGCCTTACAGCATGAATACTCGTCGGAAATAATGCCGTTGATCGCACTGTTTATTATGGAAACGTCCCGTGCAAGGCGAACGCTCAGATCAGTCATCCTCGCACACCTTCTTATATTCAATATCCAGCTCAGCCTTGATATTATCAAGAATCTCTCTGCAAGATTTCGATATCTCAAGGCCGTTTTTATAGAGCAATGCGGTTTCTTCCAAAGAGGTGTTTTCATCCTTGAGCTTTTCGCATATCTCCTTGAGCTGCTTGATCGACTGATCAAAGTTCATTTAAATCATCCTTTTCGATCTTTTTAACTTCTGCATTCAACCGTCCGTTGCGAAGAACGATATCGATAAGATCCCCGTTGTGAAGCTTATCAACGTCTGTAACAACAGCGCCGTTTGAATACAGGATTCCGTAACCTCGTTTTAAAACGTTCTGCGGGTCAAAGCTCTTTAATATCTGCGTTTGTGCGTTTAAAACAAGATCGCAGACTTTCAGCTTTGAGCGAAGCAGGTCTTCAAGCGAGCGCTCCATCCCATCAATCGATTCATAAAGTCTTTGCACCTTATAAACCGGAGAAAGAGATTCAAGCAACGATTCGCCTGCATCCAGCATCATCTCGCATACGTTCGTCTTTGTGACCGCCAACGTTCTTAACTGATCTGTAAGCTCGTAAATATCCCGTTTCACTTCCGATATATCGGGCGTTGCCAGCTCTGCGGCTCCCGTCGGTGTCGGAGCACGAAGGTCTGCTATCATATCAGCAATTGAATAATCGACCTCGTGACCGACAGCGGAGATAACAGGTGTCTCACAGCTGTAAATTGCAACGGCAACTTCCTTTGTGTTAAACGCCGCCAGATCCTGCTTTGAGCCGCCGCCTCTTGCAAGAATGATAGTATCCGCACCGGAAATATCGGCTTGATACAAAGCTGATGCGATATTTTTAGGGGCAGTTTCACCTTGAACAAGCGTCGGGAAAACTGTGATCTTCGTAAGAGGATATCGCCTTTTTACAACACTGACAATATCCCAAAGCGCCGCTCCGTCAGCGGATGATACAACTGCAATATTATCGGGATAACGGCATATCTGCTTCTTTTCCTTCGCAAAAACGCCGAGCTCGGTCAGCTCTTGCTTGAGCTGTTCAAGTCTTATCGCCTCTTCACCGATTCCCGACGGAACAAGATCAAACGCTACGAGCTGATATACGCCGTCACGCTCGTAAGCATCTATGTTTCCGAAAGCAATTACGCTCATTCCGTTTTCAGGGACAAACTTCAGACGCTCGGCATTTGATGAAAACATAACGGCTTTAATCAGCGAAGCTTCATCTTTAAGAGAAAAATAACAATGACCTGATTTGGAGTTTCTCACAAAGCCGGTTATTTCGCCTTTAATGGCAATGCCTTTAAGCTTTGGGTCGTTTTTGATCTTAAAAGATATATATTTATTTATCTGTGAAACGGTCAGAATTGAGCTCATCTTAAATAACCGTCCTTAATTGCTGCGTAAATAGCCGTACCGCAGGCGTTATCGCAGGATAATACGGGTTCAGCGAAATATGCATCAAACTCCTTTTCGAGTGATGCACGGATGATCTTGTTCGACATCACTCCGCCTGCAAAAATGATCGGCATTTCGCCGTATGCAGTCAAAGCATACTTAGCCATTAGCCTTATCGTTGCTTTGATGTTCAAAATGCAAAATCTTGCAATGTCGCAGGGGTCCGCTCCGTCGCTTAAAAGCTTTTGGCACTTATTTTCAAGTCCCGATAAACTGCAATTGCCTTCTCTTACAGTCGGCTTGATGTTACATTTATAGTCAGACCTTTCGGCAAGCTTTTCAAGCTCGGCACCGCAGGGAAAATCAAGCCCAAGCATTAAACCGACACGGTCGATAGCCTGTCCTGCCTTGAGGTCAAGTGATGAACCTATCATCTTCACTTTAATTATCTCTTCGTCGTCCGGCTCAACGTACAGACAGTCTGTCGTTCCGCCGCTGACGTGAAAAGCAAGGAAGGGTTTTTTATCCATAATCAAGTCAAGCCTTGAGCAGGAATAAAGCGCCGCAAGAATATGTCCCACCTGATGTGAAGTCTTATATGCTTCAATCTTTGAAACACTTGAAAGTGCGTCTGCGCAGGTTTCGCCGACCAAAAAGCAAGGCATATATGAGCCTTCTGCGTTTCTCGGTCTGGTTGAAACGCCGACAGCTTTAATGTCGCCGTTGACGTCCCACATCAAGTCGTTTAGCAGCTCGGGAAGCTGCTTAGTGTGATGAAACACAGCATCCGACTGTCTGATACCAAGCTCGCCGCTTTTAACGGGCAAAAGCTTTTTGACGTTTTTAACTATTCCCGTGTCGCTGTCAAATAAAGCAGTGGACGTAGTATAGTTACTCGTATCAAGTCCTAAGTATTTAGGCATCTTAGTTTTCCAAACTTCTTGAATATGCACCCAAAACGCCGTTTACAAAGGATACGTCAGGATCAAGTGCATATTTCCCTGCAAGTCCGACAGCTTCATTTATTACAACCTTTATAGGCGCAATGTCAGATTTGTAAAGTATCTCGTAGATAGCAAGGCGCAAGATCGCAAGATTGATCTTGGGCATACGGGAAAGATTTCTCTTTTCGCTGAAGCTTGAAATTATGCCGTCGATCTGTTCAAGATTTGCAAATACGCCTTCAACGGTTTCCTTGACCTCATCGTTTACGGTAATAGCCTCGTTATCCAAAGCGATATCAAGAAGTTCAGAAACGGATTCCTCTCTGAACATCTTTTCAAAAATGATCATAAACTCAGATTCTCTGATGTCGTGTCTTGTTACACCCATTGTCTTTTCCATCCTTATAATTTATCAAGCAAGATATGCCAAGAGAATCTATCCCTTGGCACAAGCTTTATTCTGCGTGATCTTCGCTGAAATCAACACCTACAACACAGATGTTGACCTTTGAAACGGTTACGCCCGTCATCGACTGAACTGCAGCCTTAACCTTTTCCTGAATCAGCTCGCAAACGCCGACGATGTTATATCCGCTCTTTGCGATGATCGAAAGAGATATCTTTGCCACACCGTCGAGCATAACGACGCTCACAAGACTGTTATCAAGGTTTGAGTTGAGCAAGCTCCTGATGCTGAAAGGCTTAGCGGCGATAGAAGATACACCGTCAACCTCGCAAGCCGCATTCTTGGTGATCGTAATGATTACGTTTTCGGAAACCCTGAGAGTTCCCTTGCGGTTTCTTGATGACTGTTCCATATAGATTAGTCCTCCTTTTTATACGTCCCTCGCAGTTGATTACTCAAGCTGCGAATTTTATGCAGTTTCTATGCACAGTTATACGAATATAGTATATCATGTTTTGATGAATTAGACAACTACTTTACCTCAAAAATTCTAATATTTTCAGCTAAAACACTTACTTCCGAAAGAAGAATGTCTTTAATATCGGCAGCTTGTGCGGCACTCAGACCGTCGGTTTTAACGACGATGCTTGCATTTTCACCGTCAAGGTACACGACGCAGTCATCATATCCGGCAGCTTTGATCAAACTTTCAATTACAGACTCGCTTTCGATCAGAGCAGACAGCGTCAATGCCGACTCGGTATACGTAGCGATCTCTTCTTCCGTAACGTCTCCTCCGCCCAGCATCATTCTCAGCGTTTCAACGGCTTCATCTCTTGAAGTCACCTTATCAAGTCTTGCCTGTGCAAAATAATCATCAGAAGAATAGCTTGAATATTCCGTTCCGTTCACGTATCTGACTTCGCCGTATGCCTCATTGAGATCGATACCCTCTACCACGTCGGTAGGTTCCAAGAGTGATTCGCCCGAAAGAGCGTAGTTCACGTATACCGCTATTCCCAACATAAGTGTCAGGCAAGCCAGAATGACGTGTCTTTTGTTCAAATTAAAGCTGAGTTTAGGTTTTCTCATATCTTTCTCTCCTCATTTAGTAATATAAACCTTGCTTGATGATATATCTAAAACGGTCGCAACAGCACGTAGTATCTTCTCTTTAATAACTGCGCTGTCGCCGCCGTCACAGATCACTAATACGCCTGCCACTTCGGGATTGTCGATTCGTTTCACTAAGGCTTGGTCACCGCCTATTATCACCACCTCGGTTTCCCGCTTCGATTCCGAATGAGTCTCATCTGTTGCGTATTCATATGAAACGGTGCTTTTGACCGTGACCATCACACTCGTTTTACCTGCGCCGTCTATTTGCGAAATGACTTCTTCGAGCTGTTTTTCAAGTTGAGATGCATACTCCGTTTCCGCCGCAGGAAACGACGACGCCGGCGCTTCATCGCCCGTGTCACGCCCCAAAAGGAATAACAAAAGGATGCAGACCAAAGCCGCAACGGCGTACGTAACGAGCTTGGGCGATGACCTCAGCTTATTCATTAAGGCGGTTTTCAACGTGAATATATCCATTTATACCTCCACGAATGATATTATCAGCTCAATGTCCCCGATCTTGTTTCGGATCAGATTCCTGACGGCGTATTCATCATTCTTATATTCACTTCCAAGTGTAATGCTTGCCTTTGTAATAGATATGCATCTGTTTTCATCAATAGTCGTGACGACAGATACTTTTTCAGATTCTATCCCCTCTTCCGAAAGCAAGGAACATATGTAATCGCTCAGCTTTCCGTTCAATTCACCGAGAATAAGAGAATCTGCCTCCGAAAACGAAATATCTCCGTCGATAGATCTAAACTGCGAATAAATATCCGAAAGATCGATGTTTAAGATACCGACCGCTACGGTTACGACGGCAATTAAAGATAAAACCGTTTTAATTGCATTGCGGTATTTTTCGGGAGCAAGCAAGGAAAACAAAAACCGGATAATATATAAAGCGGAAAGACCAAGCGTTACGTTTTTTAGAGCTGTCATGAATTTATACCTCCGCCGAGAGCAATAAGCGAGCCGGTAGCAATTATCAGCATCAGCATATACAGCGTTATAACGGTGCTTAAAAGCGAATAAACTTCCGCTATGCCCTTCATCAGCTTCATCAGCTTCCCGCCTGATAACAGTCCGCTAAGAAACTCACACAGCGTCATCGTCCATTTATATACGGTTGCTGATATGACGGGGGCAAGAAAGATCGCAACTATCATTACTATTCCGAACGTGCCTACGACGGACCGTATTGAATCAAGGCTCGCTCTTACAGTTCGGTATGATTCGTTAAGTGAGTTTCCGATTATCGGCACGAAGCTTGCAACCAGATATTTACCTGCCTTCACCGTCAGTGAATCCTGAGTTCTTCCGACTACGCTTTGCAAGCCGATCACACCGAGGAAAATGCTCATTATCAAACCGATAAGCGTTGTTATCAAGCGTCTGATCGACAGTGCTATATCTGGGATCTCCTGATCTAAGGTATGTACTATCGTCGAGACCAGCATTAAACCGATAACAGGCTTTATAAGAACGGTCATCACAAGTGCCGCCCCTTCAGATGCATAAAGCAAAACGGCGTTATATGACAGAGCGCCTTTTAAATTTCCCGAAGCGGTGACTACGGAAGCGTATATCGGAACGTATGCCGCAAGAAAACCTTGAGCCGTACTCATAACGTTGATAAGCCCTTCGAGGCTTTGCAGTATATACGGGCTTATTGATACGACGGTTGCAATAACGCACACGTCCTGACAGTAGCTCTTTCCGTTTGATATCACGTCGACGATCCGTAAGATCATTGCAAAAACTATAACAATGACGACGATCTTCATCGGTGCCTTGACAGATTCGGAGATCAGAGATCCGATATGTTCAAATATTGCTTCAAAAGAAATATCCGACATATTTTCAACCGTTATTCCATAAAGCTCCGACGGTTCCAAGCTGTCATATATTTCCGTTTTATAGTCATCTGTTTCATCGCCGTTTACGCAAATACACAGCATAAAACAAGCGGCGATCATAAACACGAAACTTGCGATCCTTTTCATTATATCTCCAGAATTTTTGATACTACTTCCATCAGCGAGTTAAGAATCGGCATACATATCAATGAGATAGCAATCTTGCCGGAAATATCAATTACACTCGCTAAAGCCGATTCGCCCGAATCACGGCAGCTTGCCGAACACAGATCGCATACGTAACCTATCCCCAACGCCTTTACGGCTACCGTTAAATATGTTGAAGATATTCCTGCGCTTGAAGAAAGCTCGCCGATCCCTTGAAAAACCGAAGATATATCGTCAATGAGAACAGCAAGTATCACTATGACTGCGGAGGCAGAAACACCGAAAGCGATCTCAGCGGATACTTGCTTTATCAGTCTTGAAAGAATAGCAGCGATCAGGCAAACGACGGCAATTGATATAACGTTCATCAGAATCCAAAGGTGCTTTTAATCGTATCGAACAGCTTTGATATCTGGGATATGAGCATAAACATAACGACGACTAAACCGGCAATGGTTATCATCAGCGCTTGCTCATCTCTTTCCGCCCTTTTAAGGAGCTGGCTTAACACGGAAACGATTATTCCCATACCGGCGATTTTAAAAATAAGATCAACGTCCATAGTTTTACCTCATATCATCAAAATGCATACCATTATGCCGACAAAACAGCCAAGACTAAGATATATCTTTCTGTTTCTGTCAATTTCCGAACGCTTTTTCGAATATGAATCAAGCAATTCTTCTCTTATGTAAGCAAGCCTCTCGATCTGTGATTCGCAGTCAGAGCTTCCCAGTATCTCGCCTATTCTTTCAACGTGAGCTATATCGCTTCCGCCGCAAAGCGTTTCGCTCTGACAGAATTCTTCCCACTGCTCATTAAAGCTTCCTCTTGAACGAATGAAATTACGTCCGTTAATATCACCGCTGAAAACGGTTTCGCATATTTCAAACACGTCGTATTGACCGAACCGAAGCATAACGATGATCCTTTCCGTGGCGTCCGCAAAAAACTCAAGGCGTTTAGCCTTGTTTTCTTCATAGATCAAAAGCTCGTGAGATATTAAAAACGAGAACGTACATATCAGCACGCATATCATCGCTTTAATCAACTTTCATCACCTTATAGTTCCTTGTTTTCGGCTCTAAAACCGCTGTAAAGTCAAATGCCTTTTCATTTAAAAGCTTAGAGATACCCGGTTTGTTTTTTGCTTCTTCAAAATTCGTCGAATGAACTGCCGTGATGAGCTTAACTCCCGAGTGAAGTGCGTATTCAAGAGCTTTCGTATCTTCATCAGAGCCGATCTCATCGCAAACAATTATCTGCGGTGACATTACTTTAACGGCAGTCGTGATTCCTACGTGCTTGGGATAAGCGACGAATACGTCGGTAAATCTCCCTATATCCTTCTGCGGCTGCGAGCGGTACGTATAGGATATCTCATTCAGCTCGTCAATCAGCGAGACCTTGAATTTATCGCCAGCAAGCCTCGTAACATCTCTCAGAAGCGTCGTTTTTCCGCTTGAGGGCGGCCCGATTATGAGTATCCCCGACGGCGAATTGCTAAGACATCTGTTAAAAAGCTCATCGGCATATCCTAACACTTCACGAGATATGCGGATGTTGATCGAGGAAATATATTTAACGCTGTCCACCCTTTCGCGTGACTCATTCGTAATTACCGCCGTTCCGCATATTCCCACTCGGTTTCCGCCGTCTGTCGTGATGTACCCTGCTGCGAGTTCCTTTGAATAGCTGTGCATAGAATATGAAAACGCCGACTTAAACGCATATTCAATATCGCTCTTTGAAACGAAAACGCTGTCCGACCCGGCTTCTTCGCTAAGTCTGCCGTTAATGCTTACGAAATAGCTTTTTCCGCTGATCACAACGCTTAAAGGGCGCTCACATCTTAGCCTTATCTCGTCTATCTTTTCGATATATTCAATTGCAGATACAGCCCTGTGTAAGCCGTTCTGCAACAGCTCGATTGCGTTTTTGATTCCCGATGACATTTTATCATTCCTCCGTCTTGTCCGTCTTTAATAGATAAATATGTTAACACAGCGTAAATTATTCCCGTATACGAATCTTTGTTTTTCGGGTGTTGACACCCTTGATCCCACCTATGGCACCGAAAAAGATGCACACCGCAAATTTGATAATTACCGAAAGTGAGAATTGCGCTTTATGTGCAAACAATGACAGTACGAACAAAATACAAAAGATAACACTGCCGCAAATAACGCCTTGATAAATGCCGTTCCTTCTGTATATCTGTGTGGAAACGTAAGCGGAAATGAAGCATGAATATGCTATCATAAGCAAGGAGAGTATTTCGAGCGCTTTTATGGGTACGTCAATGCAGATCATCATAACTGAGCAGGCACAGCACGTAAAGAACATGATAATAAACCCAAAGACGATTCCGAGCGTTATGCATTTTTTGCGATCAGGCATAAAAAAATCCTCCGAATACCGTTTGATAAACGATATTCGAAGGAAAACATTATTATGCAAAAATTACTTTTCGATTCCTGCTTCTTCCTCGTTGGACTTAGCCTTCTTGGGAGCAGGAGCAGCCTTTGATTCTTCAACTGCGGAAAGGTTCTGAGAAATAGCCCATTTCTGGATTCTGAGCTTAGATCTGTCACCGCCCGTTTCAAGCAATACGGTGCTCTCTTCGACTCTGACAATAATGCCCACGATGCCGCCTGCAGTTACGATCTCGTCACCGATCTGAACGTTCTTTCTCATTTCAGCGTCTTTCTTTTCCTTTTTACGCTGAGGTCTGATAAGAATGAAATAAAAAGCAATGAGCAAAACGATCATCATTACCAATGAAAGAATGGAAGACTGTGAAGCTACATCGGTGGTAGCAGCAGTCAAAAGTGTAAGAAGTGTCATATTTTACCTCCAAAAATAATCATTTAAACCATTATAACAGAAAGCTTTGGATTTTGCAACATCATTTTATCTCGACAGCGAGAAATATTCCTCCATAGCGGAAACGATCGCATTTGCCAAGCCAAGCTGAACAGACGTATTATTCAGAGCCATTGCCTCCTGATAGTCGGTAACGAATCCGCATTCAACGAGTATCGACGGGAAGCTTTGCTCTAATGTAACAGCGAAGTAATTGTATTTTGCTCCTCGGTTATAATTCTTTCCGTCACCGTAAACGTAGCTCGAATAATATTGAGCCATTTTCTTTGAAACCAAAGAAGCAAGCGGCTGCGAGAAGGGCGTGAAGTAATACGCTTCCACTCCCCTTACGCCGTTTCCCTTTGATACGGAATTACAGTGGATCGAAATAAATATATCGGGAGAGTATTGCGCTGCGTACTCGCTTCGGTCATACAGATTTATGTATTTGGTATCGGTAGGAAGCATATACACGGTCGCACCTGAAGCCTGAAGAAGCGAAGTCAACGTCTTGGCGATGGCAATATTGATCTTTTGCTCGACGACGTGACCTACGGCGCCCGGATCGAAAACGGTTGAGCTCTTATTATAACCGTGTCCGGGGTCGATCACTATCACAGCACCGTACAAGCTTGAACGGTATCCGTTAAAGGTAAACGTGAGTCCGCCGCTTCCGTCATATGATGCTGTATATCCGGCGAAGATGCCCGATTTTCTCAGCTTAAGCTTTAGCTGAAGCTTCGGTTCGCCGTCAACCTGAACGTTTTTCCACTCAGCGCTCGTAAACAGCGAATCGGATGAGAAGCTGACCGAGCCCGCACAGTCGGAAACGTAGTCAAACGTTATCAAAACGTAGTCGGGATCGAACTCTTCGATCAGATAGGAATTATCGTCCGGATCGTCATAACTGAGCGGCGAATAGGATACCGTAAACGGCGTCTGATGATTAAGCTGCAGGTTAAGTATCGTATTCGTATTTGAAGTATAAGCGTTTGTCAGCGTGACTACGTTGTCAACGATCGTATAGCCGTCAATAACTTCGCAATCGGACGCTTTGATTCTGAGCTTGGATTCCGTCAGATAGTAATCGACGGTCTGATTTACACCGTCAGACGATACGTTATATGACACCTTGTTGACGATAACGTCAAGCGTTCCCGCAGGAAGTCTTGGACAGGTCGGAGTTGCAACGTTGTCGGTCGTGTAGTAATCGTAGGTTATCGTATTATCGTTCTTTATCTTGATAAGCTGAGCACGTTCTGCATAAGGAGAGATCTCGTTAACGATAACACGGGAGCCGTTCATCGTTTCATAGACAAAATCGTTATAGCTGCCGTTGATGACGATATTTCCAAGATCCTGCTCTTCCCCTACGATTCCTTCGGGAGCGGTAAAGTAGCCGGTGAATCTGGTGTAGTTGGTGTTTGCATCAAGATCGTCCGAAAGAGTGTCGTCTTCAGTCAGTTTGATCGTCTTTCCGTTAAGTGTCGCAGTTACGACTGAGCCCTTATACGCAAGCACTGATACGGAGATCTTGGTCGTTCCTTCAACTCTTGTCTCGGTGCCCTCTTCAGGCTCGACACTCTGCAAAACTTTTACCTTTCGGGTTATCTTATACGTTATCGTGGTAGATTTATTTTTGAACGTGAACTTATTCACACCGACTTCAAGATCCACTTCAAAATAGAAGTTGCCGGCTTCGTTGAGCTCGATCTTCTCGCCGTTGAAGTAAATATCAAAGTTAGAGTCAAACGAACCCTGGAACTTTTCCGTAGGCTCATAGGTAATGAAGTCGTATTTCTTAGGCAGGACCATCGTAAGCTCTTTATAGAGCGAGTTGGTATCTATAAGTCCGGCATAGTATTTAATGAGAGCGTCCGTGCTGGTGCCGACGTTTTCTTTCAACGATTCAAACGAATCGAATACGCTTCCCCGGTACATCGAATAATTATGACATTCTTCAAGCTGTTTCAATATCTGGTCGGCTGCCCACTTTGAATCGGAAGTGCTGATTCTTTCGTTTGCATGGCGAACAAACATCGGAATGTCAGCTTCCTCGGCAAGCTCGTTCCACCACTCAACGATACTTTCAAATTCAAGCTCCCGGCTTTCAAGACCGCCGTAGCAATATACTATCATAAAATCGGCATAGCCTTGTCTTATGTAGTCACGGGTATCTGAATATCCGTCGGCAAGCGCTTCAAAATCGTCTTTTGTATCCGAGCCTTCGGGGTCAGACGAGTCATTCATCCAGGCGTTGTTTATACTTATGCCTACTGCAACGGTATTGTTCGTTGCTCTGATGGCATTGCTGACAAGTCTGAATACGTATGCGCTGTTATCCTTGAGCCAGTTCTCAAAACCGATTCCGGAGCCGAAATCGGAATAATTATCATAACTGTCGGCATCCTTAGAAGCATAGTAGCCGTCAAGAATGATACCGTCGATGAGGTATTTATTGGTAAGCCTGTGAGCGCAGTATGAAAGATAATCGATCCTTTCGTTAAGCTCAGTAATGTCGTTGGCATCAAGCGCCGTATTGATGTCAAAGGTTATATACGTATACAAATTATTCTCACGGGCGGCATCAATGAGCATATCCAACGGAGAACCGTTTTTAAACTTCTGCGTGTCAGGCTCATAATAGATAACACCGTCGTATGACGTTCTGATGATGATCGTATTGAGTCCGATCTCGTTAAACTTAGCGATAATTGCGTCGATCTCCGACTGAGTCGCTTCGGCAGATTGCTCGCTGTCGGTGAAAAAGTCGTATCCGATGGTAATGACAGAGGCTTTCATATCATCGGGAAAAGCGTAGTAATAATCATCCGCAGTGTTATCAGGTACTACCTCTTCAGCCTCATTTTCATCAGCATTTAAAACAAGCGACAAAGGCCCTGTATATTCCACAGAGCCAATGATAAGTATTAAAGAAAGAATAAGGCAAAGAAGCCGTTTCATAATTATCTCCTTGGTGTTTATGCGATAAGATTGATAAGCTCCGTCATCATCAGCTCGCTCACGTCAGAATCGGGATCGAAGATAGTACCGTAGCGATAATAAGCCCAGCCGGTATATCCGGAAAGCGAGTTGATATAATCGGTTTGCTTTTTGAGCATCGTACCCGAACTCCATTCATCGTTTAAGCCGACTTTATATGCAGCGATGCCGCAGATCAGCTTAACAGACGGTTCGGTAACGATCCCCTGCCATTCCAATGCGGTATCGTCAAAGGGCAGCTTGTCCTCATAACCGTAATAGATCTGAGGAACGATATAGTCAAGATAGCCTTTCTGAGAACACCACGTATAGATATCGGCATAGTATGATTCATAGTTGTTTTTGGTATTACCTGCGGGAGAAACGCCAAACAGCACGCTTGGATTGCAAGCTTTGACGGTTGAATACATCTCTTTTACAAGAATACTTACGACACTTCTGCGCCACTCACTCAGATCAAGCGAGGTTCCGGACGCTTTATACGCTTGCTCATCGAAGCTAGAAGCGGTCGTAGGATAGAAATAGTCGTCAATGTGAATAGCGTCGACGTTATAATTGGAGACAAGCTCCGCAACGCCGTTACAGATCAGCTCTCTGACTGCGGGGTATGCAGGACTGAGCCAATAATACTGCGTCTTGGAATTATAAACGAGATAGGTGCCGTTCGCAGATGATGAATTATACCACTTTTTGAGAAGATAATCCGAGCTCATCTCTTCAAAACGGCTCTTCGTAGTCGTTCTCATGGGGTTGATCCAGGCGTGGAAGGAAAGACCTCTGTTATGAGCTTCTTCGATCATGATCTCTAAAGGATCATACGGACATTCTCCGCCCATTTTTCCGCTGTACGATGCGGCAAAGGCAAAGTAGTCGGAATCATAGTAAGCATCTCCGAAGGCTCTGACGTGAACGTAAACGGTGTTGCAACCTAAGAATTTTACCTGATCCATCGCAAGACTGATCTTGTTTCTGAAGGATTCTTCGTCAGCGCCGGCAAGCATCGTATCAATATCCAGATAAGCAAACCAAACCGCTTTTTGTTCGGCATAGTTCAAAGCTGTATATGAATTGGAATCAATAATAACGTTTGAAAGCTCGTCTTCAACGATCTCTTCGTCAGATTCATATTCCGTGGTAGTAGCGGACGTAGCAGTCGTGACTGTCGTCGTCACGGTAGTCGTCGTTTCGCTCACCGTCGTCGTAACGGTTGTTACCTCTTCTTCATAGAAGTCGGTAAGGTATCTGCCGTTGACGAAATACTCAGCATTTTTAAAGACGATTCGGACCCAGCCGTTTGATACTATTCCCGTGACTTTGACCTGCTCGCCCTCATCGAGATGGCCGATTCGTTTGCTGTCGGCATCCGGTGCCTGACGCACGTTGACGTCAGAGATAGCGTACATTATGCACTCATAATCGGAAATGAAATAGTCCTCAGACGTAGAGACGGCTGAAGTTACAGTCTGCTCAATCTGCACGGCAGAGGTCGTTTCGGAAGAAGCATCCGTTGATGAAGACACCGTTGAGCTTGACGTCTGAGATGATTCAAAAGCCGCGGTCGTATCGGGAACGGAAGTTACGGGCGGCTGAGTTTCGGTTTGAGATACAGAGGTCGAAGGTTTATACGTTTCGATCGTAACACCGGGAAGAGTCACGTCATCGTGCGAAACGTTCAATGAGCAGGAAGAAAGAAGCAATAAAGACAGAATAATTGAGAAGATTTTGCCGATGTATTTCAAGTCTTTGCCTTCTTTCCATAGTTATTTATTGTATTATACCATTTTTTAGATTGCAATACAAGACATATGGATCAATTTTAGTCTGACAAAATTTGTCAATTGAGCAAATAACAAAAGAGCACCCGAAACGGATGCTCTTTTCTGGGGTGGATAGTCGGACTCGAACCGACGATCTTTAGAACCACAATCT
>CAYWXA010000014.1:0-24509 GCA_964462175.1 uncultured Oscillospiraceae bacterium
CGGGTGTTGCAATACCCGATACAACAAAGCTCAAAAGAGAATATAAATCCTCCCGCGGCAGACTTTATTTAACCCTCTCCGCCGAGGATTACCCCGCATTCTGGCGCGATTGCGTGAAACTGCTTGGCGAAGGCGTATTCTTCTTTGTTGAGATTCCCGACGACAACGATTCGACCCGCCTTTATTATCTTGACAACTGCACGGCATCGGTTGCCCAAGCGATTTTAAAACGCTACGGCTCGGTGTTATATTCGGACGGTGTAATCAAATTCGGATTCGGCTCTCATTCAACCGAGGATGAGATCTATATGATGGACTATCAGACTTTGAGCATCTATTCGCAGAACCTTTCGCCCTATGAGGAGCTTCTTTCAAAGATGGGCTACGCTAAAAACAAAAACGCCCTCCTCGCATGGGATATCCTGAGCGAGGACAACGCAGGGGAGTGCACCTGCATTGAGGCGGACGACGAAAGCTACGTGGATATGATAAACAACCTGATCGACGTGGGAATGTATCCTGCGCAGGGGTGATCTCGCACCGCGGGAGCGATGTTTTTAAAACTTTGCGAGAAAAGCGAAGTAAGCCCACTGTCACGAAAAACACGGAGTGTTTTTCATAAAATTTTGCGACCGCAGGGAGCAACATTTTTGGCCCCTCCGTCACACCACTTCGTGGTACGACGGCCTCCGCCCCGCTTCAAGAAGCCACGAAGTGGGTTCTTGCAAAATTTTGCGACCGTAGGGAGCAAAATTTTTGGTCCTCCCAACCAACAGTAAATTTTCCGACATAAGTCGGTGAAAATAAAAAATTATAATTTAGGAGTGGAACAATTATGGCTTATATTATCGGCGTTGATATCGGTACCAGCGGTACCAAGACCGTTCTCTTTGACGAGGGCGGAAAGGTCATTGCGTCAAAGACCATTGAATATCCCATGTATCAGCCCAAGAACGGTTATGCAGAACAGGACCCCGCAGACTGGGCAAATGCCGCAGTTAACACCATCAAGGCTGTTATGGCTATTAGCGGCGTTGACAAGGACGACGTTAAGGGTATCGGTCTTTCGGGACAGATGCACGGCCTTGTAATGCTCGATAAGGACAACGAGGTCATCCGTCCTTCAATCATCTGGTGCGACCAGAGAACCGCCAACGAAGTTGACGAAATGAACGCCAAACTCGGCAGAGATAAGCTCATTGAGATCACCGCTAACCCCGCCCTCACAGGCTGGACAGCCGCCAAGATCCTCTGGGTAAAGAATAACGAACCCGAAAACTATGAGCGTTGCCGTCACATTCTCTTGCCTAAGGACTACATAAGATTTGTTTTGACCCACGAATATGCAACCGAAGTTTCCGATGCAAGCGGTATGCAGCTTCTTAACGTTGCAGAGCGTGACTGGTCTGACGAAGTTATCGACACCTTGGGTCTTGATAAGACAATGCTCGGCAAGGTATATGAATCCTGCGAGGTTACAGGTCATCTGACCAAGGAAATGGCTGAGATCACCGGCCTTAACGAAGGCACCATCGTTGTCGGCGGCGCAGGCGATAATGCCGCAGCAGCAGTTGGTACGGGCGTCGTTGAGGACGGCAAGGCGTTCACCACCATCGGTACCTCGGGCGTTGTATTTGCACATACCTCTAAAATTTCCATCGACAAGCTGGGCAGAGTTCATACCTGCTGTGCCGCAGTTCCGGGCTCCTGGCACGTTATGGGCGTAACCCAGGGCGCAGGCCTTTCCCTCAAGTGGTTCAGAGATAACTTCTGCGAATCGGAAAAGGAAACCGCCCGCCTTATGGGCGTTGACCCTTATTATCTTATGGATAAGCAGGCTG
Source organism: uncultured Oscillospiraceae bacterium (assembly GCA_964462175.1). Classification (GTDB taxonomy): domain Bacteria; phylum Bacillota; class Clostridia; order Oscillospirales; family Ruminococcaceae; genus Faeciplasma. The sequence continues at coordinate 1,842 of CAYWXA010000014.1, forward strand.
ACACCGTTGCGATCGGCGCAAACAGACTTCTTTACCTGCCTTATTTGATGGGCGAAAGAACTCCTCACCTCGACCCTGATGCAAGAGGCGTGTTCTTCGGCCTTTCGGCAATGCACACCAAGAAGGATATGTTAAGAGCCGTTATGGAAGGCGTATCCTACTCGCTTCGTGACTGCGTTGAAGTATTCAAGCAGATGGATATCAACGTTTCCGATATGATGGCTTGCGGCGGCGGCGGAAGCTCACCCCTCTGGAGACAGATGCTTGCTGACCTTTATAACTGCCCCGTTAAGACTGCTTCCTCCAAGGAAGGCCCCGCACTCGGCGTTGCACTTTTGGCTGGTGTCGGCGCAGGACTTTACTCCAGCGTTCCCGAAGCATGCCACGCAGTATGTGCAGTTGACAAGGTTCAGAACCCCGTCGTTGAAAACGTTCCTCAGTATGAAGAATATTACAAGCTTTATACCGAAATTTATCCCGCACTCAAGGCGGCATATAAGAAGCTCGCAGTTCTTTAATAATGAATCTGAAAAGGCACTCCTTTGGGGGTGCCTTTTTTGTGTGATTGCGGCGACGACGTCGCGCGATGCGTCCCGAAGGGACAGTGCGCGCGGTGGAGGAGCCGCATTTTGCCATTTGCATATAATGTACAAATGAGGACGAGGCAAAAAGCAATTCGGTCAATCTCCCCGTGACTGAATAAACAAGCCTGATCGGTCAACAATACAGATAACAAAACAAGATTAGGAGAGAAAACCATGTCAGTTTACAGGGGAGAAATTTATTACGCCGACTTAAGTCCGGTAGTCGGTTCGGAGCAGGGCGGAGTCAGACCGGTACTTATAGTTCAGAACGACGTCGGAAACAAGCACAGCCCGACGGTCATCGCTGCGGCAATTACCAGCCAAAGGGAGAAAAGCCGCCTGCCGACACATATCGAAATTGATTCGGCAAGCTGCGGTCTTGCAAAAGACAGCGTCGTGCTTTTGGAGCAGATACGCACCATTGACAAAAAGCGCCTCAAGGAGCGAATGGGTGTGCTTGACCAGACCGCAATGGGAAAAATTGACACTGCGCTGTCGATAAGCTTTGGGCTGAATTGAGCCTGCCCGCCCTCAGTTTGTCCATCGCCCGACTCCGCGGCAGCCTGCGCATCGGGTCCCCCGATGCGCCCCTCGCCTTCGGCGAGGACGGCGTTTTCTCCTCACGGAGAAAACGCCCCGGCTGCCGCTCAAAGCGCAAACAAAAACCCAACAGATCCAATCTGTTGGGTTTTTTGAATAATCTATCTTTCTGCTATGCGCCACAACGCAACAAATACCATTGCCAAAACCAAATGGATAATTGGCAAAAAACTGATGAAACTGAGTTTCTTTTTGCTGTAAACATTTATCAGCGAAAACACGTATGTTAAAGAATATGTTCCTGCCAAGACCATCGCAATGATTGAAATGATCGTAACTAACAGTGAGCCCGATGCCATTCCGATATTTGCTGTTGAGATAAGGCTTCCCAATATAGTTATCAAGGATACGGGAATCGGCAGCGCCTGAACTGCAAATACGCCTATTATCAGAGCTTTCTGTTTTATGCTCATTCTTACTTCTCCAGATCCTTCAGTGCGTTGATCTCATCTCTGTTGACCCTTATCACCGAGTCCTTGATGAGCTTGACCTGCTCACGCTGGAAAACAGCGTCTGCTTCGGTGTCGTTTAACTTAACGTGAAGCTTGCCCGAAAGCAGGTTCGCATCGGTTACAACGCCTCTGCCCGAGGGAGTTTCAACAATAGCGCCGACCTTGGGCGTAATTCTCAAAAGCTCCTCATATCCGTCCTGCTCATATTTCAGACAGCACATAAGTCTGCCGCAGGTGCCGCTGATCTTCGTCGGGTTGAGCGATAGGCTCTGTTCCTTTGCCATTTTAATGGATACAGGCTGGAACTCGCCCAAAAAGCTTGCACAGCAGAAAGGTCTGCCGCAGATTCCCAAACCGCCGAGCATCTTTGCTTCGTCACGCACACCGATCTGCCTGAGCTCGATTCGAGTGCGGAAAACGCCTGCAAGGTCTTTAACCAGCTCTCTGAAGTCAACACGGTTGTCCGAGGTGAAATAGAATAAAAGCTTCGAGTTGTCAAACGTACATTCGACGTCAACGAGGCTCATATTCAATTTATACTGAGCGATCTTCTTCTCGCAGATCCCGAAGGCTTCCTGCTCTCTTATCTTGTTTTTCTCGATCTGCTTGAAATCTTCTTCCGTTGCAATGCGGATAACCGGCTTCAAAGGGGCAATTATCTCGCTGTCGTCAACCATCTTGTTGCCCAAAACGACTTTACCGCATTCAACACCTCTTGCAGTTTCAACGATAACGCTGTGCTCGGGTGTGACTTTAAGCTCTCCGGGGGAGAAGTAATATATTTTTCCTACGCTTTTGAATCTTACGCCAATGATCTCGGTCATAGCTTTGGTTTCCTTTCTTTATTTGAGAGAATATGTTTTAAGCTTACAGGCAAGATCCGCCAAAGCCAAAGTCATGCTTGCGTTGCCTGAAATTTTTGATATACATTCCGAGCAGGCGGAATACATTTTTTCAAGTCCGCCCGTGCGAATGATTTTTGACATTCCGACCGCTTCCTCACGCATCGGTGAAATAGGGGAGATGTTTCCGAATTTCGCCGTCAAAGCATCTCTTATCACCGACTGAAGCACACCGATCGCCTTAACGGCGAAAGCCCTGTCACGTTCCAAAGAATTAAGCTCTCTTGCAAGAACGTATTCATCTCCGCTTGTAAGAGCTCTGACGATGTTCTGAACCGCCTCAAAGGGGTGGTCATCCGATGACCCTTCAAGATATTCAAGGCACGCCCCGATGTTTCCACCGAAATATTTAACGGCTCTTTCGGCATCGCTGTGGGTTATACCCTTTTCGCCGAGCGCCTTGATGCAATCATCCTCGGAAGCCTGCGGAACAGCCAGCGAGACCGAGCGGGACAAAACGGTTGAGAGAATCTTCTCCTTCGAGGTCGCCGTCATAATGAATACGACGTTTGCGGGCGGTTCTTCAATTATCTTCAAAAGAACGTTTTGCGCCGCAGGCAAAGCCTTGTCGATTTCAGGGAGAATATATACCTTGTGTCCGCCCTCGTTTGCCGAAACGCTTGCATCGGAAATGAGAAATCTCAGATCGTCTGCTCGGAAGTTTTCCTGTTTTCCGCTGGCAGATAACCTGATGAGGTCGGGGTGCGCCCCGTTTTCGCACATCAAGCAGGATTTGCAAATTCCGCAGGGGGAATTGCCGCTTTGGCAGAGGATCATCTTTGCCAGATATTCCGCCAAGGTCTTTTTGCCGACACCTCGCTCACCGAGAAGGATAAACGAATGGGAAAGCCTTTTGTTTTTGATCATCGAGCTTATCAGCGTGATAACGCCGTCTTTTCCGTAAAGCATCGTTTTCCTCCTTTCAAAAGTCGCAGGTTGATAGCCTTCCCCTTGAGGGGCAACGCCTGCGACCGCCGCCGGTGGCGGAAAAAGGAAGCAGGGGTTGGAGCAGCGGTCGACAAGCCGGAACGCCAGTGAACGGCGAGTCGGGTACCGCAATTGGAATTAGTGTCGGCGTATGCCGACGGATGAGGTGGACAAGCCTCGCTCGCTAATTCTTGCATACATCAGCCTTCGTGCGAATTTGCCCTCTCCGTCACGCTTTGCGTGCCACCTCTCCCAAAGGGAGAGGTTTAATCGGTGTCGCCTTCGGCGACGTGCGGCTCCTCCACCGCACGCACAGCCCCTTCGGGCGCGCTGTGCGACGTCGTCGCCTGCACCTGCACCTAATCAAAATTATTCTATCACATATTCTCAGAAAATGCAAACTATTTCCGCACGGTATATCTTAACGCTGTTCGCAATCGCAGTTTTGCCCTTGTCATCGTCCGTGAAACCGTTGATTTGTTGACTCCCAGCTCCTTTGCAATTTCGATCATCGTCTTGTTTTCAAAGAAATATTTTTCTGCATAAAGCCGTTGTTTGTCGGTCAGTACCTCCCTGACGGCACGCTTCAAAAGCTCGTGGGGAATGGCAAGGCGCCTTATCGCCCCCGATGTGCCGATCGACTTTAAGTTTTGCGCTTCCTCAAGACTAATCCTACACAGCCTCGCCATACAAGTTCTCCTCTCTCATCAGAATTTCCGTCATATCCTTGATATCACGCAGCACCTCATATCTTTCCGTGTCGATTATGTACTTCCTGCGCTCAAGCCTGTGGAGCTTCAAAACGTCACGTTCCTGTTTTATCATATCGGCAAGCTCCTTCGAGCGCTTTTCAAGCGCTTGGGCAACTTCTTTGTATTCTTCGATCATTTTCTTCAATTTTTAACTCCTTCCTCCGCACGTTAAGTAGCGATATGCCCTCAAAAAAGAGAACATATGTTCCAATTCCTTGCTTATAATGATAACCAATTTTGAAAGAAAGTCAACCGAATTTGTATATCAGTCTGTTTTTTTGGACTCAACTATTGAAATGTCGGTTGATAAATGATAAAATGATGTTGTAAAATGTAAATAAAACCGAGGAGTTTTTATGGATAAGAAGAAAATCGAAAGAATCAATTTTTTGGCGAGGAAATCAAAGACCGAGGGACTGACCGAGCTTGAGCTTTTGGAGCAGGCAAAGCTCAGGCAGGAATACCGTGACGCTTTCATTGCGAGCCTTTCAGGCCAGCTCGATAATATCTCCATCGTTGAGGAGGACGGCTCCGTTACCGATCTTTCCAAGAAAAATTGATCTACCCATTCTGACCTAACAACAGAGGAGCGTGACGTAAATGGAGCTGTATCAGCAGTCGAGCCAGAAGCAGAAATTATTGATATTGCAAAAGATTTTGTTGACCGAAACGGATGAGAATCACCCTTTGTCCGTCAACGAGCTGATCCAAAAGCTTGCTTTATATGACATCAAAGCCGAACGCAAGACGATATATGACGATATTGCGACGCTTGCAAGCGTGGGTCTTGACATCGTAGTGGATAAGCGAGGCCATTCAAACGTTTATTACATCGGCTCCCGTCTGTTTCAGGATGAGGAGCTTTTGGTGCTTGCCGATGCCGTTGCAAGCTCGAAGTTCCTGACGGTCAAAAAATCAAACGAGCTTATCAAAAAGCTGCAGTCGCTCACAAGCAAGCATAATGCGACCAACCTTCGCCGCAGTATCTACGTCGGCAACCGAGTCAAGACCTTCAACGAGTCGATCTATTATTCCATCAATTCGATTCACGAGGCGATCTATAAAGACCGCAACATCAGTTTCAAGTATTTTGAATATGACACCGACAAGAAAAAACGCTATCGTTATGACGGAAAGCTTTATACCGTTTCGCCTTACTATCTGATCTGGGAGAACGACTGTTATTATCTCGTTTGTGGGCTTATCAAGCACGGCACTATCTCCCGCTACCGTGTTGACAGAATGACCGACGTTTCGGTCACCGACGTTAAGCGCCGCCAGCTTTCGGTCGATGAAGACCAGCTTGCAAAACAGCTCCGTGCCACCTACAATATGTTCGGCGGAAGAACCGAGACCGTCACCCTTGAAATGAGCTCGAAGCTTATAAACGTCGTAATTGACCGTTTCGGTGAAAGCGTGCGATTAAACCGCATTTCCGATGACAGATTCACCGTCCGTGCCGAAGTTCAGATATCACCCACTTTCTGGGGCTGGCTGTTCCAATTCGGAACGCAGGCGAGGGTCATCGCCCCGAAGGAAGTCGTTTCGGAGGCTCAGGTCGAGCTGAAGAAAATTCTTGAAATGTATAATGCGGGCGAATAAGGGTCGCCCCTCTCCGTCACGCTTTGCGTGACACCTCTCCCGGAGGGAGAGGCTTTCAATGCGCACCTGCGGCGATATACCGCTCGCCACGGCACGCCACTGTCGATGCAACTTCGTCGCATCGCCGTGTCTGCCACGGCTCGCTCCCTTTGCGCCCGGCCCACCCGCGGCAAAGAACCGATTTATCGGTTCTTTGAAAATTTTGCGAGCGTAGCGAGCAACATTTTTGTCCCCTCCGTCACACCCCGCACCCACAAAATACCCCAAGGAGGTTCCCAAATGCCCAAGCTTTCCAACCCCAACGCCGACCGAAACGCTCAGAAGATGTATGACTACATCTGCCAAGTTCAAGGCAACTATGTCCTCACAGGTCAGCAGGAATGTCCCGATAACCGCCGTGCCGAATTTGAGATGAGATATCTTCACGAGGTCACGGGCAAGCTCCCTGCAATAAGAGGGCTTGACTATATGGGCGGTGAATTTGAAAACGTCAACCGCCGTGCGCTCGAGTGGCATAAAAAAGGCGGAATCGTGTCAATTTGCTGGCATACAGGCATCAACGGCTACGCTTACAGAGAATCAAAAGAGGACGTTCCCGACTTTGAAAAGCTCTTCGATGAATCGACCGAGGAACACAAAAATATGATCGCCAACTGGGATCTTGCGGCACACGCTCTTGCCGAGCTGCGTGATGCCGGTGTTCCCGTTTTGTGGCGCCCGTTCCACGAGTTTGACGGCGGCTGGTTCTGGTGGGGCAAGGGTAAGCCTGCCGATTTTATAAAGCTCTGGCATTTGATGTATGACCGCTACACGAATACGTTCAATTTGACCAACCTCATCTGGGTCTTGGGTTATGCCGACTACGTCCGTGACGGCTGGTATGTTGGCGATGATTATTGCGACGTCATCGGCTCGGATACTTACAGATTCGGACTTCACGAAGCGGCTTATCAGAAGCTTTGGGCAGATTTCGGCAGGTCACGCAAGCCTTTTGCTTTGCACGAATGCGGCAACCTGCCCGACATCACTGAGCTTGTCCGCAAGCGAACGATGTGGAGCTGGTTTTTGATCTGGCATATGAGCTCGCTGACGGGAAACGACGTTGAAAATCTCAAAAAGATGTACGACTCCGAGTTCACGCTCACGCTGGACAAGCTCCCGAAGTTTGAATGGAATTGATTCAGCGCTTTAAACCGCACACGCAGCCCCGAAAATATTGCATACGAATCGGTATAATTTTTTTACTTTTTTGCCAAAAAGTTTGTTATAAAAAACGAGCCAAAATCACGCAAGATCGGGGTTTTACGGCTTGACTTACAGTCTTATCCGTGGTATAATCACGGTGTTACATCACTATGATCGGTTGATACAGAAATGTACCGACCGATTTTTACGTAACGCATATTTTTGATTCTAAGGAGAAACTACAATGAAGAAGATTGCACTTATTCTGCTCGTTCTCGCAATGGCGTTGTCGATGGTTGCCTGCGGCAACAATAATAATGCCGATAACGGCGAGAACAACGCAGTAGTTGATGACACAAATAATAACGAAAACAACGTAGAGGAGACCCCTGCTGAGCCTTTGGCTGCTTTGGACGTTCTCAACGCTGCTTGGGAAAAGTATTCCGACGACGAAAAGGTATACTTTATGGGCGGCGACTATGACGCTTTCGCTGAAGGCCCCGGCGTGTTCAACCACGAAAATGCCGAGTATCTTGCAGGACTTCTCATCGTTCCTGCCGACGCCGTTCAGTACATTGATGAAGCTGCTTCTTTGTTCCACAGCATGAACTTCAACAACTTCACCTGCGGTTCATACGTTATTGCAGACTCTGCAAACGTTGACACCTTCGTTTCCTTGATGAACGACGCCATTATGAACAACCAGTGGATGTGCGGCTTCCCTGAGGTCCTTTCCGTTGTTAAGGTCGGCGAAAACAACGTCGTTATTACCTTCGGCAACAGCGACCTCGTTAACCTCATCGAAACCAGACTCGTTGAAGTATACCCCGATGCTGTTGTAACTCAGGAGCCCATTGTCTAATCAAACGGCAAACTAAAAAAGCAAAACAAATGAAAGTGAGTTTGCCCGAGCGGTAAACTCACTTTTTGCCTTTCGGAGGTAAATATGCTCTTTTCAAGCATACCTTTTCTTTACTATTTCTTCCCGATAGTTCTGATACTGTATTTTGCAGTTCCCAGAGTGTTAAAAAACTCGGTGATCTTGCTTTCGAGCCTCGTTTTTTATGCCTGGGGAGAACCCAAATACGTCATATTGATGGCAATCACCATTGCCGTCGGCTTTGTTGCGGGTCTTTTAATCGAAAGATTCAAAAGCGCCGCCTTAAAGCGAACCGCAATGATAGCTTCGGTCGCAATATGTCTTGGATTTTTAGGCTATTTCAAATACGCCGATTTCTTTATCGAGAACTTCAACGCCGTAACAGGCTTGTCTGTGAAGCTTTTGAACGTTGCTCTGCCTATCGGTATCAGCTTTTATACCTTCCAGATAATCAGCTATATCATCGACGTATACCGCAGTGACGTCGGCGCACAGCACAACGTAATCAACTTCGCCGCATACGTCACCATGTTCCCCCAGCTTATTGCAGGCCCCATCGTTCGCTATTCGGACATTGCCGATCAGCTCGAAACGAGAACCCACTCGCTTGACGGGATATCCTACGGTGTCCGCAGATTCATTCTTGGCTTGGGCAAAAAGGTTTTAATTGCAAACACCTTGGGCGAGCTTTGCGATATTTTCAAGGCATCGGACGACAAGACCGTTTTGTTCTATTGGGTATATGCCGTCGCCTTTGCTTTGCATATCTATTTTGACTTCTCCGGCTATTCGGATATGGCGATCGGTATCGGACATATTTTCGGCTTTAAGTTCATTGAAAACTTCGACCACCCGTTCATATCTTCGAGCATAACCGAATTCTGGCGCCGCTGGCATATGTCCTTGGGCACGTGGTTTAGGGATTACGTATACATTCCCTTGGGCGGAAACAGAGTTTCAAAGCTCCGCTGGTTCTTCAATATCTTCGTCGTCTGGGCGCTGACGGGCTTCTGGCACGGTGCCGAATGGAACTTCATAATCTGGGGCTTAATGTTCGGAATCCTGCTGGTTATCGAAAAGGTCTGGCTTCTTGATAAGCTCAAGAAAACGAAGGCACTCAGCCATATTTACGTTATGTTCTTCGTCCTCATCAGCTTTGTTATCTTCAACGCAAGCTCGATGAACGAAGCATTCAGTTATATCGGCGGAATGTTCGGCGCAGGCGGAATCAAGTTTGCATCAGCCGAGTGCTTATATTATCTTAGAAGCTACGGCGTTATGCTCGTTGTCGGCATCATCGGCTCGACACCGCTCATAAAGAACGTATGCTTAAAGCTTGAAGCAGGGGAGCGCTCATCGAAAATCATCAACGTGCTTGAACCTGTGGCTCTCGTCGCAGTTTTGATTCTTTGCACGGCGTTTCTGGTTGACGGCTCCTTCAACCCGTTCCTATACTTCAGATTCTAAAGGAGGGACTGAGTATGAATACAAAAATCAAAAACATCGTCACAGTCGTACTTGTATCCCTCATAGTTTTCGGATTTTTCATCGTTTGTCTTATTAAGCCTGCAACGGAATATTCCGACAGCGAGCGCAGATATCTGGATCAGTTTCCTGAATTAAGCGTTAAAACTATTTTAAACGGCAAGTTTATGACCGGCTTTGAGGATTACACCCTCGATCAGTTCCCGCTGCGCGACACCTTCCGCTCTATCAAGAGCTTCTCGGCGTTTTATCTTATGGGTCAGCTCGACAATAACGATATCTACGTTCACGACGGCTACATCGCAAAGATGGAATATCCCTTAAACGTTGAATCGGTGGAAAATGCGGGCGCAAAATTCCAGAATATCTATCAGAAATACTTTGCAGATACCGACGTCAACGTATATCTGACTGTCGTTCCCGACAAGAACGCATATCTGAGCCAGCAATCGGGCAGACTTTCAATTGATTATGACCGAATGGTGTCGTCGCTGACTGCAAGCGCTCCGAGCCTTGAATACGTCGACGTTTTCCCGCTTTTGGACTATACCGACTACTACCGTACCGACACTCACTGGAAGCAGGAGGAGATATACGACGTTGCACAGCATATCGCATCACAGATGGGCGTGACCCTTGATGCTGAATATGAAAAGGTTCTTGCAACCGACGATTTCAAGGGTGTATATATGGGTCAGGTATCTTTGCCCATCGACTCGGACGAGATGTATTATATGACCAACGACGTTCTCAAGGGTTGCACCGTCACTAACGGTGAAACGGGCGAAGAAATGCCGATGTACGTTTTCGAAAAGCTTTCCGACCGTGACCCATATGAGATGTTCTTGGGCGGAAGTCTTTCGCTCATCACCATTGAAAACCCCAACGCCGAAACGGACAAAGAGCTTATAATCTTCCGTGATTCCTTCGGCTCAAGCATTGCGCCTTACTTTGCCGAGGCTTATTCAAAAATAACGGTTGTGGATATCAGATATATCCACTCGGCGATGCTGAACATCGAGTATGAGGATCAGGACGTTTTGTTCCTATATTCCGCTTTGGTGCTCAACAATTCCTCGACGATCAAGGGATAAAAAAGAAAGCAGGCTTCGTGCCTGCTTTTTAAATGCAGAATTTATTCCTCAAAGGGGAAAACCACAAGACGACAAGAGAGAACGGAAGTAGGAAGGGTCGGCACGTCGTTCTCCCTTTTCTTCTTAAGGTTTTCCCCTTTGTATCCCCTTTCCTTATCTTCTTTTTCCTCTTCCCGAGCCTACCGGCTTCGATATCCCCTGCGCTGTTTTGTTATTCTTTGAAACAACTGTGCGGGTCATTGACGGAGAATCGAATTGTTTTTGCCGAATTTGTAAAAACGCTCGTTCAGATTTCCTGTTCTTTGAAAGAAAATCACTTCGGCGCAGTGGATTCATTTGTGAGTGCTGAACGTTCGCGCGTTGCAATGAAAAAAGGTACAAGCCCTGTGGGCTTGTGCTATGCCCACCCCCGATTTCGGCTTCGCCGAAACCACCCCCTCCCACGGGGAAGGGGATTTCTATCACACAAAAAAACCGCCGAGATTCGGCGGCTTTTGTCATTATTTGCAATAATTTTCAATGTAACCGTTCATTGCTGTCTGGATGATCTCCTTTGCACGGGCGGAATCTGCAACCTCATCGACGACCGTCTGCTTGCCTTCAAGCTCTTTATATACCATGAAGAAGTGGCGCATCTCGCTGTAAATATGCTTCGGAAGATCGGATATATCCTTGTAAATGTTATAGTTGGGATCGTTAAACGGAATTGCAATGATCTTCTCGTCGTTTCTGCCGTTATCCTTCATTGAAATAACGCCGATGGGGTAACATTTTACCAAAGTCATGGGTCTAATGCTCTCCGAGCACAGCACCAGAACGTCCAACGGGTCAAGATCGTCGGCATATGTACGGGGAATGAATCCGTAGTTGGCAGGATAATGAGTTGAAGTATAAAGAATTCTGTCAAGCATCAGCGTGCCCGTCTCTTTGTCCAGCTCATATTTGCACTTTGAACCCTTTTCGATCTCGATAACCGCTTCAAAACAGTCGCTGGAAATACGCTTGGGGTTGATGTTGTGCCAAATGTTCATAAGCAATCCTCCGATGTTTTAGTGTTGACTAAATTATATCCCAACCGCCCGATTTTGTCAATTTCATTTCTTGCGGCTGAAGATCAAAAATGTTGCATTTTGCTATTGTTTTTTTTGACGCTATATTATATAATCATAGTATCAGGTGAAATTATGCACGTTTTCGAATTGAAACTTTAAATGCGGTTTTATATAATATCATATTATGTAAGATTGTGAGGTACACGACTATGAAAGAATACATTAAAGGTGCAAACCCATATATGCCCCTTTGGGAGCACGTTCCGGACGGCGAACCCAGAGTGTTTGAGCATAACGGCGAAAAACGTGTTTACGTTTACGGCTCTCATGATATCGAAAAGACGCAGTATTGCGGCCGCGATCAGGTCTGCTGGTCAGCGCCCGTTGACGACTTGACGAACTGGACCTGCCACGGCGTGTGCTATACTGCTACCGACGGCTCGATCCTTTACGCTCCCGACTGTGTCAAGAAGGGCGATACTTACTATATGTACGGCGCTGAAGGCTGCGGCTCAAGAATTATGGTCGCAACCTCAAAGACCCCTTGGGGACCTTTCACCGATCCCGTCAAGACGGATCTCGGCTTCGACCCCGGCATTTTGGTCGATGACGACGGCAAGGTATATGCATACTGGGGCTTCTGCGGCACTCATTGTTCGGAATTGAACGATGATATGGCAACCGTTAAGGACGGCACTTACGCAGCCAACCACATCGGCCATTGCGTTGCTCCCTGGGCGCAGGATACCGAGCATATCGACTTTAAGGATGCATTTTTCGAAGCTTCCTCTCCCAGAAAGATAATGGGAAAATACGTATTCATTTATTCCAAGAGATATAATACCCCCGTTCCCGAGCTCGGGGTGTTTGACGATTGCAACGGCTTCCTGTCCTATATGTACAGCGACAAGCCCTTAGAGGGTTACGTTCACGGTGGAGATATCTCCTTCAACGGCGGCGAGATCTTGCCTCAGCCGGACGGCACGGGCAAGCAGACCTATAAATGGGGAAATAACCACGGCAGCCTTTGCGAGATAAACGGCAAGTGGTATATCTTCTATCACCGCCAGACAGGCGTAAACGAGTTCTCCCGTCAGGCGATGCTTGAACCTGTCGACGTAGCTTTGAGCTCTGACGGCAAGCTTTTCATCGGTGACGTCACCTATGACGAAAAGGGCGAGCCGATATCTTCCAAGCCTGTTGAGATGACCTCTCAGGGTCCCCACATCAACGGACTTGACGCTTATAAGATGATCTCCGCAGGCTATACCTGCCACATAAGCGGCGCCAATTTGGCTTACGATACGTATGTCAAGCCCGTTTACGAGCAGACCGATTCTGTCAGCGCTCCCGTTGTCGGCATCCCCGACAAGGCTGTTGTCGGCTTCAGATATCTGCAGTTCGGCGAGGTCTCTCCCAAGACTGTCACCGTATATGCAACCGACGCCAAGCAGGTAAATGTACGCTTGGATAAGCACAACGGCAAGGTCATTGCAAAAATCAACTTTGAAAACGGTGCAGCCGAAGCGACTGCAAACCTTGACTACGCCGTTATCGGCAAGCACGCCGTATACTTTGAATTTGTCGGCGGCGCAAAAGAATTTGATAAATTCACCTTTGACAGATAAATTTACCTAAATCATTACAGAAAGAAGCGTGAAAGCATGAAAAAGAAAAAACTGCTGAGCATCGTTTTGGCGGCTCTTATGGTCGTTGATGCGGTATGCTTCGGGCTGACTGCCGTTTACCATGCGACCGAGTGCGATGCGGCTAATGCTGCCGTTTCTTTCGAGGTCATCGAAGGTCCTTCCGGCGAATATGTCACCACTGACGATATCGTGATCGGCTATGCTTACGAATCCGTCGAGGCAGAGGCAGATCCCAAGATCTACGCTGCGGGCATTTCTTTCGACAAAACGAACTTCACCTCCGATCCTATGGTCTTTGACAATATGTTCCCCGGCGACCGTGTCAGCAAGACTTATAAAGTCAACGTCACCCGCCAGAACCCCGTCAGCCTCTGGTTCTTCGTCGATATTCACGACGACGCCGAATATCAGAAGCTTGCCGAGGTATTGAAGCTCAAAGTAAGCGTCAATGGCATGGGAGTATATGACGGACTTATGAAAAACTTTAACGGACATAACTTGGGTCTCCCTTCCTTCTATGAGGACGGCATTGTCCAGAGCTTTGAATACCACGTTGAGGTATATCTTGACACAAGCGTCGGCAACGAATATATGCAAAAGGCGCTTGCTTGCGACTACGTTTGGACGATATATGAGAATATGCCCGATCCCACTCCCGCCGAGCCTGACGACAGCGATGAATCGGACGTTGAGATCGTCGTTCCCGATGAGGGACGTGAAAACTTCGAGACCTTCATCTATATCCCCGATCCTTGTTATTTCACCAACGCCTGTGTAATAATGGGTGCGGCGTTCCTGCTGCTTTTGGCGGCGCTTATCCTGCTTTTGAGAAAGGAGAACGGCCGTGAAAAAGAGTAAAACATTTTACAAGCTCGCCGTAAGAATAGCGATAATCATTATTCTTATTGCCGCTATGACCGTTGTGACCTACGCCTACTACGCAATGTCCTCGATAAGAGCTGACGATAACACCTTCGTCACAGGTCTTGTCGATATCGACCTCAACGGCGGAATTCCCGTCGTGGATGATATTGAAAACATCGAGCCGGGTGCAACTTACGTCAGAGAGTTTTACATCAGAAACAACTCTACCGACGTCGGCGGCGTATATTACAAGCTCTATTTTGAAGATATCACCGGCGTTCTTGCCGACGTTCTGATCGTTACGGTCGCTGAACGTGACAGCGGGGAAGTGCTCCTTTCCGGCAAGATGACCGAGTTTAACTCTTGGGACGTTGAAGCATTTGACGAGCCTTTGGCTCTGGGCGAGACCCGTTGGTTCACGCTCACCCTGCATTATCCCGTCGAAGAAGGCAACCGAGGAATGGGAACCAAGCTTGAGTTCACGATCTCTGCCGACGCCGTTCAGACCAAGAACAACCCTGATAAGAGTTTTGAATAGTGGAAAAGATCAAAAGAATACTTAAAATAACGGGCGACGTTGCCGCTTGTCTGCTCGTGGTGCTTGCCGTGTTTATGATAATATTCACGGTCATATCCACAGCCGTCCTTGACGAGTCGGAGCGAAACTTTTTGGGATACCGCGGCTTCGTCGTGCTTTCCGATTCGATGTCTGCTACCGATTTCGGCGCCGGCGACATCGTGTTCATTCGCTCTATCGACCCCGCCAAGCTCAAGGAAGGGGATATCATCTCATATATCTCCCCTGAAAACGGCGACACGATCACCCATAAAATAAGACGGCTGACCGAAACCGCAAACGGCGAACCGGGGTTCATCACCTACGGCACCACCAACGATACCGACGACAAAATAATCGTCACCTATTCTATGGTTGCGGGAAAATACGTTTTCGATCTTCCCGGAATCGGAAAGATTCTGGCATTTGTGCAGACCGGACCGGGATATCTCCTTACGGTATTCACTCCGCTTGCGATAATCGTTGTTTTGCAAACGATAAATACCGTCAAGCTTTACCGCCAATATAAGGCGGCGCTTCGTGAGGAGAACGAGCAAGTCGATCAGTTCAAGCAGGAAACACAGCTTCAGGAATCTGAAAACGCCCGTATCCGTGAAGAGCTTGAGGCGCTTAAAGAACAATTAAAGGAAATTGGACATTCAAACACGACCGCTATGGAGGAATCGGACGATGAATCGAACTGAGAAAAATATCAAATTGAATATCGTGGCGATCGCAGTTCCCGCATTGGTCTGTGTTCTGATCTGTTCACTGATCCTTGCAGGAATGACCTTTAGCTGGTTCACCGATTCCTTTGCTTCCTCTGCGAACTTTATCAAGACCGCATCCTTCACAACCGCGAAAACGGTTGTGAACGTCACTTCAAATGAACAAGTAACCCCCGATGCAAACGGCAAGTATGCTCTTTCCAATGGCGAATACCTTGTCACCATCGACGCATCTGCCGCCACCACCAAAGGCTATACGATGATGTATCTCGGCGACACCGTATTCGTTCAAACCTGCACCATTGGCAATGCTGTCAACATTGGCACGGTCACCTTCAATATCAACGTCACTGCGGATTCTGCTGAGATCTCCTTCGCCGACAGCTGGACAGAGGCAAACACCTCTTATCCGACTATTGACAGCGCAGGTAACTGCTCAATCTTGGGCGTGTCTACGAATGGTTTGACGATCACCAAAACATCAATCGCCTCTGCACTTGCTCTGGCAAATATGCCCCAGACCTACAGCTTCGGCGGCGTATCAATGATAATCGACCCCGTTTACGGTTACATTTACGACCTGAACGGCGGCATCTATTACGACCCCTTCAACTTTGAAAACTATTATATTCTCGATACCGAAAGCGGATACTTCGTTCACGTTGAAACGGGAGAGATGTTTAACCCCGTCAGCGCCAACAAGATAGATTCCGTCACGGGCTATGAGATAGACTCCGATACGGGCTATCTTATCGACCCCATCACCGGTTTCCTTATCCATCCCGTCACCAACCGTCTTGTATACGTTCAGACCGAGACCGTTATCGACGGCGAGCTGACCTATGAAGAAACCTCTCTTATCGACGTTTTCACGACTTATGAGACCGACGCCGAGACGGGATATCTCGTTGAACCCTTGACGGGACGTCTTATGGACGCCGAAACGATGTATTACGTCATCGAAGGCACGGATTATCTCATCATTCCCGCAACGTCATATCTTTACAACTCCGTGACCGAAACGTATCACGATCCGCTGACTTATGAAGAAGTGACCGCCGAGGTCGCTTTGGGAATTCCCACCGAGGAATCAATTAACGGCGGCGAAGAGACCGAAGATGCCGAAGAGATCGACGATCCCGAGATCGTTGACGAACCCGAGACCCCTGAAGATACTTCCGAAACAGAGGAACAAGCTCCCGCAGACGACACGCAGACTGAGGATACCGTCGTATATTCTCCCGTTGACGGATTTATAAACCTTCCCGACACACTTGAATATCAGATAGTTCCTTACACCGTTGAGGACGAGGTATACGGAAGCTGCAGAATGCTTTATGACACCGTTTCGGGCATCTATCTCAACCTCACCGCAAACGCCGTTCTGTATACCGATCCGCTCACCGGATTCTATCTGATCCCCGGCTCTGCATATCAGCTTATCCCTGCAACGGGATACCTTTACGACACGGTTTACGGCAGCTATCTCGATCCTTACACCATGCTCTTTGCGACCTATGACGTAGCTTTGGGAATAACTGTTGATCCGACCGAGAGCGAAGTTACCGACGTTACCGATACGACCTCCGACGAACCGATCGTTTCGGAGACCGAACCTGCGGTTGACGGGTCGGAAACGGACGGTGATGGATCACCCGCCGAACCGACAAGTGAGGAACCCGCCGTGACAACTGCTCCCGAAGCCGAGCCGGAGGTTACCGATACTTCCGCCGAAGCTTCCGCATAACACAAAAAACAAAGCCACTCGCAATGAGTGGCTTTTGCTGTTTATATAGGAGTATTTATAGCCTTCCCCTTGAGGGGAAGGTGTCGGCGGATGCCGACGGATGAGGTGGACTTACAATTTTGGCACGCAAAGTATAAGCGGATCTGCGTGTCCGCCCGTTCGGGGCACCTGCGGCACTGTTCCCGTTCGGGAACGCATCCGCAGACGCCCCTCACTCATCTCTCTTCGGGATAAGTGTCAGCGTCGCTGACTATGAGGGTCACTCCCACGTTTGCCAAACCTCGGGGCAGTATCCAACCGTTGCCTGCTTGCCGTTTCTCACAATGGGGGATTTTATCAGCTTCGGGTTATCCAAAAGCTTCTCAAGCTTTGCCGCTTCGCTTCCTAAGTATTTCAAAAGAAGCGCATCCTTGTCTTTAGAGTTATAATCGATCAGATTCTCAACTCCGCCGACAGCCCGCAAAACGTTGTCCATCTCGCCCTTTGAAAGCCCCTTCTGGTCAAGGTCGATAAGCTGGAACTTAATTCCCCGCTCTTTAAACCAGCGCTGCGCCTTCTTTGAATCAAAGCATTTATTTCTTGCAAAAACCTGTACGTTCATATTAACCTCACTTTAGATCAGCTGAATCAAGGCAAATCGTAAACGGCCCGTCGTTCAAAAGCTCGACCTTCATATCTGCACCGAAAACGCCCGTTTCAACGTGAATTCCCTTTGAGCGAATTCTCTCGCAGAAGTATTCATATAGCCTGTTTGCTTCATTCGGCGCACCCGCATTTATAAAGCTTGGGCGGTTGCCGTGACTGCAATCGGCATAAAGGGTAAACTGCGAAATAATGAGCATTTCGCCGCCGACGTCTGCAATAGATAGGTTCGTCTTGCCGTTTTCATCTTCAAAAATGCGAAGCTTTGAAATCTTCTCCGCCAATTTGTCGCAGTCCTTTTCGGTGTCATCTTTTCCGACACCCAGAAGAATCAAAAAGCCTTTATCAATTTTGCCTTTAATCTCGCCGTCAACGCATACGCTTGCATAGTTCACTCTTTGAATAACCGTTTTCAAGAATCGATCAACTCCAATCATCATAATTATATTATATATTGCGCCGGTTTTCAAGTGGTGAGGCGGTTTTGAAATTTCAGTTTCGGTGTTTCGTCATTTTTTCTAAAATTCAACCGAAGCAGGGGAGTAAAATACAGAAATCTTGAAATTCTGCGCTTTACCACTTGCAATTTTTAAAGCGGCATAGTATACTTAAAATAACCCATTTTTTAGGAGGCATAATTATGAAATTACATAATGAATATTTGCAGAAGGTTTATGCCGACGTTTGCAAGCGCAACCCTAACGAGCCCGAATTCCAGCAGGCAGTTGAAGAAGTTCTCTTCAGCCTTGAGCCTGTAATTGAAAAGCGCCCCGACTTGGTTGCTGCAGGCGTTGTTGAAAGAATGTGCGAACCCGAAAGACAGATCATCTTCCGTGTTCCGTGGATCGACGACAACGGCAAGCCTCAGGTAAACCGTGCATTCAGAATCCAGTTCAACTCCGCAATCGGCCCTTACAAGGGTGGTATGCGTTTCCATCCTTCCGTTAACGCTTCAATTATGAAGTTCCTCGGTTTCGAGCAGACCTTCAAGAACTCCCTCACAGGTCTGCCTATGGGCGGCGGCAAGGGCGGTTCTGACTTTGACCCCAAGGGCAAGTCTGACAACGAAATCATGCGCTTCTGCCAGAGCCTTATGACCGAGCTTTGCAAGCACATCGGTGCTGATACCGACGTTCCTGCAGGTGACATCGGCGTTGGCGCACGTGAAGTTGGCTATATGTTCGGCCAGTATAAGAGAATCAGAAACGAATTTACAGGCGTATTGACCGGCAAGGGACTTCCTTACGGCGGCTCTTTAATCCGTCCCGAAGCGACAGGTTTCGGTGCTGTATACTATACCGTTGAAATGCTCAAATACCTCGGCGAGGATATCAAGGGCAAGACCTTTGCAATCTCCGGCTTCGGAAACGTTGCATGGGGCACTGCGATCAAGATCAACGAGCTTGGCGGCAAGGTCGTGACCCTCTCTGGTCCCGACGGATACATCTACGACAAGGACGGCATCTCCACTCAGGAGAAGATCGACTATATGGTTGAAATGCGTAACTCTAACAGAAACCGTGTTGAGGATTATGCTGAAAAGTTCGGCGTTCCCTTCTTCAAGGGTGAAAAGCCTTGGGGCGAAAAGGTCGACGTCATTATGCCTTGCGCTACCCAGAACGAAGTCGGAATGGAAGAAGCAAAGAAGATCGTTGCCAACGGCATCAAGTATTACGTTGAAGTTTCCAATATGCCCACCACCAACGAGGCTATGGCATATCTTAAGGAAAACGGCGTAGTCGTTGCTCCTTCAAAGGCAGTTAACGCAGGCGGCGTAGCAGTTTCGGGCCTCGAGATGAGCCAGAACTCGATGCGTTACAGCTGGACTGCTGAAGAGGTTGACGAAAAGCTCAAGGGAATCATGAAGAACATCTTCAATAGCTCCGTTAAGGCCGCAAAGGAATACGGCATGGAAGGCGATCTGGTTGCAGGTGCCAACATTGCAGGCTTCCTCAAGGTTGCTGAAGCTATGAAGGCTCAGGGCGTCGTCTGATAAAACTCGAATATGCGTGATAAAAGGCGGAACCTAAGTTCCGCCTTTTTTGTATAGCCTTCCCCTTGGGGGAAGGTGTCGGCGTATGCCGACGGATGAGGTGAATGGAAACTGATGAATTCCCAACTTTTGCGCATATTGCCGCGCGGGGTACCTGCTCGGACGGCTTCGCCGCCCTTCGCAGACACCCCTCGCCCCATCGGCGGCAGCCAAGCCGTTTGCTCCGCAAACGGCTTCCCCGCGCCTGCGGCGCGGGGTGCGGGGGCTTCGCCCCCGCAGGCTGCCGCCTCACGCACTCCGTTCAACCGCCCTTCGCATTTTGGTTTTAGTGCGCTATTATCATTTTTCAATACCGCTCGTATTTGTGAACATATTACAATTTTTATTTTTTTGACTGAAACCGCTTGACATTTGCACTTTAAAGTTTTAAAATGATAGAGAAGTGAATAAACAAAGGCGATGACGAAGAATGGAAACGGAGAGAAGCGCCCAAGAGAGCTGACGGTCGGTGTAAGTCGGCGAGCTATGTATCCTTGTCCTCTCACTTCCGAGCCGGAAGCCTGAACGTTCTGTGAACTAATAAGGCGACCCGTGTATGCTACGTTAACGCATAGAAGTTGATTGACTTCGATAAGATCAAAGGCTGCGACGAAGACGGAACCTATGAGCTATTTTCCCAGAGAGTCGGGGATGGTGCGATCCCGACAAAATGCTGTAGAATTCCCATCGCTTCTGAGCCGGAAGCCCCAAAGGTTCCAACACCCAGTAGGCGTTTCCCGTGAATGCTGCGTTAATGCATAGAAGTTGTCTGACTTCGAAGAGGTGGCGGATGTATTATCCGCAATTTGAGTGGTACCGCGAGTGATATTATTGTATTAACACCCGTCTCAAAGCTAAGTTTGCTTTGGGCGGTTTTTGTTTTGCCCCAAAGCCATATCCAACCCCGTAGATTCAATGAGAAAGGCGGAATCAAAATGTTATCTCTTGACAAAGTGTTCGGCGCTCAGGCGGTGCTGAAAAACATCATCCGTGAAACGAGTGTCGTCAGAGCATACGGAATCGCTCCCGAATGCGAGCTATATTTAAAACCGGAAAATTTGCAGATCACCGGCTCCTTCAAGGTCAGAGGCTCTGCGTATAAGATCGCAATGCTCTCCGAGGAGGAAAAATCAAAGGGCGTAATTGCCTGCTCGGCAGGAAACCACGCACAGGGCGTTGCTTTGGCGGCAACGAAAAACGGCATCAAGTCCGTCATTTGTCTGCCGGACACCGCACCTATATCGAAGGTCGAAGCGACCAAGGGCTTTGGCGCTGAGGTCTGTTTGGTTGAAGGCTGTTATGACGACGCATATCAAAAAGCTCTCGAGCTAAAGGAGAGCCAAGGTTATACGTTCGTTCATCCTTTTGACGACGAAGACGTTATCGCAGGCCAGGGCACGATTGCCCTTGAGATACTGAGCGACCTTGATAACATCGACGCCATCGTGGTTCCCGTAGGCGGCGGCGGACTCATCTCGGGCATCGCTTATACGGTCAAACAGATACGCCCGTCGGTAAAGGTCTACGGCGTGCAGGCGGCTGGTGCGCCGAGTATGTATAACTCGTTGAAGGAGGGGGAGCGCAAGAGCCTTGACTCCGTTTCCACCATCGCAGACGGCATTGCCGTCAAGCAGCCGGGCGAAAACACCTATGCTCTTGTTAATGAGTATGTCGATGACGTCGCTCTTGTGACCGACGACGAGGTTGCAAGCGCAATTCTCGCTCTCATCGAAAAGCAGAAAATGATCGCTGAGGGCGCCGGAGCTACGGCGGTTGCGGCGGTAATGTTTAACAAATTCGATCTCGGCGGCAAGCGAGTCGTTGCCGTCGTATCGGGCGGCAATATCGACGTTACGAGCCTTTCCCGTGTCATCGACCGAGGCTTGCTCAAGTCGGGGCGTTCTTCAAGCTTGCTCATCGAGCTTATTGACAAGCCGGGACAGCTGAAAGAAATTTCACGTATCATCGCCGATTGCGGCGGCAACGTCACCGGTGTTCATTATGAAAAAGGTAACACCGAGAGTGTCAACGGCTGTTTCCTCCGAATTGAAATGGAAACAAGAGATTTTGAACACGTAAACCTCATCACGAAGTCCTTGCAAAATGAAGGATTCAAGATCGTGTGATCTGAAAGGAAGTAAAGATATGAGCAACAAAATTCACACAAACAACGCCCCTGCGGCGATCGGACCTTATTCACAGGCAGTAGCCGTAGGCGATCTTATTTTCACCTCCGGACAGATTCCCCTTGACCCCGAAACGGGTATGATGGTGGGCGAAAACGTTACCGAGCAGACCCATAGAGTCTGCAAAAACCTGCAAGCGGTTTTGGAAGCCGCAGGAAGTTCATTAAAGAGCGCCGTAAAAACGGTATGCTTCCTTAGCAATATGGCTGATTTTGCCTCATTCAACGAAGTATATGCACAGTATTTCACCGAAAAGCCCGCAAGAAGCTGTGTGGCGGTAAAAGATCTTCCCAAGGGTGCGCTCGTAGAGGTCGAAGTGGTCGCAGAAAAGGAGTAAAGCATATGATGGATTCAAGCAAATACCGAGTGGGATATTTCCCCGTCGACAGAAAATATAACAAATGGGTCGAAAAGGATCATATCGAAAAGCCGCCCGTCTGGTGCTCGGTTGATATGCGTGACGGCAACCAGAGCCTCGTAATACCGATGAGCCTTGAAGAAAAGCTGGAATATTACAAGGTGCTTTTAGAGGTCGGATTTAAGGAGATCGAGGTCGGTTTCCCTGCCGCAAGCGAGACTGAATATGAGTTCCTGCGAACCCTCATTGATAACGATATGATCCCCAAAGACGTCACCGTTCAGGTGCTCACCCAATGCCGAGAGCATATCATCCGCAAGACCTTTGATGCCTGTAAAGGCGCACCGAGCGCGATCATTCACTTCTACAATTCGGTAAGCGTGGCACAGCG
>CAYWXA010000015.1:0-24228 GCA_964462175.1 uncultured Oscillospiraceae bacterium
CGCCGTGATGACGAACGGTGATTCTGCCATAGCTGTTTCTGCCGGAGGTCTTCTTCAAAGGTTCGAGAAGGCTTCTCTCGGGAGCGACCTTGGACAAAGCGGAATAATCAGTGGTAGTCATACCTCTGCGGCCGTTTGTGGTCGGCTTATAGCTCTTTATAGCCATGTGTTTTCACTCCTTTATCAGTTTTGCGGGAATCAAAGTTCCCATACTTACGGCTCAAGCGATTTTCGCGAGCCAGTCTTGCCGGAATGTGCGGCTCAATTTCGTCCGCAGGCTCCGAATTAGATCAAGCCATCAAAGAATGCGATGGTCTTGGAGCCCTCAGCAAGAGTAACGATTGCCTTCTTCCATGCGGGAGTAGTGCCTTCGTTTCTGCCCATACGGCGGGAACGGCCTCTAACGTGCATGGTGTTTACCTTTGCAACCTTAACGCCGAAGATTTCTTCAACAGCGTCCTTAACTTCGATCTTATTAGCGGTCTTAGCAACCATAAAGGTGTACTTGCCGGATCTGAGATCTTCCATGGAAGCCTCGGTAATAACGGGCTTAAGAATGATATCCTGAGCGGTCTTTACCATTAGCAATAAACCTCCTCGATCTTAGCGACGGCATCCTTAACAACGATGAACTTGTCATGGTTGAGAATGTCGTAAACATTCAAGGTGTTAACCAAGGTTGCGGTTACGCCGGGAATGTTTCTTGCGCTCTTAATAACGGTTTCGTCTACAGCAGGCATTACGATGAGTGCCTTGCCTTCAACATTGAGAGCCTTGAGCATTTCGCAAACGTTCTTGGTCTTGATAGACTCGAATGCGATGGAATCCAAAACTACAACGTTGTTGTCGGCGAGCTTGGTGGAAAGAGCAGACTTCATTGCAAGTCTTCTAACCTTCTTATTGATTGTGAATCTGTAGCTGCGGGGCTTGGGGCCGAGTGCTACGCCACCGTGTACCCACTGAGGTGCTCTTGTGGAGCCCTGTCTTGCGTGGCCGGTGCCCTTCTGTCTCCAGGGCTTTCTTCCGCCGCCGGAAACTTCGGTTCTGGTGAGAGTGGACTGTGTGCCCTGTCTCTGGTTTGCGAGGTAGTTAACTACCATAGCGTGCATTACGGGGACGTTGGGTTCAACACCCCAGATAGCGTCGTTAAGCTCAGTGTCGGCAACTACATTGCCCTTAATATCATAAACGGAAATCTTTGACATTGTGCTTCCTCCTTCCACTAAGCCTTCTTAACCGCATTTGCAATGGTTACTATGCCGTTCTTAGGACCGGGGATAGCACCCTTTACAGCGATCAGGTTGTTTTCTGCGTCTACCTTTACAACCGCAAGGTTCTGGATGGTTACCTTTTCAGCACCCAAGTGGCCGGGCATTCCCTTACCCTTATAAATTCTGGAAGGGCTGGAGCAAGCGCCCATAGAGCCTGCATGGCGGTGAACAGGGCCGGAACCGTGGGTTTCCTTGATTCTTGAGTTGTTCCAGCGCTTGATGGTGCCGGCGAAGCCTTTACCCTTGCTGGTGCCGCTTACGTCAACGTATTCGCCTTCAGCAAAAACGTCTGCCTTGACGATATCGCCTACGTTGAGTTCGCAGTTCTCAAGTCTGAATTCCTTAAGTGTCTTCTTGAGGGCTACGTCAGCCTTCTTGAAATGACCTGTGAGAGGCTTCTTGAGGCTCTTTGCAGTAGCGTCGCCGAAACCGAGCTGTACAGCTTCGTAACCGTCGTTTTCAACGGTCTTCTTCTGAACGACTACGCAAGGGCCGGCCTCGATTACTGAAACGGGAATTACTTTTCCGGTCTCAGTGAAGATCTGGGTCATACCGATCTTCTTGCCGATGATACCTTTCTTCATTTACGTTTCCTCCTAAGTGGTTATTGGTTGAGTCTCCCCAACATGACCTGTCGTGTGACCTTATCGCTGAGAAATCAGCAGTTGTGATTTCTTTAGGAGATTACTTGATCTCCATAACGATGTCTACACCAGCAGGAAGTTCAAGATTCTGCAGAGCTGCCGTGGTATCGTTTGTAGGATGCAAAACATCTACCAATCTCTTGTGGGTTCTAAGTTCGAACTGCTCACGGCTGTCCTTATACTTATGAACTGCACGAAGGATCGTTACGATCTCCTTGTCGGTAGGGAGCGGGATAGGGCCTGATACCTTAGCGCCGCTTCTCTTAGCTGCTTCAACGATCTTCTGAGCAGCTGCGTCTACGTTGGAGTGTTCGTAGCCCTTGATCTTGATTCTGATTTTTTCATTGACTGCCATTTTTTAAAACGCCTCCTATATTTTGTGTTTTTTGGGGGCGGAAGCTCCATATTCGGTAGCTTCTTCTGTTTTTAAACACGCTTCCGTGTGTTTCGCGGTGTCCCATAAAAAAACCGAAAAACTTTCATTTTTCGGTGGACATAATACGACACACATAGATCAAGCGCTTCGAGCCGCAGGGTACCCCTGCTCGCAAGATGCCTAAGCACATACCGTGTTCGTTATTACAGTCGCCCGGTTTAAAATCGGACATACTCGGCCGAAATTACCTGGCATACCGCCAGCAACCTTCAGCTTCATCGCATATCTTCGCAGTCACGCAAGGTATATTTTATCACGCATTATAGGCGATTGCAAGCTTTTTTGCAAATTTGTCCCATTGTTTTCACGTAGAAATTACTGCGTTTGCGGGCGCTGTTTTTGTGCAAAATATACAGATTATAACCGACAGTAAAATGATCGGCTATAATCTGCAAAAATTATTACATTATGCTATCGGTGACCGATGAAACGTCGATGGGATTGTCGATCCTCTCAACGGCGTTGCGCTCGGTGATGTAGATCGAATAGGAATATTCCTTTTTCTCCCCCGATTCAAGGGTCAGAGTGGTGATCTCCTTTAAATAAAGCAGATTGCCCTCGCCGTCAAAGTAATACTTAACGGTGAAGCCGGTCATATTCCCCTCGACGTCGGCATCTCCCAGCTTTGAAACGTCATAAACGTGGCAGACCTCGGTCGCCATTTCGTTCGAAGCGATATACGAAAGCTCGGAATTGACGGCTGTCTTATAAAATAGTATAAGTCCCTCGCCGGCGTAAGGATAAGGCACGTCACGGCTGTATGCGGCAAAGCCGTCATCCCCGACGGTTTCTATTCTTACGGTTCCGTTTTCCTCGGTGAACTGCTCGTAGCCGTTGTTATACTGTGCGATATAGGTGCCCTCGCCGATGCCGATATAAGAATAGGTCATCATATCCTTCTCGTCATATTTATAAATGAATATCTGCTCCGACTGTCCGGTGGCGTCGTTGATGACGTCCACCCTTGCAGAATCAAGGCTCACGTATTCCGCACGGGCAGCAAGGATCAGATCCTCGCCCGCAACGGGCTCGCTCTGACAGGAGCAAAGGCACAAAGCCATAAGGGATACTATTATAATAAGGAGTGCAGATTTAAACTTCATGGTTTTCCTTTCAACATCCGATAAAATCGAAAAGCTCCTCATGGGTCTCACAAGGAGCTTGGGGTTCATTATTATGTATTATTTGCGTCTTGAGCGGCGCTTGACGTCCATCGTGCGCTTTAAGTCGCTCATTCTGTCCTCGCTTGAAGATTTGAACTTTGCCAGCATATCCTCAAAGCCCGCATCGGTAACGGTGTTCTTCGGCTCATAGGCATACTCCGCCTGAGTGATGTCCATTACAGGCTCCTTCTTCACCGGCTTTTTGGGTGCGGGACGGTTAAAGTTTCTCGGCTGGGCGTCCTTATCCTTGTCCTGAGGACGGAAACTGTCGTTTGTTCTCGGCTTCTGATCGCCTTCACGCTTTTTGAATTCCTTCTGAGGCTTTTCGGGCGCAGGCTGCGCCTTCTTGATCGAAAGGCTGATCTTTCCGTCGTCGGCAATGGTCAAGACCTTGACCTTCACGACCTGGCCGACCTTCAACACGTCGTTGATGTCGTTGACGAAGGTGTTGGCAACCTCGGAGATGTGAACCATTCCGCTTTTGCCGCCGCCCAGATCGACGAACGCACCGAATTTAAGTATACCCGTTACTTTTCCCTCTAAAACTGCTCCTACTTCAAGCTGCATAAATTTTTTGGTTTCCTCTTTTCAACTTCATTGTCATCCTATGGGCTTGGCGTAAAAACGTCTTTCCCTCGGATATGCGTATCCCAATCTCTCAACGGCAATGGTGAGCATATACTCCTCCTCGTTGTCCGAGCCTAAAATACGCAGATATTCGTCGTTTTCCTGCTTGGTCTCCTCAATTTCCGCCTGAAGCTTTTCGATCATCGTCTTCTGCTCGGCAATTTCAGCCTGAGTTGAAACGATCTCGCTCACGGAATAGAGAAGCAAAAGTGTGAATACAGCCAATTTGACAAAATCAAAAAACGCAGACCTGCGCTTTTTTTCGTTCTTCGCCATATTCGCACCTCCCACTAAGCATACTGACACACAAGTATTATACTACACAAGCGGTGGTTTTTTCAAGACGGTTCGTCTATTTTTTCTTCTCTTTTTCTAAAATGTTGCACCACGCACAAAAGAGATATGCACTTTTTGACGATTTTAACAACCGCCTGCAATGTCAAACTGAAAAAATCGCTGACAATTCTACCCAAAGTATAAATATATATCAGGAAGCCTGCAATCATCGAGAGCAAAACGAAGGCTCTGTTATCGCCCGAGCAGAGCGATAAACCGAACGTATAATAAGCAAGACCGAAAACGGCGGCAAAGATCACGTCCTCGATGAACACCGCCGACGGATGATGCTTGATGCTTCGGCGCAAGGCACGGAGGATATCGAACCACGACCCCAAGACTGCGCCGAGAAGCAGAGCAAGCCCCACGAGTTTCAGCTCATAGTCGGTGCCCAAAAACGTTCCCATATCGTTCATCGGGTCATCTTCTGCCAGAGAGTGGGCTTTTTCGTTCTGTCCTTATCTCCCCAGACGAGCGATCTGATCTCGCCGGTGACGTTCATATTGCCCGATTCGATGCTGACCGATTCGACGTGCAGGTTCTTTCCCCGAATGACCATATCTCCCATCGAAGTATAAAGAGATATCTCGTTTTCGTCAAAGTTTTCAACATCCGTTACACCCGAAAGCGAGAGGCTTGAGCGGTTTTCGATAATGACGTTGTGATTAAGCTCCATTTTTTGCCCGCCTTTCATTTTTGTTTAATTTTATGGCGGGAGCCGATCAAATATGCGGCGAGGACGAATCAAGCGGAGCGCCGTCGCGCGGTCTGCGCCGAACGAAGTGAGGCTGTGACCGGGCGGTGGCGCGGAGCGTGGGGGCGGGTCCCCTCCGTCACGCCCCTTCGGGGCACGACGGCCTCCGCCCCGCAAAAGATCCCTCAGCAAAGCCGACACCTTAATATCGAAGCGCTTCATACAAAAAATCCCCCGCTTTTCAGCGAGGGATCTTGTTCGTAAACCGTGTTTTACTGATTCATATCAGCGAACATTGAGTTGAGCTCGTCAACGTAATATGCGATGCTTTCGGAATACTGTTCCTTAGCCTGAGCCCATGTGGTAGGATTGTTACCCATGGAAGCGCCGATGCAGTTTTCAATTGCGCTCTTAAGGTTGGGCTGGCATCCTACGGAGAAGTTAACGATAGGATTAGCTGCTGCAACGTTGTAGCAAATGTCGTGCATTGCAAGCATTTCTTCAGTCCACTTATAGGTTTCTTCAAGCTGACGTCTGTCGATGGATACAACAGTGGGGTCCAAAATCTTGAAGCGTTCGCACATACAAAGGAGCATTACGCCTTCGGGATTTTCAGCGCCGGAAATGATGTGGTATCCGACAGGCTGAGATGCGAGATAGTAGTTACCGTCGCCGTTTTCGCTTCTGGGCATCGGGCAGAACATTACTTCGCCTGCTTCGATATCGCCCCAGATGCTGTTGATGGTGTCAACGGTATCGGTGAAGCCCCACTTTTCAACAGGGTAGAACAAGCAAGTACCTTCCTTGATACCTGCGCCTACGGTGTTGTTGTCGCGGCACTTGTAAGAGTTGCTCCAACGGGGGAATACGCACTCGTTCTTGTTGAGGTTGTAAATGTATTCCTGAGCGGTTTCGAGCAAAGGATTGTCAATGTCGGAGACGAACTGGCCGTCCTCAATAGCGATAACGGTTACACCGGTGGAATCAACGAAAGCCTGGTTCCAATACCAACCGTCAAGAGCGTATCTGTCTTCGTCGCCGTCGGTGAAGTCGAGGCACATATCATAGAATACGTCCCAGGTCCACTCGTCGTTGTAGTAAAGCTCGGCGGGATCGTCAAAGCCCCATTCGTCAATTACTCTTCTGTTGTATGCACAAACGGTGGTTGCCTTAACGTCAGTGATGATAGCGTAAGGTTCGCCGCCCATAGAGAAGTAATTGTCGGAGAAGTCCTTCGTGCCCTGCCAAAGAGCGTCGTTATAATCGATATAATCGGTTACGGGAACGAACATACCCTTAATGCAGTAGTAAGGGAAGGTGTTTACGGAAGCGGTGGTGAAGTCGGGGGAGGTGCCTGCCAAAACGAGGTTAGCAAGGTCGTCGAATCTGGTGCCGTATTCGCACTCGATCCATTCAACTTCACAGCCGTACTTTTCGGCAAACGTCCAATAACCCGTGTTAACGATCTCATCTTCCGAATAGTTGTGGAAGTCGTCAGTCCACTTGTGGAACTTGATCGTCGTTCCTGCAGCAGCAACGGTCTCAGCGTCGGGCAACGTAATACCTGCAGCAGCCAAAATTGCTTCGGAGTCCTCGGTGGAAAGTGTCAGCTTAACGATCTCACGTCCGGTCGAACCGCAGCCAACCAAAGCAAAGATCATAAGCAAAGCAAGTCCCAGAGCGAAAAGTTTCTTTGTCATATCTGATTTCCTTTCGATGAATAAACAGTTTGCTTCAAACGGTTTTACCTTTTTAAGACCGTTTCATAGCTATCCATATTTTATCACAATTTCAGCTCAAAGGCAACTCAGCGTAATGTATCAATTTGTGCAACTTTTTTTGTTAATATTGTCAGAAGAATCACACACCGATTCCCGCAAACGCAAAAACCGCCCGCCCCGTGCGGAGCGAGCAGTTGGCTTCATTATTCAATTTCCTCCAACGCAATTTCAACAGGCTCGTTGATGATTATATCGCCCACCAAAGAAATCCTCTGTGCGGGAATCATATGGCTGAACTCGTCAAATTCCAGTCCGTCGATCATCCAAATACTGAACGCACATCCGTCCTGATTCCAGAAATAATATGACGCACCGCCGCCCGTTGCGAACTTCACGCCGCCGTCAATTCCGTCGACCGTATATGTTTCCGTGGGCAAAACGGTTCCGCCGACCGCCGAAGGATCGCCGAAAGTACAGGTGAGCATATACTTTTGATTCTCCCGTGCGCCGATAATGACGATTTGGTTGTTGCTGATATA
This sequence comes from uncultured Oscillospiraceae bacterium, assembly GCA_964462175.1. Taxonomy (GTDB): domain Bacteria; phylum Bacillota; class Clostridia; order Oscillospirales; family Ruminococcaceae; genus Faeciplasma. The sequence goes on from CAYWXA010000015.1 coordinate 7,432, forward strand.
TATTCCCGTATCTTCAACGATGCCGTTTACCCATTGCTCATCAGGGAAGCCGTCAAATCCACCGGGGAGATATATAAATCCCTCACCCGAGAGGATGAACTCATATGCGCCCAGCCTGTTTTCGTCATCGCAAAGCTCCGCCGCAGTCTTTCCGCTGTTAGCTGATATAAAATCCGTCAGCTCGTCAACGTCGGAAAAATAGACGAAATTCTGCACGTCAAAAGAGTTACCTGTTTCGGCAGGCGCAGCGGAAATTACAGATAAAGGTAATAATGCAAAGCAAAGAATCACCATAATACCTGCAAATGCTTTTAACGCCGTCTTTTTCAAAAGTATCACCTCCTGTTAGTTTACATAATAATTATAGCAAAATGCTTCTGTTTTTTCCATTTGCATAGTATCTATTATTTTTATATTGCCTTTGTTTATATTCAACATAAAAACCGCCCGCCCCGTGCGGAGCGAGCAGTTTCGTTCGGTTACTGATTGCTTACGAGGAATTCTTCAACCTTTGCGTTGAGGTCTTCAACGTAATATTCCAAAGGTTCGCCGTAGCTTTCCTTGAGCTGTGCCCAAGTGGAAGCGCTGGAACCGTGTGCCGTGTCGTAGAACTGGGAAACGTAGCCGTTGAGCTTATCGCCGAAGTTGTAAGAGAAGATGATAGCATCGGAATTGTTTGCGATATCGTAGCAGATATCCCACATTTCGAGCATTTCTTCAGTCCAGAGGTAAGTCTCTTCGAGCTGGCGTCTGTCAATGGAGATTACGGTGGGGTCAAGGATCTTGAATCTGTCACAAGCTGCCAGAAGCGCAGCGCCTTCGTGGTTTTCGCCGCCCTTGATGAGTGCGTAGCCGTTGGGGTTGCAGTTCATATAATACTTGCCGTCGCCGTTGTTATCACGGGGAACGGGGCAGAACATCAATTCGCCTGCTTCGATATCTCCCCAGATGTTGGACATTTCCTCAACGGGGCCGGTAAATACGTATGTACCTCTGATGTGGAAGAGGCAAAGACCTTCCTTGATGCCGCCGCCTTCAGTGCCGTTTCTCAAAGACCAGCCGTTGTTCCACCAGGGGAATACGCACTCGTTCTTGGAAAGATCGTAAAGCAAGCTTGCAGCTCTTTCAAGTCTGGGGTCGTCAATGTTGGCAACGAATCTTGCCAATTCGGTATCGTAATAAACGAGCTCGGCGCCTGAAGAATCCATAATACCGGAGGTGAAGCTCCAGCCGTCCAAAGCGTATCTGTCTTCGTCGGGATCGCTGAATTCTACGCACATTTCATAGAAGATGTCCCAAGTCCATTCGTCGTTATAATAAAGCTCGGCGGGATCGTCGAAGCCCCATTCGTCCATAACTCTGCGGTTATATGCAACTACCTGTCCGAATGAAATGTCGGTACAGATAGAGTATACGTCGTCACCGATAGCGCAGTAGTTATATACGAATTCCTTGACGCCGCTCCAGAGCGGGTCGTCATAGTCGATATAATCGTTAACGGGTGCAAAAACGCCCTTGAGGGTCATTCCGGGGTATACGCCCGAACCCGACTGAGTAAAGTCAGGGGAGGTTCCCGCAAGAATGAGGTTTGCAAGGTCGTCGCTATAAGCCGCATAAGTGGTTTCGATCCACTGAACGTCACAGCCGTACTTTTCCTGGAAGGTCCAGAAGCCGGTGTTGATAACTTCGGTATCGGAGTAGTTGTGGAATCCGTCATACCAGGAGAACCACTTAACTATCGAGCCGGAAGCCGCAACTTCTTCTGCATCGGGCAGGGTGATACCTGCAGCAGCCAGAATTGCTTCGGAGTCTTCGGTGGAAAGTGTCAGCTTAATGATCTCGCGCTTGGTGGAGCCGCAGCCTACCAAAGCAAAGATCATAAGCAAGGCAAGTCCCAGAGCAATAAGTTTCTTCGTCATATTTTCTTTCCTTTCGCATACAAATGCACAAAAATAGATACATCTGCGGCAGCCGTTCCGATAGTGATACCGCATATATACTATAAATTATTTTATCACGCCGTACTTGAAAAAGTAAATGCTCATAATCAATCAATTTAATTATGCGTTTTTGTTCATCCTGCCCAAGAATGTGCGCAAAATTGTATTATATTGTGCAAAAAAGAATCCCGCCCTCAATATGAGAGCGGGATGATGTCAGAAAATTATCCGAGAGAAGCCACGAATTCAGCGACCTGAGCGTTGAGCTCGTCGATGTAATACTGAAGCTTTTCGCCGTTGCTTTCCTTGGACTGTGCCCAAGTGGTAGCGTTAGCTGCGGAGTTACGAGCGATGGTCTTCATACCGTCGGAGGTGCTGTAAAGCTTGGAGCCCAAGCCTTCGCCGTATTCAACCAAGGTGTTTTCGCCCTTCTGAGCCAAAGCCTTGCACTCGTCGTACATTTCAAGCATTTCTTCGGTCCAGAGATACTTCTCTTCGAGCTGACGTCTGTCGATGGATACAACGGTGGGGTCCAAAACCTTGAATCTTTCACAAGCTGCAAAGAGTGCTACGCCTTCGGCGTTCTCAGCGCCGGAGATGATGCAGTAACCGGCAACGTTAGCCTGAATGTAGTAGTTGCCGTCGCCCTGAGGGTCTCTGGGCATAGGAACGAACATAAGCTCGCCCTGGGAAACGTCGCCCCAGTTCTGAGAAATTTCCTCAACCGTGCCGGTGAATGCCCAAGTACCTCTGATATAGAAGAGGCAAAGACCTTCCTTGATGCCGGCGCCTTCGTTATCGGTACCGTTTCTGGTTGCCCAGCCGTTATTCCAAAGAGGATAGATACATTCGTTCTTGGAGAGGTTGTAAAGAAGTTCAGCAGCTCTTTCGAGTCTGGGGTCGTCAATATGAGATACGTACTGGTTGGTCTCAAGATCCAGAGAAACTATCTGGGTTCCGGAGGAGTCCATAATAGCGCTGGAATATGCCCAACCGTCGATAGCGTATCTGTCTTCATCGGGATCGGAGAAGTCAAGGCACATTTCATAGAATATGTCCCAAGTCCACTCGTCGTTATAATAAAGCTCGGCAGGATCGTCGAAGCCCCATTCCTCGATAACTCTTCTGTTATAAGGAACAACGCTTTCGAAACCGTTGTCGGTAGCGATTATGTAGCGGCGTCCGCCCAAAGAGAAGTACTTATCAACGAAGTCCTTCATATCTGCCCAAAGGGGATCATCGTAATCAATATAATCATCAACAGCCTGGAACATACCCTTGATAGCATATGTGGGGAATGTTTCGTTAGATGAAGGATAGAAATCCGGAGGAGTTCCTCCCAAGATCAGGTTTGCAAGCTCGTCAAATCTTGCGCTCCAGGTGGTTTCAACCCATTCGATCTCACAGCCGTACTTTTCCTTGAAGGTAAAATAACCGGTGTTAACAATTTCATCCTCATCGTAGTTGTGGAAGCTGTCGTACCAAGAGAACCACTTAATGGTAGAACCGGCAGCGGTAACGGTTTCGGCGTCGGGCAAGGTAATACCTGCAGCAGCCAAAATTGCTTCAGCGTCCTCAGTAGAGAGGGTTACTTCAACGATCTGTCTGCCCTTGTCTCCGCAGCCTACCAGCGCAAAGATCATCAGCAAAACAAGACCCAAAGCAATAATTTTCTTTGTCATGACTCATTTCCTTTCATAATGTTTTCACCATTACGCACAAATGCCAAACGCGGAGCCATTTTCCGCAGCTCCGCAAATATGCACTATGCTGTATATATATTTTAGCACATTTTGCCGTTCGCAGTAAATTCGCTTAATGTATCAATTTTCACAGTTGTTTTTGTTAGAAATGACTATGAAATTTTGCAATTGAGAGGAATTTTATGCAGGACTTGTTTAATATTTTTACATTACATAAAGCACATAAAAAACGGGCAGATGCCGCTGTCTGCCCGTTTGAATATCTATTTACTGTTCAAGTCCCGCAATATATTCCGCGACATTGAAGTTGAGTTCTTCAGCGTAATACTCAATAGATTCGCTGTAGCCTTCTTTGACCTGAGCCCAAGACTGAGCATTCTGGCTTCTTGCACTTCTCTTAACATCGTGTACGAAGTTATTATAGAACGTGACGCCCAAACCGTCGCCGTATTCCAAAACGGTATTGTTGCTTCTTGCCAGTTCCTTGCAGTTGTCAAACATTTCAAGCATCTCATCCGTCCAAAGATAAGTCTCTTCAAGCTGACGGCGGTCGATGGATACGACCGTGGGATCTAAGATTTTGAATCTGTCGCAGGATGCCAAAAGTGCCGCTCCTTCGGGATTTGAAGCGCCGTTAACGATGCAATAGCCATTCGTGGAAATGCTTATTTTATAGTTCCCGTCGCCGGCATCATCCCTGGGAAGGGGACAGAACATTATCTCGCCCTGAGTCATATCTCCCCAGACCTGACCGACCGATTCAACAGTATCTGTAAAACCCCATGTGGGAACGATAAAGAACAGGCACAATCCTTCCTTGATGCCGACGCCCTGAATTTCAGCACCACCGCGGTTCTGCCATCCACGGTTCCAAAGCGGGAATATGCACTGGTTTTTGCTCAGATCATAAAGCAAATTCGCCGCTCTTTCGAGTCTGGGATCGTCCATATTCGAAACGAACTTCTGCTGTTCGGTATCGTATGTAACAATGGTGGTGCCGCTTGACTCCATAATAGCCAGATCATAGAACCAACCGTCGAGGGCATATCTGTCCTCGTCAACATCTGAAAAGTCAAGACACATATCATAGAACTTCTCATATGTCCACTCGTCGTTATAGTAAAGCTCTGCAGGGTCATCAAAACCCCATTCGTCAATTACTCTTCTGTTATATGCAACCACATTCGAGAACATTACGTCAGTAATGATCATATAATGTTTTCCGCCCAAAGAGAAATAGCTGTCAGCAAAGTCTTTCGTTCCTGCCCAAAGAGGATCTGAATAATCAAGATACTCATCAACAGGCTGGAACACGCCTTTAATTGCGTAATAAGGGAAGGTGTCATTATCACCGGGGTAGAAATCGGGAGAGGTTCCGCCCAAAACAAGATTTGCCAAATCGTCAAAGCGTTTGGCCCAAGTAGTTTCGATCCATTCGATCTCACAGCCATACTTTTCCTTGAAGGTAAAGAAACCTGTATTTACGATCTCATCCGCCGAGTAATTGTGAAACTCGTCATACCAGGCAAACCACTTTACTGTGGTGCCTGCCGCAGACACTTCCGTTACATCCGGCAGAGTGATACCTGCCGCCGCAAGAATAGCTTCTGAATCCTCGGTTGAAAGCGTTATCTCAATGATCGTTTGCTTTTTTGAGCCACAGCCAACTAGCACAACGATCATAAGCAAGCACAAACCGAGAGCAATGATCCTTTTCAACATAAGAAATCACATTCCTTTCTCGATTGAATTTCTGCTTATGATTTTTCATTGCCACATCATCATGGACGCGTGCTTTTCCACAATAATATGATAACGCATATAGTCTATCATAAAAAAGCAGATTTGCCAATAGGTATGTTTAAAATATTTATGCTAAGATCGCCGATTCATAAAAAGTCTTCCGTTCTGCTTTTGCCTGCACAATATTATATAATTATATAAATGATCACGCAAAAAACGGGCAGGCATTTGCCCACCCGTTCGGTGTTAAAATATTATCCCAAGCTTGCAACGTATTCTGCAATTTCGGTGTTGAGCTCATCAACGTAGTAGATGATCTGTTCGGAATATTTTTCCTTGAGCTGTGCCCATGTCTGAGCAGTTGCCTTTCTGCCGATTCTCTTACATTCGCCGGCAGAGTTGGCGAGCTTGGTTCCCAAACCGTCGTTATATTCAACGGAAACGAACTCGCTGTTTGCCGCATCGTGGCAGATATCATACATTGCGAGCATTTCTTCCGTCCACATATAAGTCTCTCTGAGCTGCTTTTCGTCGATAGAAACAACAGTAGGATCCAAGATCTTGAAGCGCTCACAGGCAGCCAAAAGCGCTACGCCTTCGGGATTCTCAGCGCCTGCAATAAGGCAGTATCCGCTGGGTTTAACTGAGCAGTAATAGTTGCCGTCGCCGCTTGCATCTCTGGGCAACGGGCAGAACATGATCTCGCCTGCTTCGATATCGCCCCAGACGGCAGAAACTTCTTCAACCGTTCCGGTGAAGCCCCATGTGCCGACGATAAAGAAGAGGCAAAGGCCTTCCTTGATACCGGTACCCTGAACTTCAGCGCCGCCTCTTAACGTCCAGCCTCGGTTCCAAACGGGATAGATACATTCATTCTTCTTGAGGTTATAAACGAGATCGGCAGCCTTTTCAAGTCTGGGATCGTCCAGGTTAGACTCGAACAAGCCCGTTTCGGTGTTATAAGTAACGATAGTAGCGCCGGAGGAGTCGATCAGAGCGGTATCGTAATACCAGCCGTCAAGAGCATATCTGTCCTCATCGGGATCGCTGAAGTCGAGGCACATTTCATAGAAGATGTCCCAAGTCCAATCGTCGTTATAGTAAAGCTCTGCGGGATCGTCAAAGCCCCATTCGTCCATAACTCTGCGGTTATATCCGACTACGGAAGTGGCGCCGATGTCGATCGCCATAACGTAAATGTTTTCGCCCAAGGAGAAGTAGCTTTCAGCTACGGTTCTCGTGCCCTGCCAGAGAGGATCGTCATAGTCGATATAATCGTTGACGGGCTGGAACATTCCCTTGATGCAGTAGGTGGGGAAGATGTCGGTCTCAACGGTATAGAAGTCAGCGGGGGTTCCGCCCAAAATAAGGTTTGCCAGATCGTCAAATCTTGCCGCCCAGGTGGTTTCGACCCACTCTACCTCACAGCCGTATTTTTCCTTGAAGGTGAAGAAACCGGTATTTACGACCTCGTCCTCCGAATAATTGTGAAACTCATCATACCAGGAGAAGAGCTTAACCGTCGTGCCGGCAGCAGCAACCTCGCTTACGTCGGGCAGGGTGATACCTGCAGCAGCCAAGATCGCTTCCGAGTCTTCGGTTGAAAGGGTTACTTCAACGATAACTCTCTTATTTGAGCCACAGCCGACAAGAGCAAATATCATTAAAACAACCATTGCCAAGGCAATAATTTTTTTCATAATAATAAGTCACCTCTAACCAATTTGTTATAGTTTAATTTTAGAATAATTGAAAGCAAAAATCAATGCTCATATTTCACAAGATTAGAATCTTCTTTTTGGTATTATAAACATAAATTCAGCCGCATTTTTGTAAAAATTGTGAAATGAAACCTCGTATATGCTCAAAAAGCTAATTTTTTCATATTGACCGATTTTTTCAGATATGACAAAATTAACCGGTTTTTGCTTGACGGCTCGCCACGGCACGTCACTGCCGGCGCACCTGCGCCGCACCGGCGTGCCAGCCACGGCTCGCCAAGCAGCCGCCGCCCCGCTTTGCCTTACGGCAAAACGGGACCCTGCGCCGCAGGCGCGGGCAGTATGCGCACGCAGTGCGCATACGGGCGGCTGCTCCCGCACACAAAAATCAGCCCTCTCGAAAACGAAAGGGCTGATACCGTTTGAAATTATGCTGCTTCACCGACAAACTTGGCAATGTCAGAGTTAAGAGCGTCTACGTAATATTCAAGCTGTTCGCTGTACTTCTCCTTGAGCTGTGCCCATGTCGAAGCTTCCTGATTGTGTCCGTTGCGTTCAATGGTGTCGGCAACGTTGTAAAGCTTGGAGCCGTAGCCTTCGTCGTAAACTACGATTACGCTGCCCGAGTTTGCAATGTCAACGCAGGTGTCATACATTTCGAGCATTTCCTCAGTCCAGAGGTAGGTCTCCTCAAGCTGACGGCGGTCGATGGAAATAACGGTGGGGTCAAGCACCTTAAATCTGTCGCAGGAAGCCAAAAGCGCAACGCCTTCGGGATTGGTCGCACCGTTTACGATGCAATAACCGCTGGGGATGGATTCGGTATAGTAGCTTCCGTTGCCGTTGGGATCTCTGGGAAGCGGGCAGAACATAAGCTCGCCCTGAGAAACGTCGCCCCAAACGTCGGAGATGGCTTCAACGGTGCCGGTGAACATCCAGGAGCCGCCGACGTAGAACAGGCACTGTCCTTCCTTCATTCCGCCGCCTTCAACCTGATTTCTGATGTTCCAGTTGTTGTTCCATCTGGGGAATACGCACTCGTTTTTGGAAATATTGTAAAGAAGCTCAGCCGCACGCTCGATAGCGGGGTCGTCAAGATTGGTGACGAAAAGTTCCTGCTCGGTATCGTAAGAAACCAGGGTCTGTCCGCAGGAGTGCATAAGACCCATGGTGAACCACCAGCCGTCAAGAGCATATCTGTCCTCATCGGGATCACTGAATTCTACGCACATATCGTAAAACGCATCCCAAGTCCACTCGTCGTTATAGTAAAGCTCTGCGGGATCTTCAAAGCCCCATTCTTCCATTACACGTCTGTTATATGCAACTACGTTGTTGAATACCAGGTCGGTAACGATCATATAATGCTCGCCGCCGAGGCTGAAATACTTGTCGGCATAATCCTTGGTGCCCGACCAGAGCGGATCGTCATAGTCGATATAAGCGTCAACCGACTGGAACATTCCCTTCAAAGCGTAAGCAGGGAAAACGTTGCACTCGCCGGGATAGAAATCCGGAGGTGTTCCGCCCAAAATAAGGTTTGCAAGCTCGTCAAAGCGGGTGTCCCAGGTACATTCGATCCATTCAACGTCACAGCCGTACTTTTCCTTGAAGGTAAAGAAGCCGGTGTTAACGATCTCTGCTTCATCATAGTTGTGGAAGCTGTCATACCACGAGAACCACTGAATGGTGGTACCGGCAGCAGATACAGTCTCCGCATCCGGCAAGGTGATACCTGCAGCAGCCAAAATCGCTTCTGCGTCTTCCGTCGAAAGCGTGACCTCAACGATCTGACGCTTGGTCGAGCCGCAGCCGACGAGCGCAAAGACCATTAAAACCACCATTGCCAACGACAATAATCTTTTAATGTTTTTCATTTTCCTCTCTCCGTTTCTTTCGTGGCGTAAAACCGGCCCGCCTATGCAGGCCGCATATCACGCTATCACCTCATAATAGAAAATATCATAATCCAATTTTAAACCAATTCATTGACCTTTTCAATTCTCAAATCTTACAAAGAATCGCATCCCTTTTAGGCGATGTTGCTGTTTGGGCGGTTTATCAAAAGCAAAAAACATACAAAAAAGCATCCCCCGAACGATCGGGGGACACTTTTTAGGTGATTATCAAATGAAAAACATTGGCTTTGCTTATTCGTAATCGGTTACCATTGCGTTGAGCTCTTCAATGTAATAGTCAATGGTCTCTCTGTACTGCTCCTTGAGCTGTGCCCACGTCGAAGGCTCGTTGGTTCTGTTGATGCCGTCGCAAAGGGTGTTGAGCGCAGAGTTGAGCTGTGTCTGAAGGTTTCCTGAGTAGTTGACGACGGGAGTTCTTTCAGCGATCTCGAACTGTTCGTCATACATTTCAAGCATTTCTTCGGTCCAGAGGTAGGTCTCCTCGAGCTGCTTGCGGTCGATGGAGATAACGGTGGGGTCGATGATCTTGAATCTCTCACAGGATGCCAAAAGCGCAGCGCCGTCGTGGTTCGTGCCGCCGCTTACCAGCATATAGCCGACGGGGCCGGAAGCCATATAGTAGTTGCCGTCGCCGTCATCATCTCTGGGCAAGGGAGCAAACATAAGCTCGCCCTGAGTGACGTCGCCCCAGATCGCAGAGATCTCTTCAACGGTGCCGGTAAAGAAGCTGGTGCCGATAACGTAGAACAGGCACAGACCCTCCTTCAGACCGGAGCCGAAGGTTCCGTTGCCACGGAGCGCCCAGCGGTTGGTGCCCTCGTGATAAGTACAGTCATTCTTGACCAGATCGTAAAGAAGATTCTGAGCTCTCTCAATAGCGGGAGAGTCGATGTTGGAATAGAACATTCCGTTTTCGTCCTTGCAGAGGATCATCTGACCGGTCGATTCGATGAAGCCGCCGTTATAAGCGTAACCGTCCAAAGCGTAACGGTTTTCATCGCCGTCGGAGAAGTCCATGCACATCTCATAGAAGACGTCCCAAGTCCACTCGTTATTGTAATAAAGCTCGGCAGGATCGTCAAAGCCCCATTCTTCCATTACACGTCTGTTGTATGCAACGACGTTTGAGGGGTCGATGGTGGTAACGATCGCCCAATGCTGACCGCCGAGGTTATAGTAGTCAGCCATCGGTACGCCTGCCCAAAGGGGATCGGTGTAGTCAATGTAATCGTCAACAGGAACATACATGCCCTTGATGCAATCGAGCGGGAAGGTCGCAGTTGCGCCGTAACCGGCAGGGGCGAAGTCGGGAGAGGTTCCCGCCAAAACGAGGTTTGCAAGGTCGTCGTTTCTGTCAAAGTAGTCGGTTTCGATCCATTCGATCTCCCCGCCGTACTTTTCGGTGAAGGTGAAGAAGCCGGTGTTAACGATCTCCGCTTCATCGTAGTTGTGGAAGGGATCATACCACGCAAACCACTTGACCGTAGAGTTGGCGCCCTTTGCAACTTCAACGTCGGGAAGTCTGATGCCCGCAGCAGCCAAAATAGCTTCGGAGTCTTCGGTGGAAAGTGTGATGTGAACGATTTCTCTCTTGGTCTTTCCGCAGCCGACAAGTGCAAAAATCATTAAAAGAGCCAAGAAAACAGCAATTATTTTTTTCATGCATAATTCTCCTTTCAAAAAGTCGCCCGTCAAAGAGCAGTCTATGTTCCAAATAGCTGTTTACATTATAACATTGAATTCTTGCGTTTTCAATATTCAAACATTGACCATTTCGCACATCTTGATTATCTTTTCCTAATCGCATCGGTCATTTTCCACAACAAAGCTTGACCTTTTCTGAGGTTTTGCACAAAGGGCGAAGCGAGCCGTGGCAGACACTGCGATGCGCCGAAGGGGCGTCGCATGTGGCGTGCCGTGGCGAGCGGTATGGTACGCACAAACCATCGCTCCGCGCCACCTGCTCGCACGCCCGCCTTCGGGGGCACGCTTCGCAGACGGCGCTCCGCCCGTTTGCCTGCAAGCATCGGATGCGGGTCCCCTCCATTGCTCGCCTGCGGCTCGCAACGGCCTCCGCCCCGCCGTTCAGCCTCTCCCCGTAGAAGAAGCTTCATCAACAAAAAACCGCCCTGTCAAGGACGGTTCTTACCCTGCTGAGAATCTCTTCTTCGCAGCTCTTTATCAATTTCGTTTAAAACTCGGCGCTTGTCACAGCTCCACAAAGGCGCAACGAGCGTTTTTCTGTCGCCGTCACCCGTAAGCCTTGCCACGACCGTTTCGGGCGGAAGCAACTCAAGCTGGTCGCATACGATGTTCACGTAATCCTCAAAACTCATCGTTTCAAACTCGCCTGCGGCAAATTCAAGCGCCGTTTTCGTGCCCGAAATGACGTGCAAAAGGTGAATTTTGATCTCATACGGCGAAAGGGATGCAACCTTTTCGGCAGTTTCAAGCATATCCGCCTTTGTTTCGCCCGGCAGACCGTTGATTATATGGATGCAAACCTTAACACCTCGGCTCGTCAGCTTTTCATATCCTTCAAGGAATTCCTCAAAGGTGTGTCCTCGGTTGATACGCAGAAGGGTCTCGTTTTTTGACGACTGCAGACCCAACTCCACTGTCAGATACGTCTTTTGTGACAGCTCCGCCAGCATATCTGCGATCTCGTCGCTGATGCAATCGGGTCGGGTGGATATGGACAAGCCTACGACGTCGGGCAATGCGAGCGCTTCGTCAAACAGCTTTTTCAGCTTATCTGCAGGGGCGTACGTGTTCGTGCCCGCTTGAAAATATGCGATATAGAGCGCATCGGGCCATTTGGAATAGAGCTTTTTCGTTTCATTGAACTGCTCCGCCAAGCTTAGGCGCATATCTCCCGAAAACTCGCCCGAACGAAATTCCGAGCAGAAGGTGCAGCCGCCAACGCCTTTGGTGCCGTCACGGTTGGGGCATCCCAGACCTAAATCCAGCGGAATTTTTACGACCTTTTTGCCAAAAAGCTTTTTCAGCTCCCAATCAAGCGTGTGAAACCGCTTTGAGCCGTCGGAATATTCAAAAGCCTTATTCATTCGGTTCTTCTCCGATTTCCGATTCCCCGTTTGACGTTTCCTCGGTGTCATCGGTTTGCATTTGTTCGGCATCCTCGGATACCTCGGTCTCCTCAGAGGTCGTTTCATCCGAAGCCTCAGTCACTTCCGGTTCGTCTTCTTCCTCGACGGTGGTCACGACCGGCTCGGTATCTAAATATTCCGAATATACGTATGCAGTCATACCGTTATAAAGGATCTTTGCCCAGCCGTCCGAACGCATCTCAACAACGTCAACGGCTTCGTTTATGATAAAGTAACCCAAGATCGCCGAGTCGGTTGAAGGCTCAAGGCGGATGTTGACCGTCGAAGTGGCGTACATCACCGTGATTTCATATTCGACATCGTCACCGATTTCTTCGGTGTCATCGGGAACAACTTCGCTTTCTGCGGCAGTCGTTTCGGTAACTGTCGGAGGCTCGGCTCCGTCCACTGCCGAAAGATATTCGGCAAATACGTATGCATAGCCGTCGCCGTAAAGGATCTTCGCCCAGCCGTTCTCCAGAATTTCCAGCACTTCGACAAGCTCGCCCTTTTCAAATCGACCCAAACGCTCTGCATCGGCGCTCGGCTCGGTGCGGACGTTGACCTTGGCGTTAGTTTCCATCATATAGGTCAAAGGCTCGGTCACCGCAGGCTCCGGCTCGGTGGTGGGCTCGGTTGTCGTAGCAGTTTCGGGCGGGGTTGTGACAGCAGGCTCGGTCACGATCGGCTCGCTCACGACGGGATCTTCCTCCTCGGGCGGAATTTCGGGAAGCTCTTCCTCGTCGGGCGTAGGCTTTTGCTGTTCGCCGAAGCCGAAGAATGAACCGATATACGCTATTTCCTCACCGAAGGGCAGGGTGTCGTTATATATTCTGTCAAGCTGTGCGGTATAACTGCCGTCAAGCAGAGTTTCTTTGCTGAAGCTGACTGTGAACATCTCCTCGATATCCCCTCTTGATACAACGCCGAAGGTCAGAGCGGCAAAAACGATCAAAAGCAGAGGCAGTATTGCATCGAGGAAATTGAATTTGTCAGCCTTCGATTCTCTGGATAGATCCTTCAAAAGTCTGTCGGCATCTGCGGTCTTTTCTCTGACGGCACGGGTATACATCCTATCAAACTCGTCGCCCTTTTTGCCGATCTCAAAGGTGGGAATCTCCTTTGCGGGAACTTCACGCGCGATGAGCGTTTCGGGGCGAGGGAGCTTAGTCTTATTCTTTTTCTTCTTTGCCAAAACGTTCATCTCCTTTCGGCAGGGTGGTTTTGCCCGATCGGGCGGGCAAAAAGCTCGTTTATTTAACAGCCGCCGCACTCGGGGTATGCCACGGCGTCAGCCGCTCGCGCTTCGCGCGAGCTTTCGCCTTGCCCTGCGGGCAAGGCGGGCCGCCGCCCGAAGGGCGGCGTGCTGACGCCCACGCAAAAGTCGGACGTCTTATGAAATTCATATCAACGCACCGTCCTTCTGCGGCGGCGCCGGAAGTTTTTATCTTCCTGCGCTTACCAGCGCAATAACGCTGATGACCAGCAGCGCAACGCAAACGCAGGTTCCTGCGGCTCTTGCAACTGAGTAAAACTTTTCGTTTTCCGACATTCTTGCACGGAATATTCCTGCAAACATATCAGGCAACGGAGTGATGCTTACAACGCCGATGACTAACCAGGGGATCGCCCTCGTCAGCTCATCGTATAAAGCGTAGGATATGTCAAATTCATGGTTGTTGGGATTCAAGGATGCAAACCAGCCTGCAACGCCCGATGCAGAACCGTTTGCCAAAAGCAAAAATCCCGCCGCAGTCAATATCACGCTGATAATACATTCGAACACGCCGGCGTTGGTTCCGCTTTCTTCGTCTGCGGAAGGCGCCGCACAAATAATCAGTCCCGCCGTTATTATTCCGACAAACGCAACGGCTCCGCTTTCGAGCGCAATTGCCGCACCTGCAAGCAACGACGACACCGCCAGCCCGAAAAGATTTGCCTTTACGCTGCCGCCGAAATATCTGCTTATGCTTTCCCCGAAGCCTTCATATACGTCACCGACGTGTCTTAGTATGCTCGCTCTGGGTCTTATGCCGACTCCCGTCGGAAGAACGGCTACGCCGTTTGCTGTCGCAAGTCCGCCGGACATCTGAGTATAGCCGTCAAGAACGATATACGCTTCAATGATCGCCGCCAAAAGGCCGATGATCGCATTGACCCAGGGAGTTGCTTCCGAATCAAGTGCCGCAAGCCTTACTCTGTCAAACGAAAGGCCCAGAATTGCAACCTTTGAAAGCCCGAAAACGAAGTTCCTCATTCCCGTGGCAAGGTTTGAAAGCTTGAATCTTCTCTCCTTGAGCGCACAGCACAGCTCGCTGTAGCTTTTTACGGGCGATATCAGAATGAACTCGTACGATATCAGGTAAGCGCCGAGCGCCGTGAGATCTTTTTCTGCAGGAGCGCCCCGTCTTACGTCGTCAAGATACGTAAACGACCTTAATGCAAACAGCAAAAAACCGACTGCCGAAACGGCGCCCTTCAAGCTGTTATCGGTGCTGCAGGCAAGCGCAAGACCGCCTCCGAACGCAACCGATATCACCAGCGAGGAGATATAAACGAATCGGTTTTTGGTCTTTTCATAAAGCCGTGCGGCAAAATATACTACCGCCACGGGGAGAATTATCAGGATATAATATATAGGTCTTGCCCAGACGATAAGCACGAGCGACGCAATTATTGCCGCAAGATTCTTTTCCCACGGTTCGCTCAGCACCATCATTATCACGGTCACGATCGGCAAAAACGCAAAAAGAAACAACATATCCGTGTATACCATATCCCGACCTCCTTCGTGGTAATTTTTTGTAAATTCTTCAATATTATACCACACTCCCTTTCAATTATCAAGGAGTGGCGGCGGTGAAAAAACTTGATATTAAAAATTCCGTTCATTTTCATACAGTTTACACATATGCGGTTATAATGATACTTGAATTCCGAGACACATCGGAAACTTTTTGTAACACATTGCCCCTCGGTCTGTTACAAATCATCACTCTGTTTTTGGAGGCTATTATGTCAGATTTTGAAATTTTGAATAACGGTAACGAGAATTCCGAAAGCTCCGTGCAGCCCGCCGAAGCTTCCGAGCCGAAGATCGTTGACGCACAGATAATCGAGGATATTCCCGCACAGGAACCCCATGAGGAGCCGGTTTCCGAACCCGTTCACGTTGTCGAGCCGGAGCCTGCCCCTTCGTATGCACATACACAATACACGAACGAATACGTATATACCCCCGACGTTCCCGCAAAGAAGCAGACGAATGCCGGCAGAGTGATACTCGGAGTGGTTGCAGCTCTTTTGAGCGTCTTCGTGGTAGTGGTCGTTACCGTATCCGTTTATTCCTTCATTCTTGAAAGCAACGGCGTAAACCTTAATTTTGATATTCAGCAGGATATGGTACCGATGGATAAACCCGACGGCGAGGGAAGAGACCCCCACCAGAATCTCCCCGGCGTTGATATTCCCGGCGAGAATGACCCTCAGGTTTCGGAAACCGAGACCGACGAAGCGAACGCAAACGCAAGCGTCAATAGCACGGTCGGCAGAGAATATCCCACGCTCAGTCAGCTTGCCGCACCCGAGGATGCTTTGAGCATTCCCGACATCTACGACAAGGTATCGCCTTCCGTCGTAGGCGTAAGCTGTACCCTGAACGGCGGAACCGCAACGGGCACGGGTATCATCATCAGCTCTGACGGATATATCATCACCAACGCTCACGTCATTGAAGATGCAAAGAGCGTAATGATCGTTGACAGCAACTCGGAGCAGTATCAGGCTTCCGTCGTCGGATACGACACGCAGACAGACCTTGCAGTTCTCAAGATCGAGGCGGAGGGTCTCGTTGCCTGCGAATTCGGCATTTCGGACGAGCTTCGCATCGGCGAGCTGGTCGTTGCCATCGGCAACCCCTTGGGCTTTGACCTTTACGGCACCATCACCGACGGTATCATTTCGGGTCTTAACAGAACTCTCACCATCGGTGAGAACACGATGAACCTCATTCAGACCAACGCCTCCATCAACAGCGGTAACTCGGGCGGCCCGCTCATCGACGCTTACGGCAGAGTCATCGGAATCACTTCCGCAAAGGTGGCTTCTCTTTACGGCGAGGGCTTGGGCTTTGCAATTCCGATCGATGAAGCTTTGCCCATCATAAACGACCTTATGACTCACGGTTACGTCACCGGCAGACCGATGATCGGCATTTCGGGCGAGGATATCACCCCCATTATGAGTATGTATTACAGACTCCCCGAGGGCGTATACGTCAGATTCATCAATCCCGATTCGGGCGCCGAAAAGGCAGGAATCAAGGCAGGTGACATCGTTATCGGTGCGGCAGGCGAGACCATAACCTGTATGGACGAGCTCAACGAGATCAAAAACCGTTACTCCGCAGGCGACACTCTGACCTTGACCATCTACCGTGACGGCAAGAGCATTGACATCGACGTGGTTCTTGACGAAGCAACGCAGAGCGAATAATCTTACCATCCCCTACAACTAATGTTGTGTTTTCAAATTTCCCCTCGAAAAGCAGTCGGCGAAAAGCCGGCTGTTTTTCATTGGTGAACAAAACCTCTCGGCATTTGCTCTTTCAAAGGGGAAAACCACAAGACGACAAGAGAGAACGGAAGTAGGAAGGGTCGGCA
>CAYWXA010000016.1:0-1824 GCA_964462175.1 uncultured Oscillospiraceae bacterium
AAATATTACTTCGTGCCGAAGATTCTGTCGCCTGCATCGCCCAGACCGGGAACGATATAGCAGTTTTCATTGAGCCTTTCGTCAAGGTTTCCGCAATAGATCTCAACGTCGGGATGCGCTTCGCTGAGTGCCTTGAGTCCTTCGGGAGCTGCAATGATAGACATAAACTTAATGTTCTTGCCGCCCCGCTGCTTAATAAGGGAGATCGAGTCAACTGCCGAGCCGCCCGTTGCAAGCATGGGGTCCAAAACGATGATTGTTCTTTCCTCCAAGCTGTCGGGAAGCTTGCAGTAGTATTCGTGAGGAATGTGGGTGACCTCGTCACGGTACATACCGATGTGTCCGACCTTTGCGGAGGGGACGAGAGCCAAAATGCCGTTTACCATTCCCAAGCCTGCACGCAAAATCGGAACGATCGCCAATTTCTTGCCTGCAACCATAGGAACGCTTGCTTTGCAGATGGGGGTCTCAACCTCGACGTTTTCAAGAGGGAGATCTCTTAACGCTTCATAACCCATAAGGGTTGCGATCTCTTCAATCAAAACTCTGAAGTCCTTGGTGCCGGTGTTCTTATCTCTTAAAAGGGAAATCTTGTGCTTAATGAGCGGGTGCTCAAAAATTGTGATGTTAGCCATGGTATCTCTCCTTTATGCTTCATTATTATATACATTTTACCACTCATCGACAAAAATTGCAATAGATAAATATTCAAGTTGAAAAATTCATCGGTTTGTGTTATGATTGTTGCAGTATCTTTTATGAATTTAACGGAGAAGACCGAATGAAACTCAAACGACCCTTAAAATTTGCCATTGCCGCCGCTCTGCTCCTCGGCTGCTTTGCAGGTTATTGCATCGCCCAGCGTGAGTGGCTGACAAAATCATATTACACCTTCTCATCGCCCAAGGTCAGTTCCGCCTTCAACGGCTTCAAGATATGCCACCTGAGCGACCTTCACAACTACGAATTCGGCAAGGATAATATTCGTCTTTTGAATGTTATCGAAAAGGAAAGCCCAGATATCATTGCCATCACGGGTGACCTTATTGATTCGAGGCACACCGATATTGAATCGGCTCTGGATTTTGTTTCAAAGTGCGTAGAGATCGCTCCCGTATATTACGTTTGCGGCAACCACGAGGAACGCTTCACCGCCGAGGAGCAGGCTTATATCTACTCATCTTTGGAGGAGATGGGCGTAACGCTTTTGGACGGCGGATCGGTGAGTGTTTTCAAAGAAAACGAAAGTATTCACGTCGGCGGCTTCTTCAACAAATACGAAAACGCCGACAACGACTACGATATATTTGACCGCAAGGACAAGCTGAATGTCCTTTTATATCACCGCCCGACCTGCTTTGAGCTGTTCAAAGCGACGGGCGCAGACCTTGTTCTGTCGGGTCACGCTCACGGCGGTCAGTTCAGAATTCCCTTCGTTGGCGGTCTGATTGCGCCCGACGAAGGCTTCTTCCCGAAATATACCGAGGGTATGCACGATATTGACGGCATAAAGCTGATTATTTCCCGAGGCTTAGGCAACTCGCTGATGCCCATTCGCCTTAACAATCCCCCCGAAGTGATCTTCATCACGCTCGAAAGTTCGACAGATTGAACAAACCAAGCGCTCCATTGTTGGGCGCTTTTTGTTTATCCGCTTGTTGACAATATTTGCCGTTCATTGTATAATTGTATTCATAGCGAATACAACTGTATTTGTGACAAATACTCAAAGAGGAGAAAACAGGTGTCAAAAGATCGTTTTGTAATTGTTTCGGCAGATGTTTTGCCCGAGGTAATACTTAAAGTGCTCGAAGCGAAAAAACT
>CAYWXA010000016.1:1924-7180 GCA_964462175.1 uncultured Oscillospiraceae bacterium
ACCGTTGAACTTATATATAAAAACAAGGAGCTTTTGGAGGCAAGATGTGGAAGAGAGCTTGACGTTAAATATATTCTCGACCTTCGGGATTTCCCCGACAGCCCTTATGCTGACAAGCTGACCAAGAATTTTGAGGATATTTTGAACGACGATGAAATAAGCGTGGTCTGCGAGCTTATGGGCGGAAAGACCTTTGCTTATGACTATACAAAGCGTTTGCTCGAAAAGGGAAAAAGCGTTGTAACATCCAATAAGGAGTTGGTTGCATATCACGGCGCTGAGCTTTTGGCTATAGCCAAGGAAAAGGGATGCCACTATCTGTTTGAAGCCTCTGTCGGCGGCGGAATTCCGATCATCCGACCGCTTCACCAGTGCCTTGCCGCAAACAGAATTGAAAAAATTGCGGGAATACTCAACGGCACCACCAACTTCATCCTCTCAAAGATGATATTCGATCAGCTTTCCTTCGCTGAGGCGCTCCAAATGGCGCAGGAGCTGGGCTATGCAGAAAAAGACCCGACAGCAGATATCGACGGACACGACCCCTGCAGAAAGCTTTGCATATTGGGCTCGCTCGTATTCGGCAAGCATATCTATCCCGAATATATCCACCGCTCGGGCATCAGAGATCTGACCCTTGACGACGTGGAATACGCCGAAAATGCAGGATACGCCATCAAGCTCATCGGTATGATCGAAGATACGGGCGAGGGCTTGGTTGCAACCGTTTGCCCAAGACTCGTGCCTGTAAACAATCCGCTTTCAACAGTCAACGACGTTTTCAACGGAATTATGGTAACGGGCGACGCTTTGGGCGATGCGCTGTTCTATGGCAAGGGCGCAGGCAAGTTCCCGACAGCCTCTGCGGTTGTTGCGGACGTTCTGGATGCCGTTAAGAACGAGGGCAGGGAAATGATCTCGCTCAACTGGGAAGATTCTCAGAACAGAGATTTTATCAAGCATTATAAATCGGCAAGCGTCAGAGTATACGTGAGAATCCACTGCGAAAACGCAGACACCCTCAAGGAATTTATCACAGGCTTGTTCGGATACGTCGACTTCATTCCGAGAAAATACCGTGCGGATAACGAGCTTGCGTTCATCACACCCTTAATGGTCGAGTCGCAGATCGACGAGCGCTTGGAGAAGATAAGAGAAAAAGCGGTCATCAAGAAAAAGATCAGGTTGTTGTAATAGCTATATTAAAGAGCAAGAGTCAAGGGATTTTTCCTTAATTCTTGCTCTTGTTTTATTATTTAATGAATTGATGCTTACGCATCATGAATTGACGAGATAAATCTCCTCATGAATACCTCCCGAAATTGCGAAGCAATTTCGCTCACATGAATTGAATTGCAACCAAATGTGCCGTTAGGCACAATTCATTTCTGCAGGAAAATTCATGAAGGCGAAGCGTTCTATTCATGCAACGAAGTTGCAATTCATTGTGCATTCTCCAAAGGAGAATGCACTCGGATATGCAAAATAGCCCCCGAAGGGAGATCCTTCGGAGGCGGTAAGATCTATTCGTTTATTCCAAAGGAGCTTCTTCCTCGGCTGCTTCGTCATCTGCCGAAACGAATGCAGAGTCATCCTCCATCAGCATAAATTCTATCTCGAATTCGTCGTAGTTGCCGTTGGGCAAAATACGCAATACCGTTGCGGTCATCATATCTCCCGGCTCAAGCTCAAGAATAATGGCGTAAACGTCAGATGCGCTTCTCACGTCGATACCGTTCATCTTGATGATGATGTCCTCAACCATCAGTTCGGTGTTTGAAATGTCACAGTCGGGGTCGATCTCAGCGATATAAAGTCCGCCGGGCATATCGTACATAGCGCCGTAAGCGTCGGAAACTTCATAGAAGGAGATACCGATCTTGGGTCTGCCCAAAACGTAGCCGTTTTCAATGAGCTGTTCAATTATCGGAGCCGCTCCCGATATCTCGATGGCAAAACCGATATTGTCAAATTCAATGGAGTCCATTTTGGAGGAGGTGATCCCCACCACCTGTCCCCACATATTCACCAGCGCACCGCCCGAGTTACCCGGGTTAATTGCGGCGTCGATCTGTATGCAGGACATATCAATGTTGTCGCTGTCAACTCTGATCATTCGGTCAAGTCCCGAAACGATACCCATCGTCACGGTGCCTTCAAGTCCCGCAGGGGAACCGAGCGCAATTACCTGCTCGCCCAATACCAAAGCATCGGAATCACCGAACTGCGCCGCCTGCAGGTCCTGCGCCTGAATTTTAATTACCGCCAAGTCGCTCTTTTTGTCACTTCCGACGACAGTGGCGTCATATTCGGTGCCGTCGTAAAGTCTGACGAGTATTGCCAAAGAAGCGTCCTCAATGACGTGGGCGTTGGTGATGATATATCCGTCACTCGACATTATCACGCCTGAGCCTTGAGAATATGCGGCGAGGGGAGAACCCTCAATAAAGACCTCAACGGTTACGATAGAGGGCAATACGGCTTTTGCAACACCCTCGGGGGTATATCTGCCGTCCTCCTGATAGTATTTCGCTTCAAGCTCGGGAAGCTCGGCAATGGGGAAGGTGAAGTTCATTTTGTTGTCGTTGCCGTTGCCGAAGCGGTTGAACATCCAGCCTTTTCCGAAAACAGATCCTGCCGTAACGAAAAATACTATTACGAAAACGATAAACAACGTAATAAACGCACGGACGTAAGGATGGCTTCGCTTTTTAAGCTTGCCTACGGCTTTGGGCATATAGTCCCACTGTTCCGCCTCAGCTGCGGCGAGCGCACGAAGCTCCTCTATCGCGGAAACTGCCGATTCTTCTTCGACTTTCGGCTCCTCTACGGGAACAGTTTCCTCTGCGGGCACTTCTTCTGCGGGGGTGTCCTCTGCGGGCGCTACTGCTTCGTTAACCGCTGCTTCTTCCAAAGCTTCGGCTTCTTCAACGGGGGTCATATTCTGCTCGGCTGCCGCTTCGGTTGCGGTAGCTTCGCTGTTTTCAAGTAAATTCTTTTCAAGGTTTTCCATAAAAAATCGCTTTCTTAATAAAGGTATACGTAATATTACTTTTTCTTATCGTCCGACAAAAGCTTTGCCGCAACGACCGTGCCTGCAACGACTGCGCCGACCTTTGCCAGCGTCTTGAGGCTGATGGTGAGGTCACCGCTTGCCTTTTTTGATTTCGCAACGGTCTTTGCCGCAGGCTTTTTCATAAGTTCAGGGTGCTTATATGCGGTGGTCTCCTCTTCCGCAAAGAATCTGTCGTCATATTCATATGAGAAGCTTTCCGGAATATCCTCATCGTCCGTTTCGCCTGCAGGCGCATTCATTGCATTGACGGCACGTTCCATACTGTCAAGCTTTTCGGTGAGCGAGCGAAGCTCTTCGCTCAGATCGTCCAACGTATCTTCTGAATCTTCATCGGGGATCTGTTCCGGAATGACTATCGGAGCATCGGGCAAGAAACCGTCGTCCAAAGGCTCGTCAAGCTCCAGAGAGAAGATGGGCGCCGAATCAATGGGGTCGTGCTCAATGATCTCTTTCGGTTCTTCACACTCTTCCGGTTCACAGATAGATTCTTCTTGTTCTTCGGGTTCTTCCGAATTAAGAGAATCGAAAATCTCCTCAGTTTCGCTCATACCCGCATAGTATACCTCGAAAGGCTCGTCGTCCTCTGCAAATCCGACTTCCTCGGGCGCAGAGAATTCCTCATCAACGGGTGCCGAAACTTCAACGTCATCTTCAAAAGCGTCAAAAGCCTCCTGCTCTTGGTTCTCCTGAGCCTCAAGCTTCTCCAGACGCTTTTTATATTCTTCCTCCTGCTTTGCGCTCAAAGGGAAATCTTCATCAAAAAAATCTTTCATAACCGTGTCCTTTCTTGCTTATGCCGGCTCCTCGCCGTCGTTAACTTCAAACTTATATCCTACGCTCCAGACTGTTCTGAGTATCCACTTCGGGGAAACTCCGTCCAGCTTTTGTCTGAGTCTTTTAATATGTACGTCTATAGTTCTTGAACCGCCGTAGTATTCAAATCCCCAGACCTCGTCCAGAAGCTGGTCACGGTTGAAAACTATATTGGGGTGAGAAGCAAGGTGATACAAAAGCTCCAATTCCTTCGGCGGAGCATCGACGATCTTGCCCCTGATCTTAAGCTCATATCTGGTCATATTCAGGTCAAGTCCGTCAAAATGAACTTCTTTAACGGCGCTGTCCTCTTTTGCAAGATTCGTTCTTCGGCAGACCGCCTTGATTCGAGCCACGAGCTCCTTGTTATCGAAGGGTTTGGTGACGTAATCGTCGGCGCCCAGCTCAAGTCCCAGAACTTTATCGAATACTTCCGACTTTGCAGTTATATATATGAGAGGAATGTTTGATTTTTTCCTGATCTCACGGCAGATCTGCCAGCCGTCCACACCGGGGAGGGAAACTTCCAAAAGAACTATATCCGGTTTTAATGCGGAAAATTTAAGCAGACCTTCCTCACCGTCGTTCGAGGTGATGACATTGTAGCCTTCTCTTTCGAGGTATATCCTCAAAAGCTCACAGATGTTCTTGTCGGGGTCGATTATCAAAACTTTTCCCTGCGGCATCAAATCACTCCTTATCATAAAGATAGTAACACATCATTATTATATTATAAAATCGTTCCCGTTGCAAGGGGTACGGCACTATTTATTTCGGAATGTTTACAAAAGTGTGAACTCGGTCGAGGGAGCGCCGTCTGCGAAGCGTGCCCCGAAGGGGCTGTGCGAGCAGGTGGCAATGCGACCGTTGCGGTTTCGGGCGGAGGGGTGTTTTGCGACGGCTGATATGAATCGGTTGATGCAGCAGACAAAAGTTGGTTAAACAGCCAAGAAAGTTGTATGATTTGTGAACTAAATGTGCAGATTTTAAAAAAATTGAAATTTTCGTCAAATATCACTTGATTTGTCAGAAATGGATGCTATAATATATTTAGCACTCGGAAACTGAGAGTGCTAAAACATACGAAAATATACATTCATTTATTATAAGGAGGCAAACACCATGACATTAAAACCGCTTTTCGACAGAGTAGTTGTAAAAATGGTTGAAGTTGAAGAAACCACCAAGAGCGGAATCATTCTGACCGGTTCCGCAAAGGAAAAGCCCCAGCTTGCAGAGGTCGTTGCAGTCGGCGACGGAAGCGAAAGAGAGGGCAAGACCACCGTTATGAAGGTAAACGTCGGCGACAAGGTGCTTTTGAGCAAATATGCAGGCACCGAAGTCAAGCTCGACGGACAGGAATACAT
>CAYWXA010000016.1:7280-18978 GCA_964462175.1 uncultured Oscillospiraceae bacterium
TGCTTTTGAGCAAATATGCAGGCACCGAAGTCAAGCTCGACGGACAGGAATACATCATCGTAAATATGGGCGATATTTTGGCGATTGCTCAGTAAAAGTTAGTGCCCAAGCATTTGAGACTGACAGCCCCGACCGTTCGGGGCACCTGTCGGATACAGTTGCCTGACGGCAACGCAATCCGCCAGACGCCCCTCGCTAACTCACATCAATCAACCAATATTTTTATAAAGGAGAGAATACACTATGGCAAAAGAGATCCTTTACGGAGATGAAGCCAGAAAGGCTTTGCAGGCAGGTATTGACAAGCTTGCCGACACAGTTAAAATAACCCTCGGCCCCAAGGGCAGAAACGTCGTTTTGGACCGCACCTACGGTCTGCCGCTTATCACCAACGACGGCGTGACCATCGCCAAGGAGATCGAGCTTGAGGACACCTTCGAGAATATGGGCGCACAGCTCATCCGAGAAGTTGCCACCAAGACCAACGACGCCGCAGGCGACGGCACCACCACCGCAACCCTTTTGGCTCAGGCACTCATCAGAGAGGGTATGAAGAACCTCGCTGCAGGCGCAAACCCCGTCGTTTTAAGAAAGGGTATCCAGAAGGCTGTTGATTCGGCAGTTTCGGCAGTTATGGCAAATTCTCAGCCCGTTTCCGGCACAGCCGATATCGAGAGAGTTGCAACCGTTTCCTCAGGCGACGAAGCAGTTGGAAAGCTGATTGCCGAAGCGATGGAAAAGGTCACTTCTGACGGCGTTATCACGATCGAAGAATCCAAGACCGCTGAAACTTACAGCGAAGTTGTTGAGGGTATGCAGTTTGACCGTGGTTACATCACTCCCTATATGGTCACCGACACCGATAAGATGGAAGCTGTTCTGGATGACGCATACATCCTCGTGACCGACAAGAAGATCTCCAACATTCAGGAGATTCTGCCCTTGCTTGAAGACATTGTCAAGACAGGCAGAAAACTTCTCATCATCGCAGAAGACCTCGAAGGCGAAGCTCTTTCCACCATTTTAATCAACAAGCTCAGAGGCACCTTCACCTGCGTTGCAGTTAAGGCACCCGGCTTCGGCGACAGAAGAAAGGAAATGCTCCGTGACATTGCGACCCTCACGGGCACCGACGTCATCTCCGAAGAGCTTGGCTACGAGCTCAAGGACACCACCATCAATGACCTCGGCCGTGCAAGACAGGTCGTCGTTCAGAAGGAGAACACCATCATCGTTGACGGCGCAGGCGAAGCCGAAGAGATCAAGGCAAGAGTTGCACAGATCCGCAATGAAATTGAAGTTACAACTTCAGACTACGACCGTGAAAAGCTTCAGGAAAGACTTGCCAAGCTTGCAGGCGGCGTTGCAGTTTTGCGCGTGGGTGCTGCAACCGAAGCTGAAATGAAGGAAAAGAAGCTCAGAGTTGAGGATGCTTTGGCAGCAACCAAGGCGGCAGTTGAGGAGGGTATCGTTGCAGGCGGCGGAACTGCACTCATCAATGCGATTCCTGCAGTTGAAGCGCTTATTCCCACCCTCGACGGCGATGAAAAGACAGGTGCCAAGATCGTTTTGAAGGCGCTTGAAGAACCCGTTCGCCAGATCGCAACCAACGCAGGCCTTGACGGTTCCGTTATCATCGACTCCATCCGCCGTGCCGATAAGGTCGGATACGGCTTCGACGCTTACAAGGAAGAATACGTCGATATGATCTCAAGCGGAATCGTTGACCCCACGAAGGTGACGAGAAGTGCGCTCCAGAACGCCGCTTCCGCCGCTTCAATGGTATTGACCACCGAGAGCCTTGTCGGCAACAAGAAGGAAGATAACCCTCCCGCACCTGCAGGCGGCGCCGCAGGAATGGGCGGGATGTACTAAACGTCGGATATTGACTTAAAAGGGCGGACTTGCGGGTCTGCCCTTTTGATTTTGAGCGAGGCGTCAGCCGCCCTGCGCCGACCGGAGGGAGGCTGTGGGCGGGTGGTGCCGAGCGGGGCTGCAAAGGGCGCTTTTTGATATGAAAAGCGTGAAAAAACGTTGCGCTGTGCGCTTTGCGGACTTTCGTTCATATTGCAAATAATGATTTTTTTGTTTAGTTTTAACACATTTGAATCGTAAAATTTAAGATAATGCAACAAAGTGCAATGTGATAATGCACATATTTCAATTGATTTAATTGTTGATTTTGTTAATGGAAAGTCGACTGAACTAGTGGTATAATTAAATTACCAAATTTTAATTGGAGGTTAACTTATATGAAAAAGCTTTTAAGCATTCTCGTTGCTTTGGTAATGGTTCTTTCCATGGCAACAATGGTTAGTGCTAAGACTGCTGATATCGTACATCAGTCTGTTGAAGGCACTGCTACTATCGACGGCGTTAAGGACGACGTTTATGCTTCCGGTCTTATTCTCCCTATCGTTCAGAAGGGTGCTAATAACGGCGGAAATGAAGTGCTTGCTGATCCTATCGGCAACGCATACATCGTTAACGATGCTGAATACGTTTACTGGTTCGTAGAAGTATTCGACACCACATTGGACAACACATCTGCTAACACCTATGAGCAGGACTCCGTAGAAATCTTCTACATGTCCGACAACTCCAAGACTCAGCTCAGATTCTGCTACGACGGCAACGTTGGCGCTGATACAGGCTCCGTTCCCGAAGCAGGCACCGATTACGTTATCACCGTTGTTGACGGCGGCTACACTCTTGAATACAGAATGCCCATCACCGACGTTAGAGATAACCAGATCGAAACCACCGTTCAGGTCAACTACTGTGCTGACGGTTCCAGAACTCACACCACTTACATCCTCGGCAACGGCGATGCTGATAACGCATATCAGAGATCTACCCGTCAGGCTGATTATGACTGCTGGTGGACCCTTACCCTTGCAGGTGAGCATGAAGATACCCGTGTAGACCCCGAAGAGAAGCCTATGGATCTTACTCCCAAGAACTACACTGACGTTATCAACAACTCCATCTACGTTCAGCTTTACACCCAGAGAAGAACTGACTGGGGAGGATGGGCTTCTGTAGGCAGCGGCGCATCTACCGCTTGGAACACCACCGGTGAATACAACTGGGAAGGTCTCAAGATGTCCATGATGTACGACGAGTCCACCACTGCTGATTACACCGTTGCTCCTGTATTCTCTATGCAGATCAACGATAACGGCTGGCTTAAGCTTCCCGACGGCGCTGTTACAGGCGACACCGGTGATTCCGCTAAGTACACCGTATCTTACACCGACATTACCCTTAAGGCTGAAGGCTACGCTGACGTAGTAGTTCCCGGCGGCGAATTCTCCTCTACTTGGCAGATCAAGGAAGAAGGCGGATGGCAGTCCGGTAACTCCGCAGCTATCGACCTCGTAGATCCTATCATGAACCAGCTCGGTCTTGACATTGCAGGTCTTGCTGAATACCTCAAGAACCTCGACAGCGTTTCCACAACCGTTACTTTCGTAGCTTACAACCTGGTAGACGCTACCGTTATGGACGAATACCTTGCTCAGTACGCTGCTGAAGACGAAGCACTCGTTGTTGAACTTCAGGAATACGCTGACAGAGTTGCTGCTGCTTTGGAATCTGCTAACGCTGCTAACGGCGACGTTGCTATCCTCGAAGAAGCTGCTTCTGAAGCTCAGAAGGCTACCAACCGTGCAATCAAGGAAGCTGAAGGCTACACCAAGGCTACCGAATTTGCAACTGCTTTGCAGGCAACCGTTGATGAGATCAACGCTATGATCGAAGCTGCTAACGCTCCTGCTGACGATGTCGTTGAGGATACTCCTGCTGACGATGCTACTGTTGATGCTCCTGTTGATGCTCCTGTTGATGATGAACCCGCTTCCGAAGGCGGCAACACCGGTCTTATCATCGGCATCGTAGCTGTAGTTGTAGTTATCGTAGTTGTAGTTGTTATCGTTCTTTCCAAGAAGAAGAAATAAGATGACCTTCAATACATAATAAACCAAAATTGTCCCGCACTTAACCGTGCGGGACTTTTTTGCCTTCGTTCATCGCCCCACTCCGGCGGCGCCCGCCGAGCCTGCGGCTCGGCTTGCCCGTGCGCCCCGCAGGGGCGCGCGGGCGCTTGCGCCCTTCGGGCGCAAAGGCGCCGCCTCAACGCACAAAAAAAGAATCCCACCGTCAGGTGGGATTTGTTCATAATATGTATTGCTTGAAAAAGTCGCATTGCTCATCATTTGCAACTCTTGCCAGATCTTTTTTGATGTTGACGTGGAAAACGTGGCCGTAGTTTTCGTCTCCGTATATCTTCCACTCGGCGTATGCACCTTTCGAGTTGATATGCTCCGCCATAGGTCGGCAATGATGCTTTAAAAAATCGTTTTCTGCTGTAAGTAAAAACGCAGGTGGGTAATTTTCATCAATATAAGAAAGCGGGTCAAGCATTTTTCCGAAGCGTGAATACTCGGGTGTGAAATAGTCGGTGAGCTTAAAATCAGTCAAGTCAAGCTCGGGCAAGAGTGTTTTCAAGTCGTACATTCCGCAGTTCAGACCCAAAGCCCGAACTTTTACATCTGGCGGTGTAATTCCGAAAAGCTTGGCATATTCGGGATTTGAATATATCACACCATATTGGCTTGCGAGTTGTGCACCGGCAGAGTCGCCGACGATAAATACGTTGTCGGTATCTAAATAGTATTGCTCTGAATTTTTGCATATCCACTCAAGTGCCGCATTTATATCCTCAAGCGGGGCAGGGAACTGATGATCGGGTGCTAAACGATAGTTGAAGTTGACAACTGCGAATCCACGTTGGGCGAGGTTCATACAATAATACTGATACAATCTCGTATCGCCGTAGACATATCCTCCGCCGTGAACATTTAAAATTGTGGGGAGCTTACTGCTTGTTCCAACGGGATAGTATACATCAATAGTGTTATAATCATTTCGGTCAGCATATATCATATCGAAATGTGCAGTGATATCATCAGGCTGGGCAAGTCCGGCATTTCTTTTTGTATCGTAGATCTTGCAGTTTTCACAGAATCTTTTGCTCGCTTCTGACATATTATCAACTCCTTTTGCTAAAGTATAACATCTGAAAGTGTTCGCTGTCAATCGCCATTTACGCCGCCACCGGTCAGGCACAGGCTCCCATAGGTCGCCGCAACCTGCCCGACGGCGGCTGCCTTCGTTCATCGCCCCACTCCGGCGGCGCCCGCCGAGCCTGCGGCTCGGCTTGCCCGTGCGCCCCGCAGGGGCGCGCGGGCGCTTGCGCCCTTCGGGCGCAAAGGCGCCGCCTCAACGCACAAAAAATCCCCCGCTCATTCAAAAAGCAGGGGACTTACGTTTTAGTCAATAAAATCCTTGACCTTGTTGGATCTGTTTGGATGGCGGAGCTTTCTTAAAGCCTTTGCCTCGATCTGACGGATACGCTCACGGGTTACGTTGAACATCTGTCCGACTTCTTCGAGGGTGCGGCTTCTGCCGTCCTCAAGGCCGAAACGAAGGCGCAAAACCTTTTCCTCACGCTCGGTCAGGGTCGAAAGAACCTGATTGATCTGCTCCTTCAAAAGCACCAAAGAAGCTGCTTCGGTCGGCTCGGGAGCGTTCTCGTCGGGGATGAAGTCGCCGAGATGGCTGTCCTCTTCCTCACCGATAGGAGTTTCCAAGGATACAGGGTCCTGAGCGATTCGCATGATCTCTCTGACTCTTTCAACAGGCATATCCAAAGCCTGAGCGATCTCGTCTGCCGAGGGATCTCTGCCGTTCTGGTGCAAAAGCTGGCTTGAAACCTTCTTTACCTTGGTGATGGTCTCGACCATATGAACGGGAATACGGATCGTTCTTGCCTGATCTGCGATCGCACGGGTGATCGACTGACGGATCCACCACGTAGCATACGTGGAGAACTTGAAGCCCTTTGTATAATCAAACTTTTCAACCGCTTTAATAAGACCCAAGTTACCTTCCTGAATAAGATCGAGGAAGCTCATTCCTCTGCCGCCGTATCTCTTTGCAATTGATACGACAAGACGAAGGTTTGCCTCTGCCAGACGCTTCTTTGCCGCAGAATCGCCGTCCTTCATTCTCTGGGCGAGTTCGATCTCTTCTTCCTGAGTCAGAAGGGGAACACGTCCGATCTCCTTGAGGTAGATCTTAACAGGGTCATCAATAGCAACGCCGTCCGCAAGCGCTGCATCGAAATCGTCGTCAGCGTCCGAATCTGCATCGATCGTTTCCTCTATGTCGGTAAGATCGAGGGAATCCGTATCGGGAACGATGTCGTCAATGATCTCGATGCCGTTCGCCGCACAAGCTTCATAAAAGCTGTCAAGCTGTTCGACGTCGTAATCGGAATCCTCCAAAATTTCGGTGATCGCCTTCGTGGTCAGCTTACCCGTTGCCTTTCCGCTTTCAAGCAAGCTTTCGATTGTAACCTTTTTTTCGCTCATTTTTTGCGTGCCTCCGTTTATGTCACTTTATTTTTCTTTGCTAAGCCTTGTAACATATGCCAAAAACTCATCGTCAGACATATCTTCTCCGGCATTATTTGCTTCTTTTCTGCTGTGCAGTAAAACGTCAATATATTCTCTTAAGGTATCCTCATCAATGATGATATCCCGAGATCTCGCAAGTATTCCCGATATTCTGCCCATTTCGGCTTCGGAAAATTCCTGACTTAAAGACGTCAGCGTAATATCCGTCATTTCACGGGATTTTTCGAGCAAGACCTCGTATACCCGACGGTTGAACCCCGTTACGAATCTTTCCGCCGCAATCTGCGAATATACCTTTGCGACCGAATCGGGGTGCTTCAGAATATAAGCGATAATTCCTTCCTCGGCTTTAGCTTCTTTTGGGAACTTCTGTGCTTCGGGGTTGATCTCGTCACGCATCGAAGTGCCAGAAGAAATCTGTCGCCACTGCTTTTTTCTGTCTGCGGCGACTGTTTTTCTTACGGCGGCGTCCACCTCAGCCGACAGAATATCCGTTTTGACATTTATTTCATTTGCCACACGGGAAATATATATCTGCCTCTCGATCCGATTTTCGATTCCCGCAAGAACGGTCACCGCCCGTTTGATATATTCAACTCTGCCCAAGTCGCTCTCAAGGTCGAGACCCTGCTTGCACTTATTCAGCTCAAAGACGATTGCGCCCTCCGAGCCTTCCATCAGCATTTTGAATCTGGCAGGCCCCATCTTGTTTATGTAATCGTCAACGTCCTTGATTCCCTCGCCGCTGATCTTGATTACCTTCGAGGTCAGCCCTGCGGCAGAAAGAAGAGATATCGCCGATTGGGTCGCCTTTTGTCCTGCGGCGTCGGCATCGTAGCAGATGTATATTTCATCGCAATATTGGCTCATAAGCCTTGCGTGCTCGGCAGTTATCGCCGTTCCGCACGTTGCAACCGCTTCTTCAAATCCCGCTTGGTGAAGTGAGATTACGTCCACGTTGCCCTCGC
Source organism: uncultured Oscillospiraceae bacterium (assembly GCA_964462175.1). Lineage (GTDB taxonomy): Bacteria > Bacillota > Clostridia > Oscillospirales > Ruminococcaceae > Faeciplasma. The sequence goes on from CAYWXA010000016.1 coordinate 14,731, forward strand.
ATAAAATCAGCCGTTTTGATTTCACCGCCGTATTTTTTGCAAAGTTCATCGCAAAAAGCGTGCGGCTCTTTTTATATACTGCCGTTTCTTTAGAGTTTTTATACTTTGCGCCCTTCGGGTCGGCATCTAAAGATCTGCCCGAAAATGCGATAACGTTGCCACGAAGGTCAAAGATCGGGAACATAATGCGGTTGACGAAAAAGTCGTAATACCGCCCCTGCTGATTGCGTGAAATCAAACTTGCCCGCTCGAGCTCAGCGTGGGTATATCCCAGACCCGTCATATAGTTTGTCAGGCTTGTCCAGTGGTTCGTTGCAACGCCCAAGCCGAATTTTTTGATGGTATCGGGTGTCAGGCGGCGCTTTTTAATAAGATATTCAAGCCCCTCTTTGCCGTCGGGGGTCTTGAGGTTTGAATAGAAGAATTTTGCGGCAACCCGATTCATTTCCAGAAGCCGCTTCTTTTCCTGCGCCGCGCGGTCGTCATAAGTGTCCTCGGGCATCGCAATTCCCGACCTGTCCGCCAAAAGCTTGACCGCCTCGAAATAATCGAGGTTTTCAATCTTCATCGTAAAGGTGATGACGTCGCCGCCCGCTCCGCAACCGAAGCAGTAAAAATATCCGTCATCGGGATGTACTGCGCAGGAAGGGGTCTTTTCCGAGTGGAATGGGCAGAGGCATTTATAATCTCTGCCGGTGCGTTTAAGGGTGACATAAGAACGCATTACGTCGTCAATGCGGTTGGCATCTCGCAGTCTATCCAAAAAATCCGACGGTAAAGCCACTTATATCACTCCTTTCATACAGTCAAACTGAAAAATCAATAAATGTGCCAGCCCTTGGGAACGTACAGCTCCATAAACAGGTTGGTGCAGTATTTATCCGTCATACCTGCAACGTAGTCGCAAACGGCGGTCTCCTTGTCGAATTTATCAGCCAGCGCAAGGTAGTCGTCGGGGAGCTTGTCGGGATTTGCAAGGAAGTGATAGTATAGCTTTTCGACCATCATCTTCGCCTTCGCTTCCTCCGATTTGCAGACGGGGTTGCGGTATACGTTTTCGTACATATAATCAACAAGCTCTTTCTTTGCCTTGCCGATCTCATCCGAATAGCGGATCGTTTCGGCGCCGTTTGAAATAAGCGAGTTGACAAGCGTCGTAATTCTTTCTGATTTGGTCTTGCCCAAAACTTCAATTGCAGACTTCGGCAGATCCTCGTTTTTAATGACACCTGCTCTGATAGCGTCCTCAATGTCGTGGTTGATAAAAGCGATGACGTCCGACAGGCGAACGATATATCCCTCTCTCGTATCGGCAATGGAGTCTGTGTGCTTGAGTATTCCGTCCTTGACTTCGTGGGTGAGGTTAAGACCCTTGCCGTCCTTTTCAATACATTCAACGACTCTAACGCTCTGGCGGTAGTGCTTAAATCCCTTGGAGGAAACAGCGTTCAAGACCTCTTCGCCTGCGTGGCCGAAGGGGGTGTGACCCAAATCGTGACCCAAAGCGATGGCTTCTGCCAGATCTTCGTTCAAGCGCAGAGCACGGGTGATCGTTCTTGCGATCTGGCTGACCTCAAGGGTGTGGGTGAGTCTTGTGCGATAGTGGTCGCCCGTAGGGTTTAAAAATACCTGAGTTTTGTGCTTTAAGCGAACGAAGGCGTTGCAGTGAATGATCCTGTCACGGTCACGCTGGAATTCCGTGCGAAGCGGACATTTTTCTTCCTCACGCTCTCTGCCCTTGGATTCGCTTGATAAGCAGGCATATGGGCAAAGAACGTTCTTTTCTGTCAATTCCGTAAATTCACGGGGGGTCAAATTTTCACTCATAATGTGTCCTGCCTTTCTCAAATATGATTATTAAATCCGTTAACACCTTTATATACATAAAAAACAACAAATCTCCTCTTTTTTTAAATCGAAAAATCAGAGATTTGTATGTTTGCACAATTTATCACGCAAAATCAGCATATAATTTATCGGATTTTGCTATATTTATTTTGCCGTTTGAGATGTCAACAAGCTTCGCTTCAAGGGGATCAAGCATTTCTTCACGAACCAGCAGCTTGATTTTAATAACGTCCGAGTAGTCGGTATCAAGCAGCTTGATCTCAAAATCGGGGAGCACATAGTTTATTTTGTCATACAGCGAGTAGTCGACCGTTACGGTCAGCTCATATCCCTCGCACATATTCATTATTTTTGCGGCGTTGACGGCAATCGCAGCGCCCTGTGAATAAGCCCTTGTTAAGCCGCCCTTGCCCAAAAGTATTCCGCCGAAATATCGGGTGACGACCACGCAAACGTCCGTCAGACCGTTTTTAACGATCACGTCCAGAATCGGGGGACCTGCGGTGCCCTGGGGTTCGCCGTCGTCTGAATATCGGGTGATGTTTTCATCCCGCAAAACGTAGGCATAGCAGTTATGGCGAGCCTTGCGGTTTTCCGCTTTCACCGATTCGATGAATGCGACTGCCTCCTCGTTGGTCTTAACGGGGCATATCTGCCCGATAAACTCGGATTTGTCAACGATAAAGCTGTCGCTCGCTTGGTTATATATGGTCTTATAGGGCATTATGCGCACCTCCCGAAAACTAAAGTGAACGAAAAAAGAGGGCAAAGTTGCCCTCTTTCGTTTTTGAAGCGATTATTACTTCTTGAGACCGAAACGCTTGTTGAAGCGGTCAACACGTCCGCCGGTATCAACGAGCTTCTGCTTACCTGTGTAGAAGGGGTGGCACTTGGAGCAGATTTCTACTCTCATATTTCCCTTTGTGGACTTGGTTTCGATAACATTACCGCAAGCACAGGTGATGGTCGATGCAACGTAATTAGGATGGATTCCTTCCTTTGCCATTACGATTTTCCTCCTTTCCGAACTGGTAATATGATACACATAGTAGCCCATCATCCTCAGTTCAGACAGTAGTACTATGGATTTATCACTCAAATGCCGCACAGCGACACCGTGTATTATAGCATAACAAAAAACAAAATGCAAGTGTTTTTTTCATCAATTAAATGAAATGTTGAACATTGAAAGATTCACACCCTGCAGATCTTTTTTTGAAACGGCTGTAACCAACAGATAGCTCGGCGTGGTATCCGATACGACGGCTTTTGACGAGTTATTCACGGAAATGAACACCTCAAGGTTATATACGAACAGCTCGCCGACCTCAAGCGGCTTGCCGTTGGCATCGCAAGGAGCGAGCACCATTAAAAGAACGTAATCGTCGAACATTCGCTCGTCATATAAAGAGCCGATGTGCTTTTTAAAATCGTCCTCAAAGTCGTAGTCCGACTTATATCTTTCATAGAAAGCGACAAGCTCGTTATAGCTTTCGATCGAGTCGACGATAGTTGCAGGAGAGGATACCGCATCGGCACGGTAAACGAAAGGCCAGAACTCGGGGAAGATATACAGATAGCGTTCGGCGTCGTTTGCGTTTGCCGATTCAAGGTCGTTAATTTCCGCAAACACCGTTTCCGGTTCAAGTCCTTCAAGCACGTCGAAAGTACCCTTCGGAGCGGTGAATATCAAATGATACTGTGTGTTGCTCAGGGGAGCGTCCTTGGGAATATGTCTTTCGATCCCGAAAACTGCCTTGCCGTCGGAAATGCGAAGGGAAGTTGCCTCGTGGGTGATATATGAGCTTGGCTCGTCTATTTTGAGTATCAGTACGTCGTTGTCAGCCATAAAGCTCGGGTCATTGTAAGATGCACACTGAATCGTGAACTTTCTGCCGTAGAAGAAAAAGTCGGCACTCGTTTCATAATACTCCGCAATTTCTTCGTAAGTGGTGCAAATTTTGAAATATGAACCGTCGTATTGAGGGGCGTCACGGCCGTCCATACGCATGGTTAAGTAACTGCCGACAAACTCCGCATCAATTTTAACGTCGCCCTCGGGAAGAGGCGCTTCCGCCGTGGTGGGCAAAGTTTCGCTTTCAGACGTCGAAAGGGTAGTCACACTTGGCTCGGTGTCCGTATCGACAGGCTCGGGAGGAACGGTGTTATTTCTGCAGGCGCAAAGGGAAAGCATCAGCGCAAGAGTCATCAAAATTGCAAATATTCGGTTAAGCTTCAAAAAACGCTCCTCCTTTCGGCGATGATTATATTATTATATCACAGTGTAGTGAGATTTGCAATCCTTGCGGCGGAGGACTTTTGTATAAGCCTTCCCCTTGAGGGGCAACGCCTGCGATATCCGACCGCTCGCCACGGCATCGCCCCAAGCGGTCGTTGCAC
>CAYWXA010000016.1:19078-23448 GCA_964462175.1 uncultured Oscillospiraceae bacterium
AACGCCTGCGATATCCGACCGCTCGCCACGGCATCGCCCCAAGCGGTCGTTGCACTTTTGCGTGTTGGGTTACATTGTTGTCGACCGCTGCGAGTTGCTTCGCAACTCCAAACTACCTGGCGCCGTGTCAGCCACGGCTCGCTACGCTTACAAAAAAAGCCCCTCATTTTACTGAGGGGCTCTTGTGCCTATGTATTAAAATCCGAGCTTAGCCTTGAAGTCTGCGGCAATGGTGTTGCCCAAAGCGACAGCTTCTTCTCTGGTGGGAGCGATGGTGGTGTAATAAGCCTTGATCTTAGGCTCGGTACCCGAAGGACGGATTACAACGGTTGCGCCGTTTTCAAGCTTGAAGGTGATAACGTCCGACTTGGGAAGGTCGATCACGTTAACAGCACCTGTTGCATAGTCCTTATCCTCGTGAGTGAGATAGTCGAGCAAACCTACGACCTTGAAGCCTGCAATCTCGTCGTAAGGAGTGGTGTGAAGCTCGTTCATGATCTTTGCCATCTGCTCCATACCCGAAGCGCCTTCACAGGTGAAGCTGGCAACGGTGTGAACGTAATTGCCGTACTTCTTATACATTGCTTCTCTTGCTTCGAGAAGGGAAATGCCCTTTGAACGGTAGTATGCAGCCATTTCGCAGATCATCATCGAGCCGACAACAGCGTCCTTATCTCTGACGTATGAGCCGATGAGGTAGCCGTAAGATTCTTCAAAGCCGAAGATGTATCTGTTTGCTTCGCCTGCAGCTTCAAGATAACCGATCTGCTCGCCGATAAACTTAAAGCCGGTCAAGACGTTTCTGAGCTCAACGCCGTAGTCCTTGGCGATCGCCATTGCAATGTCGGTGGATACGATAGATTTAACTGCAACGGGCTTCTCGGGCATAGTGCCGAGCGCAATTCTTTCCTTGCAGATGTATTCCAAAAGCATTGCGCCCACTTCGTTGCCGCTGAACAAAACATAGTCGCCCTTGCCGTCGGGAACGGCGATACCTACACGGTCACAATCGGGGTCGGTTGCCAAAAGAAGGTCAGGCTGGACGGTCTTGCAAAGCTCAAGTCCGAGGTGCAAAGCTTCCTTGATCTCGGGGTTGGGGAAGGGGCAGGTGGGGAAGTTACCGTCGGGGTTTTCCTGTTCGGGAACAACGGTAACGTCAGTAATGCCGATCTTCTTGAGTATAGCTCTTACAGGCTTGTTGCCCGAGCCGTTAAGGGGAGTATATACAACCTTGAGGCCGCTTGTTGCACAAACCTCGGGGTGAACCTGCTGTTTCTTGACCTCTTCGAGGTAAGCCTCAACAACGTCATCGGAGATGATTTCGATCATACCTGACTTAACGCCTTCATCAAAGTCAACCAGCTTTGCGCCGCCGAACATAGGCACGTCGTTGATCTTTGCCAAAACGATGTCAGCCGCTTCAATGGTCATCTGACAGCCGTCTGCGCCGTATGCCTTATAGCCGTTATACTTTGCAGGGTTGTGGGATGCTGTGCAAACGATACCAGCCTTGCAGCCGAGACTTCTTACTGCCCAGGAAAGCATAGGTGTGGGCATAAGCTCGGGATAGATATATGCCTTGATGCCGTTGCCTGCCAAAACTTTTGCCGCTTCACGGGCAAAAACGTCAGACTTGATTCTTGAGTCATAACCGATTGCAACGCTTGCGTTCTCAAATGCGCCGTTTACGTAATCGGCAAGTCCCTGAGTCGCACGGCGGATGGTGTAGATGTTGAGTCTGTATGAGCCTGCGCCGATAACACCTCTAAGGCCGCCGGTTCCGAATTCAAGGTCGCGGTAGAATCTGTCCTTGATCGCTTCGTCGTCGCCCTTGATAGACTCAAGTTCTGCAACAAGGTCGGGGTCCTCGGTGGCATTTTTCAGCCAAAGCTCGTAAAGTTCGTGTTCTCTCATTGTTTGTCCTCCCGGTTAATTAAATTTCAGTATATTCCACTCATAAGTATATAACATTTTATGCAACAATTCAAGGGGGAAAAGGAAATATTGTGGGGTGGATTTGATTTTGAAGCGCTTGAAAGAATCGCCCTCTCCGTCAGCTTCGCTGACACCTCTCCCGTCGGGAGAGGCTTGCTGCTTGGAATCAAAACTCTGCGCCTAAAGCTACGGTGCGGGTTTTACGCTCGGGGCACCTGCGGCACTGTTCCTGCGGAACCCGCCCGCAGACGCCCCTCGCTCACTTGCATCCGCTCGCAACTTCTTGTGAACAAATGTTCCAAAGCTTATTGACGAACCTGAGAAAATGTAGTAAAATATAGGAAATAACTGCTGAAAGGATGAGGCAAGTGTTCTGCAAAGTTGAAACGATTGGATTAATGGGAATGAATGCGTTTCCCGTAGATGTTGAAATTGAGATCAGCCGAGGAATCGAGCGGTTCGATATCGTCGGTCTTGCGGATATTTCCGTCAAGGAATCCCGTGAGCGAATCAAGTCGGCATTCCGCTCGTCAATGTTCAAATTCCCTGCAGCGAACGTAGTTGTAAACCTCGCACCTGCCGATGTCAAAAAAGCAGGCTCGACTCACGACCTTGCGATCGCCGTTGCCGTTCTTTCTGCATCAAATCTCATCCCCGAGGACTCCTGCGACGATGCCGTTTTCATCGGTGAGCTATCTCTCGGCGGCGACGTCCGTGCGGTCAGAGGCGTTTTGCCGATGACGATCCTTGCGAAAAAGCTGGGCAAAACAAAGGTTTTTGTCCCCAAGGAAAATGCCTATGAAGCGTCCGTTGTCAGCGGAGTTGACGTTTTCGGCGTTGAAACGCTTTCTCAGCTTGCCGATCATTTGAATGATATTTCGCTTATTAAAAAGATGCCCGAATACGTGCAGAAAAAGCAGGATGAATATATTGGGCTTGATTTCTCCGACGTCAAGGGTCAGCAGTTTGCCAAAAAGGCCCTTGAGATCGCCGCTTGCGGAGGACATAACGTCATAATGATCGGTGCTCCCGGCTCGGGCAAGAGTATGCTTGCAAAGCGCCTGCCTTCAATTTTGCCTGATATGACCTTTGAGGAGTCGATTGAAACCACAAACGTATATTCAATCGCAGGACTTTTGGATAAGGATTCGCCGCTTGTGACCAGGCGACCCTTCCGCTCGCCCCATCACACCGTTTCAACTGCAGGACTGACAGGCGGCGGGGGAGTGCCCCGACCGGGCGAGATCTCGCTTGCTCATAACGGACTTTTGTTCCTTGACGAGCTTGCCGAATTCAACCGCACGACCCTCGAGGTGCTTCGTCAGCCGATCGAAGACAGATGTGTCACGATTTCCCGTGCATCGGGCACCGTCACATACCCCTGCGACATTATGCTCGTCGGTGCGCTCAACCCTTGCCCCTGCGGTTACTACGGTCACCCGACGAAAAAATGCGTCTGTTCAAAGAAGCAGGTGGCGCAGTATCTAAGCCGCATTTCGGGGCCGTTGCTTGATAGATTTGATCTGCATATCGAGGTTGCACCCGTTGAATATGAAAGCCTTTCGTCCTCTCAGAAAGAGGAGTCGAGCGCTCAGGTGCGTGAGCGTGTAATGCGTGCCCGTGAGATTCAGAATGAGCGCTTCAAGGGCACAAAGGTCTCCTGTAATGCGAGAATCACCTCGGATATCTTGCGGGACGTCTGCCCGCTGACGGATGATGCAAATCAAAAGCTTAAAGACGTTTTCGAACGCTTGGGTCTTTCCGCACGAGCATACGATAAGATTTTGAAGGTCGCAAGAACCATCGCCGATATGGACGGCGCCCGTGTAATCGACCGCCAGCATATCACCCAGGCGGTGAGATATAGGAGCCTGGATAGGAAGTATTTTGAGTGAGCCGGTTGTCAAACTGCGTCCTCGTAATGAAAATAGGGGAAAGCAATGTTTATAGGTAAGAAAAAGAAAATACAGAGATATTTAGAACAAAAAGAGGAAAATGAAAAAACCGTATTCGATTTGCTGCTTTCTGATTATTTGACGGATAAGATGAAAGAGGATCTTACGTCAATAGGCATAAGAAAGATTGAGATTTACGTTGATTGGCTTGAGGATATAAAGTGCATTGCTGTTCAAGGCTGCTATGAAGAATACTATATGGATCTGCAGATCGATCCAAATGAGTTCAGCGTTTCATTTGATTTGGACGAGGCAGATGAGGACACAGTGTATTCTCTTGAAAGCAAAGAGCAAGTATACAACATGCTTTCAGAGACAATTAAGACGTTGAAATAATGCTGATATTATTTAATGCTTTTTTCCGAAGTGGCGAAGTTTCCCGAAGCAGAATCTTCATAAAACAAAGGGCAGTCATAAATGACTGCCCTTGTTTTTTTACATATTTTCAACATACTCGATCGCCAAGGTATCCAAAAGCCC
>CAYWXA010000017.1:0-3608 GCA_964462175.1 uncultured Oscillospiraceae bacterium
CAGCATATTCTCAATAAATATCCCATACCCTCTCGTCGGGTCGCTGACGAAAACGTGGGTCACGGCGCCCACCAGCTTGCCGTTTTGAATTATCGGTGAGCCGCTCATTCCCTGAACGATTCCGCCCGTTGCCGCCAAAAGCTCGGGGTCGGTGATCTTTATTATCATATTTTTAGTTCCTGCCGCAGTTGACAGCGTGATCTTCTCGATCTCGATCGAATATTCCTTTGGCTTGCTTCCCTCAATGGTCGTAAGAATACTTGCGCTTCCCGTTTCGACCTCGCTCTTAAAAGCAATGGGAATCGCCGCTGCGTGGGTCTTCGTATAGTTGACCGTGCCGAATATTCCTCTTTCGCAGTTTTTCGTTATCGTTCCTGCAGCCAGCCCCGAAACAAACGTGCCGTATAACTCGCCGGGACTGCCGATCAATCCCCGTTCATAGCCGGTTATGGTTGCATCGACGATCTCGCCCGACCCCAAAGGCATCAGCTTACCCGTGTCAAAATCGGAAATGGGATGACCCAAAGCGCCGAAGCTTCCCGTTTCGGGGTCGATGAACGTGAGCGTGCCGACACCTGCCGAGCTGTCCCGTATCCAAAGACCCGCTTTATATGTTCCGTCCGTTTCCGAATATATCGGGCTCAGGTCAATGTCAAGCTCTTTGCCGTTTCGCTCAACCGTCAGGCATATTTCCTCTCCCCGTGAGTTCATTATCATATCGGCAAATTGCGAGGACGAGGTCACCTTTTCGCCGTTTGCCTCGGTAATGCAATCACCGACCTTGAGTCCTGCTTCTTCACACGGGCAGACTCCCTCGGTCACTTCGCTCATTCTCACCACCACGACGCCGTCCGTCAAAAGCTTTATTCCGACGGGAGTGCCTCCCGGGATCAAAAGAGGTGCGTCGCTTTTTGAAACGGATGCGTTTTTGATCGGTATGACTCCGAAGAGCTTCAGCACCACCTGCGAGGAGCTGCCCGATTCCTCCTGCGAGCTTGCCGCCTCACACGATACGCTCACTCCGCAGGATATAATAGGCATATCCTCGCCCGAAACGTAATAGGACGTCGGAAGTGTTGCATCGAGATAACCGACCAGCGCCATCGCCGCAATAAGCACGGCTCCCAGAAGACAAGCCGTGCGTTTAATAAACTTTTCCATTATATATTAAAGAACCTTTCTTTTAGTTGCGACTTTATTGTTTGCTTGTGCGGCGCAAATAATCAAAGCATTATTTTCATTGGTCAAATTAAGGGTTGAATGTTTCCACTCTTGTGTGCTATAATAATATAAATTGACCTATGTAAAACTGACAGTGAGGTAGCGCAATGAAATTTGAAAAATATAAAAAAACCGCATCCGATGAGCTTTCGGGCAAGAAAGAACACAAGGCGTATCTTTTTGCAAAGCTTTTAATGACCCTTATCTTTCTTTGGTCGGGATTTTTCTGGTCGGGTGTTACGGTTATCAATTTTTACATAAATATGACCTTTGATTCGCACCTTGCAACGCTGTTTTTGATCGGCTCGATTACGCTTTTGGTGTCGCTGATCCTTTGCTGGTGCAAGGTATACGTTATCTCGATGCCCTTTACGGCGACAGGCACGGTATTGTTCAGCGTTGCGGCGGCAGAGATGATAAGCGTTGCCGAACAGACGGCGGTCGTTTTCAAGCCGAGCTTCGAGCTGAGATATCTTCCCGTCATTTTATATTGCATAATTGCGCTTTGCCTTTTCGTTGTGACTCTGCTGAAGAAGATCACCGAGCGTAAGCGCTTGCAGGATGAATTCAACAACAGTCCCGCAAAGAGTATTCTTGACGACTGATGCACATAATATACTATACGCATTAACTATAAGACAGAAACGGAGAATAGCTGATGAACAGATTTGACGCTATCGGCGTTTTCGATTCGGGTATCGGCGGACTTACGGCAGTCAAAGAGCTGGCAAGTCTTTTGCCCAACGAAAACATCGTTTATCTTGGCGATACCGCCCGTGTTCCTTACGGCACGAAGGGAAGGGAAACGATAATTAAATATGCCCGTCAGGATGCGGACTTCCTTAAAAAGCAGGGTGTCAAAATGATAATTGCCGCCTGCGGAACCGTTTCAAGCGTTGCATCAAGCGAGATGAACGCTTTGGGCGAGCTTTATACGGGTGTTATCGAGCCTGCCGTCAAAGCGGCTGTGAGCGCAACCAAAAACGGAAAAATAGGCGTTTTGGGAACGAGTGCGACCGTGCGAAGCGGAAGCTATGAAAAGCTAATCCACGAGCTTTTGCCGAGCGCCGAGGTATATTCCAAAGCTTGTCCTATGTTCGTGCCTCTTGTCGAAAACGGATATGTCGGAGCCGACTGCGAGCCGACACTTGCAATCGCAAAAGAATATTTAGAGCCTCTTAAAGCCGAGGGTATTGATACGCTGATTCTCGGTTGCACCCACTATCCGCTTTTAAGCGGCATAATCGCAAAAATTATGGGCGATGATGTCAAACTCATCTCCTCGGGCGGCGAAGCGGGAAAATATGCAAAAGAAATACTGTCTGAAAACGGACTTTTGAACGACAGCACCGAAAATGGCAGAATAAGCCTTTATTGCACCGACTCTGCCGAGCTGTTTATGGAAAACGCCAAGCATTTCCTTGGGGGACTTGAAGGATTTGAGGTAAAGTCGGTCAGCCTTGAATGACGAACGGAGTGATTGAAATTAAAAACGTATTGATTCGTGTCAAGAGTATTCAGCGGGACGGCAACGACGTCAACGAAACCGAGATCATAACCCGAGGCACCTTTGAAAAGATAGATTCGGGATACTTACTTAAATACAACGAAACGGACGAAACGGGATATGACGGCGCACACACCTCGTTGAAAATTCTTAACGGCTCGAAGATCGAGCTTTTGAGAACGGGCAGTGTCAGCTCGGAGCTTACGATCGAAGAGGGAAAAAAGAATTATTGCCATTACGGCACGCCTTACGGCGATCTGGTCGTCGGAGTGCAGGGCAGGCGGGTCGAAAGCCGCCTTACGGATGTCGGCGGGCAGGCAAAAGCTTCTTACGTTATGGACGTAAATTCCATGCTTATGGGAGATTATGACCTGACTATCGACGTCAAGTAGCAAATTATGTCTTTGCGAATATGCAAAAGAATATCTCACATACTATTTTCGAGCAAAAGCTCGAGCTTGTTTGATCTTGAAAGGATAGTATATGAGAAAGATTTTTTTGATAATGATATGCGTTCTTTGTACGTCGCTGCTTGTCGGCTGCGGTTCAAAGAACAACGGTAATATGCAGCAGGGAACGGGCACCACGCTCGGCACTTCGAGCGCTGTGAACGACGGAAACAACTCGATTGTGACCGACAACACCAACATCATTCAGGGCGGCATCTCCATGGCGGAAAGCGGTATGGACAGAGTTGAAAACGGCGTTGAGACCGGTATCAGCGATGCCGAAAGAGCGATGGACCCCGATGCAAACAGAAGATAATATAAAAACGGGCGCTCCGCTTTCGGAACGCCCGCTTTTGTTTATCGGTTCTTTTTATATATCGCATACAGTCCGTCCATCAAAAGGCCGCCGTCAAGAATTATTCCTTCGGTCT
>CAYWXA010000017.1:3708-22142 GCA_964462175.1 uncultured Oscillospiraceae bacterium
ATCGCATACAGTCCGTCCATCAAAAGGCCGCCGTCAAGAATTATTCCTTCGGTCTTGCAATGCTTGACTATCGTTTGAGCGAGCCCGCCCGTTGCAATGCAGACTGCGTTTTCGCCCAAAGCCTCACGGTATCTTTCGATCATACCGTCCATCATTGATGCGTTGCCCAAAATCGAACCTGAACGCATCGAATCGGGGGTGTTCGTGCCGATCACCGAAACGTTTCCGCCTGCGGAAATGTCCTGCAAAAGCGCCGTCGAGCTGGAAAGCGCCTTGAGCGAAACGTTTACGCCGGGGATTATCGAGCCGCCCAAGAATGCGCCGTTTTTATCGATGGCAGAAATTGTGGTGGCGGTGCCGAAATCGAATATTATCATCGGCGGTGCGTATTTTGCCAACGCTCCGACAGCTCCGCAAACAAGGTCTGCGCCCAATATCGTGGGGTCTTCAAGGCGTATGTTAAGTCCCGTTTTAATGCCGGGGCCGACGACCAACGCACGGATACCGGTCAAGCGAAGTATGGCTTCTTTTAGGACGGGAATGAGCGAAGGCACGACGCTTGAAATAATTGCGCCCTTAAATCCCGTTTTATCAATATCGTAAAGCAAAAAGATGTCTTTAAACGTAATTGCATATTGGTCGGCGGTCTTTGAATGATCCGTCATTATACGGGAGGTGAAAAGCAGGCGGTCGTTTTCATCAAATGCACCCAAAACGATATTCGTATTTCCGACGTCAACTGTAAATACCATATTTAAGTTCCTTTCATTCGGTTATTTGTCAGTTTATATTTTATAGCTTTGCGCCCGTTAAGTCAAGGGCAGTTGCCTATAATTGAAATTTGCGTTATAATATATCCAACAAAATGCAGGAGAAGTATTATGCTTAACAAAAACTATTTTGCCGACTTGACCTCATATCTATACCGCCTTATGCACACCCAAAAGCCGATCTTCATTTACGGCATGGGCGACGGCTGCTTAAAGGTGCTGAAGATATTTGAAGAATATAACATACCCTGTGCGGGAATATTTGCAAGTGATGAATTCGTGCGTGACAAGGTGTTCTGCGGACATAAGATACATAAGCTCTCGGAGATCGAAGAAGCGGTGGATGACTTCATCATCGTCCTCGCTTTCGGTGCGGGATATAGTGAGCTGATCGAAAAGATTGATGATATCGCATCCCGCCACGAGCTTATCGTCCCCGATATGCCCGTGATCGGCGAGGGACTTTTCACAAAAGAGTATATGCTCTCCCATTTTGACGAGCTTTCGCGGGTCTATTCGCTTTTGGCGGATGAAAAGTCACGGCAGGTGTTTAAATCGGTGATAGAATTCAAGATAACGGGCGATATTGCGGTTTTAAAATCCTGCGAAACAACGCCCGACGAAGCATATGAAAACATTCTGCGCCCTGATGAAAAAGAGATCTATGTTGATCTGGGCGCATACACGGGCGACACGGTTCGGGAGCTTTTGGCGCACACCGACGGCAAGTATAGCCGTATTTACGCCGTCGAGCCGAATAAGCGCAATTTCCGCAAGCTGACCGAATACGCCGAAGCTATGGATAACATCTCGCTCATCAACGCCGCAAGCTGGTCGTGTGACACCACCCTTATCTTCTCAAAAGGCGGCGGCAGAATGCCACACTTGAGCGAGCAGGGAATCGAAACGCCTGCCGTTTGTGTCGATTCACTTCTTGACGGCAAGGATTGTACGTATATTAAAATGGACGTTGAGGGCGCCGAGCTTGAAACGATCGACGGAGCAAAAAATACCATCAGCAAGCAGGCACCCAAGCTTAACGTCGCCCTGTATCATAGGGTGGGGGATATCTTCTCCCTGCCGCTTCTGGTTCATTCGATTCGCCCCGACTATAAGCTGTATATCCGCCATTATCCATATTATCCCGCTTGGGATACCAACTTGTTTGCCGTTTTGCCCCGACTGTAATTTTAATGAAATATTTTAGGCCGTTTTTGTAATTGTTTTGTCATCATTTGTAATTGTCTTGTTCTTGAATCTGCCTGTTTTTATGGTAAAATGTAATTGTAATCAAGAAACGGAGGCGATAGGATGAGTCTTAACACCACGAGAGTCATTTCGGCGCTGATCGCCGGAATCATGATAGTTGCTTTGCTCGCCGCTTGCGGACAGATCGAAAAAGCAAAGACAAAAAATGATCCTGAAATTCCCGTTTCTTCTTCGGAACCTGAGGTTAAGGTCACTGACGAGCCGACGGTCGAGCAGACGTCAAATCAGCCTGCCGATACCAACGCTCCCGAAACCGAGCTGATGCCGCAGATCGAGCAGACGTCTGAAGCTGAAGCTGAACCCGAGGTCACCGAAGAGCAAAATGATGACAACTCCGAGCTATACGCTATGCGGGCACAGACGATCATAGATTCTGCGGTCGCACAGCTCGGAACGCCCTTCAAAATGGGCGGCGACAGCCCCGACGAGGGCTTCGATTCAACAGGTTTTACATACTACTGCGTAAGGCAGGCGGGAATAAGCTTTCCGAGAGAGCTCGAGGACCAGCTCGAGTATGGCGAGAAGATCGGCTATGACCAGATAGCTGCAGGCGATATCGTCTACTTCTCGGCTGACGTCGGGGGCGAGGCCGGCTTCTGCGGAGTATATGTGGGCGGCGGAATGATAATATATTCACCGACACCCGACGATTTCGTCAAAACCGCTAACATCACGACCAATTACTGGGTAACTCACTTCGTTACGGGACTGCGTGTGACCCACGCAGAGAATTGAGCCGACCCTCACGCAATTTAAAGGCAAATAATATTTTTCCTCCTTAAAAAGTAATTTATATGCCAAAAAAGCTAACGGCACTTGTCAACAAGACGAGCGCCGTTAGTTTTTTAAAAAAACAATTTTCAGTTTTAAACCGCAATCTCTTCCCGGGCGTTGATCGCCGCAAGGATCGCTTCGTTGTCAAAATACGCCAGAGCGAAGCCGTTTCTTACGACCTTGAAATCAACGGTCTTTGCTTCGAAAACGTTTCCGTCGCAGTTAAAGATCAAGGGCTTGCCGTCAACGGAAGAAAGCCTGCCGCCGACGAGCGTTTTCGTTTTGACCAGATGAGGGTGGGTGACGTGCGCAGTGCCCCTGGAATAGCTTCCAACTATCTGCGCCACCTTGATGATATTCAGCTTTTTGGCAATTACCATATTAAGAAGTCCGTCGTCGAGAACGGAATCCTTTGCAGGGCAGAAGCCGCCGCCGTAATAGCTGGCGTTGCAGATCGCCGCAAGGGTGAATTCCTTTGTTTCGTCGATCACCGAAATGTTGCCGTTTTCGTCAGCGACCTCAAGCTCGAATCTCGCCTTGAAGCACATATTTGAAAACAGCGACGCCACCAGCGCCAGTTTATAAGACAGACTTCCCAGAAAAGAAAATTTCGTTGAAAGCTTATTTGCAAGCACCAGCACTTTGGTGTCAAAGCCTAAGCTCATAACGTTTATGCAGCTCGTGTTGTTCGCTTTGAGATAGTCGATATGAGCCGTTTTCACCTGAGGCCGGCCGCTTAAAAGACCGAAGCCGCAGGCGATCTCTTCAAGAGTCATATTTCCGTAGATCTTCTTTGCAAAATCGTTTCCGGTTCCCATCGGCAAAAGTGCGATATAGCTTCCCAAGCCTTCCGCACCGGTCGCAACCTCCGAAAGAGTACCGTCACCGCCGCAGGCAAAAATTACGCAGTCGCTTCCGAATCTTCTTGCAGCTTCACGGGCAACCCTCGTTGCGTGACCCGGCTCGTCCGTCAAATAAAATTCGCAGTCGGGATTCGACTTGAGCGAATTTTTGATCTTCTTGTAAATATCGTGTCCTGCCTGCGAACCTGCGGCAGGGTTTTCAATGAATATGTATTTCATATATACGCACACTTTCCGATTATTTGCCATTATATATTTATATTAACATATAAATTTTAACAATACAAGTGAAAAACGCTTGACAAACAGGTGATATGGTGATAATCTTTTATTGATAAAACAGGGGAGCTCGTTTGGCGGGCTGAGAGGAAGCGGAATTCAAGCTTCGACCCATAACCTGATTCGGATAATGCCGACGTAGGGCGACCTGTGACTGCAGCGCAGGTGAAAGATCTAAGTTATGATTTTCGGCTCCGAGGTTAAAACAAACTTCGGAGCTTTCTGTTTTATTAGTAAATCGGTAAAGGACAGATCTAAATGAAAAAATCAACAAAAAGAATGGTTGAAACAGCATTGCTTATTGCCGTTGCCACCGTGCTCAGCATTTTTAAAATCGATATGCCTATGGGCGGCGGTCTGACGATTTGCAGTATGCTTCCCTTAATTCTCATCAGCCACCGTTACGGTTGGAAATGGGGCTTTTTAAGCTCGACCGTATACAGCCTTTTGCAGCTCGTTCTGGGACTTGACAACGTTTCATACGCAACGAGCGCAGTTATGGCGATCGGAATTATTTTGCTCGACTACGTCGTGGCGTATATGGTCATCGGTTTAAGCTCGCTTTCCGAAAAATTCCTCGGCAAAACGAGAGCTGCCGTCGTTGTCGGTATCTGTGCAACGTTCTTCGTAAGATATCTTTGCCACGTTGCAACGGGCGCTTGGATATGGGACGTGCTGTGGCCTAACGAATACGGAATGTCAAGCTTCGCATACTCTGCCGTCTATAACGGCTGGTATATGGCAGGCGAATTGATCATCACCGTTGCTGTGGCGGCTTTTATCTACAAACCGCTGGAGAAATACTTCAAGTCGGAAAATACGTAACAGACCCGAACACCCCCTGTGCCATACGGTGCGGGGGTGTTTTTGCAGAGGGATGAGGCGACGACGTCGCGCGGCGCGCCCCGCAGGGGCAGTGCGGGCGGTGGAGGAGCCGAATGGCGGTGGCGGGCAAGAAACAGGGGGGCACCCCTATGTGGGTGCCCCGCACGGGCGACCACGCAGGGTCGCCCTCAATTTGTAATCAAATATTAACCGCTTACCCCTTTGCAACCGACAAAAAATCTGCTATACTGATTCTATAGCAGATCATTGTCAGCTTTGTCTGCCCCTCAACCGTCGGTTGCTTAAAAATTGCAAGCCAAACTTGGTTGAGATAAGGCGTATAAAGCTGTATAATTCAGATAAATCCCTTTGATTGAGAGGAAACCCCATGCGAAAGCTAATAACAGTTGTAATGACATTGATATTTGCTGTTGTGACCCTTACGGCAAACTTGAGCGCAGTCAGCTTTAATCCCGATTTTGAGGTATATTCCGAGGCGGCGCTTTTAATAAATCTTGATACAGGCGACGTTATATATGAAAAAAACGCCGACAAACAGCTGGTCCCCGCATCGCTGACCAAGATAATGACGGCGGTCATTCTTTTGGAAAAGTATGAGGACAACATTGCCGAGCTGTCCACCACTTACGTTTCGGGAAATTCCGCTTGCTTTGACGAGCTTTATTTGACCGGCTGTTCAAACGCCGACATCCGCATCGGTGAGAAGGTGTCGTATAAAGACCTGCTTTATGCTTTGATGCTCCGCTCTGCCTGCGAGGCAGCAAATATAATCGCATACAACGTAGCGGGAAGCCTTGAAGCTTTCGCTGAAATGATGAACGTCAAGGCTGAGGAGCTTGGATGCGAGGACACTCATTTTACCAATGCTCACGGACTGTTCTGGGAAAACCACTATACCACCGCCCGTGATATGGCAAAGATCGTGGAATATGCTTTGAGTCTGCCTATGTTTGAGGAGATCTCCTGCTCAAGTGAATACACTATGGAAGCGACGAAATATCACACCGAACCAAGAAAGATCAGCCATACCAACTATATGATGTCAAGGGTCAACGGCGGCGATTATTATTACGAATACGTAAAAGGCATCAAGACGGGTACGCTCGACCAAGCCGGAAGATGTCTGGTCTCTTTGGCTTATAAGGACGGCTACAGCTATATGCTCATAACTCTGGGCGCACCTCAGCAGGATGAGGCTGGAAACAACGTATACTATAACTTCATCGACCACAAGAACATTTATGAATGGGCGTTTGACAATTTTGAATATACCACCCTTGTAAGCGGTACCGAAGAGATCGCTGAAGTTCAGGTTCAATACGGCGAAGGCACCGACTACGTGATCGTTAAGCCTGCCGAGGAATTCTCCCGGATCTGGAACACGAGAATCACGAACAGCTCGATCCATAAGGTCATCTCCCTTGATTACGACGTCGTTGCGCCCGTCAAGGCGGGCGACAAGCTCGGCACTATGGAGCTGCAATACGGCGGAGAGACTCTTGCCGTAATTGATCTGGTTGCGACGAAGGACGTTGAAAGAGATGAACGTGCCGCCATGATGACGGTGGCAAAAAGCTTTATCGGTTCCGAAGCATTTTACAATGCGGTTAAGTATTCGGTGGCATTTTTTCTTGCGTATACTGTACTGATAATCATACTTAAGATAATCGTTGCACGTTACAATAAAAAGAATTCCCGTATGTACTCAACGACAAAGAGAAGAAGATAAGAGATTTCGCCTGCAGATAAGTCTGCAGGCGATTTTTTTGTGCGGCACCGCAAGGTGCGTGGCAGAGGGGCGCCGCCCGCCTGCGCCTGCGGCGCGGGCTCGCCGTTCCGCCGCAGGCGGAACGGCACGTTTTGCGGCGAAGCCGCAAAAATGGCGGCGCCCGCTGTCGGGCTTCCTGCAATTTTAAGATCCGTCAGCCATTAAGTTTTCTTCCGACGGTGCCCGTCTATCTCTGCGAGCAACGCTTTCCCAACGTCCCCGCAAGCATTTGCGGCTCTTTCCAAGTGCTGATAAACGCTTTCACGATCAGAACTGCAATAGACCCTGCCGCACGCCTCCACCCGTGTACCGTCGAGCCTCAGTCCCCGTGAATATCTCACCTTGACGTCCAGTATGTCGGCGTTTCCGCCCGAATCGAGAAATGCTGCCGTTTCGCTCAAAAGCCGTGTCGCTCCGCTTGAAGCGACGGTTCTTGTTGCCTGCGTTTCTCCGCTTAAAAACGTGTAGGATTCAGCGGCAAGATCCCCTTCAATAAACTGCGACGCACACATTTTCAAGAT
This sequence comes from uncultured Oscillospiraceae bacterium, assembly GCA_964462175.1. Taxonomy (GTDB): domain Bacteria; phylum Bacillota; class Clostridia; order Oscillospirales; family Ruminococcaceae; genus Faeciplasma. The sequence continues at coordinate 10,799 of CAYWXA010000017.1, forward strand.
CTTGATCTTGCTTTTATCCGGGGCTTTTGCCGAAGATGCGCTGTCAAAAAGCTTCGGCATCATTTTGAGCGATCGCTCATTTGCGGCGTATGACACATAAACGTCGGTTTGCTGACCCTTTTTGACGTTTATCCTCACTGCCGCACAAGGCTCAAAACAGGGGAGTGCTTCTTTGCCGTGTTCCTGTGAATACAGATCTGCTTTGCTTGATATAAACGCCGCTGATCCACAGGTGTAAACTCCGAGAAAGCCGGTATTTTCGGGACAGTCAAATATCAGCGTTCCGTCAGATACACGGGGACGGAACGTCTTTTTATAACGCTTATCAAGACAAAGCCTCGGCTCGCAGTAGTATATCAGCTCGCAGTCCCGATCTACGGTGACGGATATCTTTTTGCACATCGCCGTTTTTGCCACGCTGATACTGACTTTTGCACACGTTCCGTCAAACCGAGATATCCCTTCGGGAAGGCAAATAAGCCTGCCGTCCCCGATGACGGCAATGCGTTCGTTATCGCTGATGATCCCGTTTGATGCGTCACCGATATAGCTCACGGCGCTGATACCGTCGGAAACGATCGTCCCGAATATCTGATTTTCCCACCTCTTTTGACCGCCTCTTTTCAATGACGTATCAAGTGTGAGCGGCTTTCTGACCGTCTTTGAAGATCTTCCCGAGAGCTTGTCATCTGAAATGTGCCCTGCGTGGGATAGAAGAAACTCGCAAGCTCCTCCGTCTGCCTGCGTAAGATCTATCGGCATTATCTGAGAATATACGTACCCTTCAAGGCAAGCGGCTCTGATCGCCGCTATAAGCTCGTTGTAGTGAGTGCGGTCGCTCCCGTCACGGTAGATGAACGCAAGATTTATTTCAATGCCCATATCTGCAAGAACTTTGAACGCACCCAAGTATAGCGAGAGCTTTTGCCCGTCGTTTTTGTCGTTTAAGCAGACTGTGACGAGCGGCAGTTTCCTTTCAAATCCGAGCCTGATCCGGGAAACGGGCGGGCAGGCAAAGACCGCTCTCGCTCTTTTTTCGCCGTACTCTTCTCCGAACAAAAGCGAGCGCAAGACCGTCTGCGCCATTCTCACCTGTGCGCTTTCGTCCGGTTCCTCGGCCTGCTTTATCGGTTCGCTGAAAAGCTGTTTTGCAAGGTGCTTCAGCTTCTCAAGCGAATCGGCGCAAAGCAGATACATACTTATCTGTTTTTTGCTCTTTGCGGGAACGGTCAGGGGAATACGGACGTGAAAACCCCTTCTTTCGGGAAGGATCTTAGCGCCCGTGTCCTGCAAAAATCCCGATTGGATATAAGTCTTGCCCGAACGCATAACGATGTGGTCTGAGCGCATCGAAACACCGTTCAGACCGTCGGATGAAAATGATATTTCAACGCCCGTTTCAATTTCGCCGTCCGAGTCGTTTTCAACACATATATTTCTGATCTCGCAGGGCAGCTTTGCGTGCAGGAATGCTTTTATCTCCCACGAAAGCTCGCCCAAGTTCCGATAGTAATTTGCCTCGTTTCCCGTAAACCTGCACGTTTGCACGGGTACGTCCGCCCCGTCAAGGCTAATTTTCAGTCCGCTTTCTTGCTCGTATAATGCGCTTGAAAAGCGATATACGAAAGAATTTTTATATATGCCGAAGCAGTTGCCCGTGTCGGTCATAACGAGCAGGTAATCGCCCGAACGGCAAAATCTGACGCGTGGCTCAAAAAGCGATATGTCGCTGAATTCTTCGCTTCTGCGCTTTTGGCTCACGGTCGGCTTGCCCGAATCGTGCTCTCTTTTCGGCATTTCCTCGCTCAAAAGCTCATACGCCCCTCTGACTGCGGGATCAAGCATCGTTCTTTTTTGCATTATCCCATCCTCGGTCAGATTACTCAGGGCGATCATTGAAAGACCGAGATGTGTTGAACGGTAGCTCATTATCACCTGTCGGCGGTCAAAGTCATAAGCCTCATACAACCCGTAGGGGCCTTGCATTTTCAAGCTTTCCATCATCGCAAGATCTTCAAAAGCGGCAGTCGGGTCTTTTAGTGCGCTGATATACGAAGAATACGGTGACACCACGTATTCTCCGTTTGCCTCCTCACACGCAAGCGCTTCTTCGCCGTGCTGCTTTGAAAGATAACACATATTTTCGTCCTGCGAAGCGTAGCCGCTGAAGGAACGGCCATAGGGCAGGGCTTTCTCTTTTGCCGTTCTTTTGTGGCAATAAAGGCAATAATCTAAGCTTTGGTCTGTTGCGGAGCCTTCGGGACTTTTGATAAACAGCTCCGAAATGAAGAACTCGTCAATTCCGCCGTATCGGGAGGCAATGCCCTCCTTAAAGCCGTGAACTCTTACGGGTCTTGCAAGCTCCTGCCAATGGCTCTTGTCAAGCTGTCTTGATGCCACCGCCAAAAACGAAGCAAGTCTGCCCGAGGAAAAGAAAAAGCCGTTTGAAACTTCTGACAAGTCGCTCTTGCTTATAATGCCGTCGAGCTGTCGGCAGATATCATCCAAAGGCTTATAGGTGTCGTGATATTCCCTAAGACCTTCTTTCAGACAGATGAGGCAGGCAAGAAACAGCCCCGTTTCGCCGTCGTCGGTATTTTGCGAAAGCGCAGACAGCGTTTTTGTGTCGTATCTTTCAAATAAGTTGCCCCTTTTCGTTTGAAGCTTTTCGACCGTTTGCAAAGTGTTTTGAATTCTGATCGCCATCGTGCGAACGTCAATGAACTTTTTGTCGCAGGCCGCAAGGCAACAGACCAGATACGTTCCGATGCCCGACGGAGAAGCGTGGTGCAGGATGCCGTCGGGTGAAAACTGAACGCTGTCGGGGGGAAGGTGATTCTCGGCGTCGGTGACGTATTCCTCGAAAAATCTCCACATTTTACCCATTTGCTCAACGAGAGCTTTTTTGCGTTTATATCCAAGCGCAGAGGCTTGCTTTGGGGGCATAAGCTCCGCCGAAAGCTTCAGCGGAAGAAACGCCGTTATCAATCCCAAAAGTCTGACGGCGGCCGAGGGTGAACGAAATGCACAAATGCTGAGTGTCAGCGCCGAAATGACGGCTCCTGTCGGTCTGAGCGGCGTGACGCTCAGGGTGTTTCTTAAAAACACCGCTCTGCAGGCTTCTCTTATGAAGCCAAACGCCGATATCAAAGCGTATGACGGCAGCAAAAGAAGCTCGCCGAGCAGATCCCGTTCGCCCCGACTGAAAGCGCCTGCCATATACGTTATCACTGCCGTGAGCGCCGCCCGCCCCGCCGCAGGGGGATACACGGCAAAGCTGAGCAGCATAATTGCGGCGGCTATTATCGGAGTCAGACAATACGCCAAGTCGGACAAGACCTCGATCTTTTGATACGCTTGAAGCTTTTCCGAAAAGACGTACCACAGCCCTTGAGCTGTCTGTCTTGAGAATTCCGCTTTTTTGACCGCTCTATCGAGCAAACGGGTAGACCTGACGCTTTTAAATGCGACGGGAGCTTTTCTTTCACCGACCGCTCCTGCAAGAAGCCTGTCGCAGAAAAGCGTCTTGTCGCAAGGTATCTTATCACGGCAGCTTATCAGCGCACTGACGCTGATAATGCCTCTGCCGCAGAAATATTCATCGCATTGAGGATAGGTTATTCCGCTTTCGCCGTTTGCATATTCCATCAGCCGTTTGACACAGTCCATAGTAAGAGCGCCCGAATCGTCAACAACGGCGACGTATTCGGCGTTTTCGAGGATCGCTCTGTCCCCGAAAATGCGAACTGCTTTTGCTTCCTGCCCGACGATTATATCCGCAAGATCAAACAGCGCTCCCGTTTTTCGTCCCTTCCCGATGTATTCAAGCTGAGGCTTGCTTTCTTGGCGCAGTCTGACGATGACTGCGAAATCCCGTCCACGCTCGTTAAGCCTTAGGGCGACGTTTTCGGCGCAAGCTAAGACGTCTTCGTCCTCCCGTATCTTTTCAACGGGCTGATCGTCAAGGTCGATCATCACCGCAACCTTGACGTTATCCTGCGGATTTGTGCTTTTTGCATATAGGGCGGCACTTTCGATCTTTGCGACGTCGTCTGCAGAGGCTGCCGTAAAATACAGCGAGATCACCGCCTTTTTTCCGCCTGCTTCGGGGTATCTTTCACGGCAGGGAGGAGCTTTTCTTTTGAGCAAGCGCACTGCACAAACGGAAGGTATTACGAGCGCAAAGCCCCAATACCATCCGTCGATTGCAACGCCTGTTATAAAAGCCGCCGCAACGGCGACTGATGCTCTTAGCATCGCACGAAGCAGTTCACGACCGTTATCAACCATTTTCCGCCCTCATTTCACCGGTAAATCTGCCAGTAGTATTACCCGTGCTGCGGAAAATATTTGTTTGGTTTGTGCCTTCCGACTCGTTGCAATTTTGAATAGTATGTGATATACTTGATTTATTCACTTTAGCAAACCAACGCTTTAACGCAAATTTGCGTTTGGCTTGACGATAGAAAGGAAGCTTGTATTATGAAATATGTTGTACTTCTGTGCGACGGTATGGCGGATTATCCCGTCGAAGAATTGGGCGGACTCACCCCGATGGCGAAAGCCAATAAGCCGAATATGGATAAGCTTGCAAAAAACGCCGAGGTGGGTCTTTGCAAGACGGTTGCCGACGGCTTAAAGCCGGGAAGCGACGTTGCAAATCTCTCCGTTTTAGGCTATGACCCGAAGATTTATTATTCGGGCAGATCTCCGCTTGAAGCAGGCTCGATCGGAATTGATATGTTACCTACGGACGTGTCTTTAAGATGTAACCTCGTCACCCTTTCCGACGAAGAAAACTACGAGGACAAGACCATAATCGACTACTGCGCAGGGGATATTTCCACCGAAGAAGCCAAAGTTTTGGTCGATCATCTGGCGAAGCATTTTAACAGCGATGAGTTTGCGCTTTATGCAGGTGTCAGCTATCGCCACTGCCTCATTTGGAACAACGGCACCCTCGATCTGGGCGAGCTGACCCCGCCACACGACATCACGGGCAAGCCCATAAAGGAATATATTCCCAAGCACGCTAATGCCGGGAAGCTTTATGATATGATGAAGCGCAGTTATGATGTCCTCAAAAATCACCCCCTCAATCTTGAGCGAACGGCACGAGGCGAGCGCCCTGCAAACTCAATGTGGTTCTGGGGCGAGGGCGTAAGAAAGCCGCTTGCTTCATTTGAGGAGAAATACGGTCTTAAAGGCTCGATGATATCGGCAGTTGATCTGCTCAAAGGCATCGGCAAGTTCTCGGGAATGAACGTCGTCAACGTTGCGGGAGCAACGGGATACCTTGATACAAACTTCGAGGGTAAAGCGCAGGCTTGCATCAACGAGCTTAAAAACGGGCAGGACTTTGTATATATCCACGTTGAAGCGCCCGATGAATGCGGACACCGCCACGAAATTGAAAACAAGGTCAGAGCGATCGAACTGATAGATGAAAAGATATTAGGTCCCGTTTTGGCGGCGCTTGAAGAATATGACGACTACAAGGTTTTAATTATGCCCGACCACGCAACGCCCCTTTGCCTTATGACCCACACCAACGACCCGATACCATATATGATCTATCACAAAAAGGGCGAGGCCTTGGGAGTTGACTGCCTCTGCGAGGAATCTGCCGAGGCGACGGGCAACCATATCGACGTCGGCCACACGGTAATGGATAGATTCGTCCGAGGATAAGGAGAAAAAGATGAAAAAGATTTTAGTTGTTGTGGATATGCAACACGACTTCACCTACGGCGCCCTGAAAAACGAGGATGCCATCGGCATAATCCCTTTGGTAAAGGAGAAGATCGAGAGCTTTGACGGCGACGTCATTTTCACCCTCGACACCCACACATCAGATTATCTCAATACGCAGGAGGGCAAAAAACTGCCCGTTATCCACTGCGTTGAGAATACCGACGGCTGGGAGCTGGTTGACGAGCTCAGACCCTTGGCTGATGGCAAAACGGTCATCAAAAAGCCGACCTTCGGAAGCATAGCGCTTGCAGAAATGCTGGCTTCTCTCAATGAAACCGAGCCGATTGATGAAATAACTCTCGTCGGCATATGCACCGACATCTGCGTCATCTCAAATGCGATGCTCATTAAGGCGGCTCTGCCCGAGGTGACCTTAAAGGTCGATTCAAAGTGCTGTGCAGGCGTTACCAAGCAAAGCCACGGTACGGCGCTTGCGGCAATGGCTTCCTGCCAGATCGAAGTGATATAAAAAAACACCCCGCACTTCCTCGTGCGGGGCTTTTGTTTATTTTAGTCATCTCTGCCGATAACGGCGTTTTCAGCGGTATATCTCTTTACAGACTTTTCGTTTACGGTAACGGTATATTCTGCAAGAGTTTTGTTGATGAGCGACGTGTAATCGGAATCATAGATCTCGGTGAGCAGATAATCTCTTGAATCTTCCATGATATCGTCTCTTTCGAGAATATCGAGCTTTTCAACCAGATAGAAGTTGGTGTCGTCCTGAATTACGGAGAACTCTCCGACCTTGCAGGTGGTAAAGACGTAGTTTACGAACTTTGCAGAAGGCGAGGTGGAGTCGGTGGCAATGATATATTCGTTTTCATAAGGATCTGCTTCTTCCTCGGTCACTTCAATATCTTCGGTCTCCTCAGATTCCTCTTCGATCACGGGGAGGTTTTCCTTCGTCGAATCGTCCGTTACCTCTTCCTCTGCGGCTTCTTCCGCTTCAAGATAAGCGGTGTAATCTGCGATCAGATCGTCCATCGCTTCGCCGGCGTTCGCTCTTTCAAGATATGAATTTGCAAGTGCGAGCTGAGCTTCTTTTCTTTCGGTGTCGATAGCATCGTCAGCGCTGTCGGCAAAGGTGAAGCTTATGAACTTGATTCTTGCATATTCATCTTCAAGATACGCGCTGATGGTTTCTTCGGTCGTTCCCTTAACGCCGCCGACTTCATAGTAAGCGTCAAAGACAAGGTCTTCCTTAAAGGAATTTTCCAAAGCCATTTCAACGGTAGACTTTGCGATTCCGGCACTTTCAAAGTAGTCCTGAGAAGAGCTCCAGGTGGAGCTTACCTGCGCCTTGATAAGAGCCTTGTCATCATCGGAAAGCTCAAGACCGAGATCTCTGAAGAGCTGTTCAACGACGATATACTGCTTGCACATATCAAGTGCGTATTCATTTACGTATTCCGCAACCGTCTGGTCGTCAATGGTCTCTTCAAGCAGGGAATAACCGTACATATAGTAGTAATAGTAGTTTATATCTTCGGCTGCAAGAGTATATACCGCCTCGGTGTAGCCCTGAAGCTGATAGAAGATATAAAGACCGCTGTTGATGACGATGTCGTTGGCTTTAACGATCCACGTGGTGTCGCCGCATCCGACAAGACCGATTGCCATCACACAAACAAGCATCAAAGCAATTATTTTTTTGATGATCGACATTTTTTAACATTCCTTCCGTATTTGGGAAAATCTAGGCTGAGAAATCAGCATACTAAAGCATTATACAACATTTTCGTGTGCTTGTCCATAGTTTTTTACAAATAGGATATTATTCAGGAACGTTTTCGCCGTAAGTGGAAATATACACCCGTTCAAAGACGATCTCGCTCGCAGGCTGGTTTGTTGCCAAAACCTCGGCACCCATAATGCTTTCGTAAACATCCCAGCCGTCATATATCTGACCGAAGATGGTATATTTTCTTGAAAAGTTGGGGATTCCGCCCTTTTCGTCGAACACGCTTCCCAGCTTTTCACCGTAAGAACGTCGCAAAGCGTCGGGATCCATATAAGCGTCGGCAATGTCGTTGATGAACAAAATGCTCGAGCCTGCGTAGTTTTTGTCAAAGGGCCACATTCCGCCCGTGCCGATGAAGGAGGAAAGTGCGCCCTTTATCGGCCAGAGGTTGTTTGATATCTCCGCTTCGATCTGTGTGGTGTCCGAATCGGGGGACTCGGTGGTGTTGGGGTCTTGGAACTTCGTTCCGCCCAAGGCGTAAGCCGAATCTGCGATCGCACAGATATACGTGCCGTCGTAATATCCCGAATTGACAAGTCCCATAAAGTATTCGCAATATGCGGGAGCTTCATCGGGATAGAGAACCGCCTTCATCGTGCCCAAATTGGTTTCAAACACAACGACGGGAGCATCGTCTGCAGGAGTATCAAGCTGTAAGAAGTAAATGTCGTCGGGAATATCCATTCTCGGCGCACCTGCAAGCCAGATGAGCAAAACGCCTGCAAGAATGACCAATATCGCAACGCAGGAAACGCCGAGATATTTTTTGAAGGCAGGGGACTTCATCGGATTGACTTTTCTGGGATTTTCGTAATTCTCGCTCATTTTATGTCCTTTCTTTTTACGCTTCGTACCAATAGGAATGGAAGCCGCTGGAATATATCTTTGCGCCCTTCGGAACCTGTGTCAGGGCGTTGAAAACGTTGATGTAATCTCCTGCTCCTGCGCCTATCGAAAGGGCGCCGAAAACGCCCAGCCAATATAAATGAGGGCAGACAAGAGAAATAACGAAGGGAATAAACCCGAAAACGACGTTCGGCATAAGACTCATAAGCACGAAGCGTGTTTTGGTCATATCCTCAAGACTCAAAACGAACATCGCTCCCGCCTGGAAGTATGAATACATATAGACTGTTTCCTTCATACATAAAGCGTGAATAAGCTCGTGGGGAACGATAGCAGCCATCGGGAGCACACACGCCAAAAGCATCGGCCAGGACTTTCCCGCTTCGATGTCAGCGATCAGATATTTTCCCGACACAAGCAGGGTAATCACTAAAAACAGAACGGTTACGCCGAGCGAAACGCCGTTAGCAATAAGCATAAACTTTTTTGAATCGGGCTCTTTGAATATCTTAAATCCTTCGGGATGCTCACGCTGAGGAAGCGTTGCCTCGTCGCCCGAATATTTGCCCTTAAAAACCAGCTTCACTTTGCTCACTTCGCTTTCTTGATGACAGTGCCCTGTCTTGTTTCCTCAACGGTATAGCCGAGGGCGATTATCTTATCTCTGAGCTCATCTGCAAGGGCAAAGTTCTTTTCTTTTCTTGCCGCTTTGCGGGCATCTGCCAAAGCAATGATCTCCTCGGGGAGCTCTTCCTCGGCTGGCTTAGCCTGCTTGGCTGCATTTTCGATCAGATTGACCGAGAGCACCTTGTCAAAATCTGCAATGAGTGCGAGCTTCGTTGCGTTGTCGGTGTCAGCCTTCAAAACGTCGTACAAAGCAGTCACTGCCAGCGACGTGTTAAGGTCGTTGTCCATAGCGTCGGTGAAGTTCTTCTTGAGGGCATCGAATGCAGTCTTATCAACCTCGCCCGTTGCAGGCATAAGGGATGCAATTCTTGCGATCAGTTTGTCATATGCGACCTTTGCGTTGTCGAGGTTATCGTATGAGAACACCAGTGACTTGCGATAGTGAGACTGCAAGCAGAAGAAGCGGTAGACGATCGGGTCATATCCCTTCGATTCAAGAAGCGAAACAGTCAGGAATTCACCCTTAGATTTACTCATCTTTCCGCCCTCGGTGTTGAGGTGTTGAACGTGGAACCAATTTTTGCACCATTCGTGACCGAGGTATGCCTCGCTCTGCGCAATTTCATTGGTGTGGTGGGGGAATGCGTTGTCAATTCCGCCGCAGTGCAGGTCGAGATATTCGCCGTTGTTCTTCATCGAAATGCAGGAACATTCAATATGCCAACCGGGATATCCCAAGCCCCAAGGGGAATTCCACTTGAGCTCCTGGTCGTCAAACTTCGACTTTGTGAACCACAAAACGAAGTCGGCTTTATTTTTCTTGTTGCCGTCAGCTTCAACGCCCTCACGCACGCCCACGTCGAGGTCTTCCTCGGTGAAGTCGTTGAAAACGTAATATTTCGGAAGCTTCGAGGTGTCAAAATAAATGTTTCCGCCCGCTTCATATGCATAGCCCTTTTCGAGCAGACCTTTGATCACCTTGATGAATTCACCGACGTAGCTCGTTGCGGGAACGACCTTGTCGGGGGTCTTGATGTTGAGCTTTGCGGCATCGGCAAAGAATGCATCGGTATAAAACTTTGCGATCTCCATAACGGTCTTGTGCTCACGCTTGGCGCCCTTGAGCATCTTGTCGTCGCCCTCATCGCCGTCGGATGTTAAGTGTCCCACGTCGGTGATGTTCATAACTCTGTTGACAGCGTATCCGTCATAGCGAAGATATTTTTCCAATACGTCCTCCATAATGTATGAACGCAGGTTGCCGATGTGGGCGTAATGATATACGGTAGGGCCGCAGGTATACATCTCAACCTTGCCGGGGGTGTGGGTGACGAAATCTTCTTTATTTCTTGTTGCTGAATTATATAGCTTCATATTTTAAAGTCCTTTCGGGTGTTATTTTTTGCTTTTAAGCTCGTTAAGCTCCCGCTCAAGCTGGTCGATCCTGACCTGTTGGCGGCAAAGCTCCTGCGCAACGGGGTCGGGAATGTGAACGTGGTCAAGATCCTGAGCGACCTTTTTGCCGTCACGCCTTACGACTCTGGCGGGTGCGCCGACAGCGGTACAGTTATCGGGTATTTCGTTTAAAACGACGGCGTTTGCGGCGATCTTGACGTTATCTCCGATCTTGAACGGGCCCAAAACCTTTGCTCCGCATCCGACCATAACGTTGTTGCCCAAGGTCGGGTGGCGCTTGCCTTTGCCTTTGCCCGTACCGCCCAAAGTCACGCCCTGATAGAGAATACAGTTATCACCAATTTCGGCGGTCTCGCCGATCACAACGCCCGTGCCGTGGTCGATGAAAAGTCCCTTGCCGATGGTTGCGCCCGGGTGGATCTCAATGCCCGTTAAGAATTTTCCGAGCTGAGAAATGACCCTTGCGGTGACGTAGCAGTCGTTTTGGTGAAGCTTGTGGGCAACTCTGTAAAGAAGAACGGCGTGAAGTCCCGAATAGGTCAAAAGAATTTCTGCGGTGCTTTTTGCCGCAGGGTCACGCTCACGAACGAAATCGACCTCTTCGTTTATCTTATCCTTGATATTTTTGATTTTCTTTAAAAGCTGATCCATAACCTTGCCTCGCTTTCAAAAATAAAAAAACCGCACCCATGGGAAAACATCCACGGGAGGCGGCAATAATCGCTGCGGTTCCACTCCGATTTGTAACTCAATACGCCTTAACGCGGCAAACGTGACGGAATACTTCAAAAATTTCCTCCGCCAGGCTCCCGAATGCACTTCACGCAAGGCTTACTGCGGATTTTCACCCTCACCGCTCTCTATAAGCAAGCTTGTTTGCGATACTCTCTTCGTTCACAGCCTTTTTAGCATTATATGCAGTATAACACAGTTGCGTGAAAAATGCAAGAGCTTTTG
>CAYWXA010000018.1:0-7312 GCA_964462175.1 uncultured Oscillospiraceae bacterium
ATATTATCAAGTCTTAGACATCGACTGCACGACGGCAGTAATAACCGCCCAGATGAGGCAGTAAACGATCGTTACAGTTCCCGTCAGAACTCCCGCAAAGGAACCGGTCAAAAGAAGCACCAGCGACAGAACGAATCCCAAAACTGCGCTCAACGCCTGAATGATAACTCCGACGGTTGCGGATTTCAAAAGCTTTTTAGCGCCCGTCAGAAGCATTGCAAGGGAAGCAAAGTGTCCCGAATAGATCATAGGCGAAGACATTTTTGCAACGTAGCTGGTCGCCGCATCGTAATCGGAGTGATATCTGAAGGGCAAAAGCTTGAACATCTGAGGAGATGCTCCGAACAGCTCGTGAAGTCTTGTCAGCGAAAGAAGCGAGTCAACAGAGCGCAAGATTACGGTCACGTTCTGCTTTTCCAATTCCTTGAGCGCTCTTGTAACGGATACCGACGCCTTCATCTGGATCACGAAGAGCATCGCAAGGCTTCCGCCGATTGAAAGATACAACACGTTCGTGTCCTTTTTGATATACTGCGCTTCCTTTTCAAGAGTGGGAAGTCCCTCGATCGAGTGACTCTCCATAAGCTGGCGGTTGCCGAAAAGAACTCTCTTGTTCTGGATCCAGCCGGAAAGACCGAGGCTGTCCTCGTAAATATAACTCTCAACAGGGTAAAGCATTTCCGTCTTGCCCTTTATCATCTTGTAAAATGCAGGGCGCAAAATGCTTTCTGTCTGACAGCAAAGGCTTGCGGCATACAAAATGCCTTCCTCAATGGGAGTTTTCTTGGTGGGTTTAAGGTTGATTATATCCACCATTCCGTCGGGGAAGAGGTCGATCGCATCGATCAGAACCGAGTTGGTGTCTGCAAATTTATCAACTGCCGAATAGCCGAGCATTACAGCGCTTGACTGCAGATATTTCTTCGACGCTTTTGCCAAAGGAATGTTCGTAACGAGCATCATACCCACAGCCGAGCACATCGCCATTACGCCCGATGCGCAGGACATAGCGTAAAACGTCTTATCCTGTGCGGTGACGACCGTTTCGGGGCATACAAACACGCCGATAACGCCGACGATGACAGAAAGCAATGTGACAACGGGAACGAAATATTTGCAGAAAGAATCGGTTATATCTGCCGAGTAGCTGTTTTTAATAAAATCGCTGACAAATTCCGTCTTTCTTGATGTCGAAAGGCTGGGGAAGTCGTTGAGCGCTCCCTTGGTGAATTTGCTTGCAACGTTTTCATCATCAATATGCATAGCGGCGTATTTTGAATATCCGCCCGAAACGTATCGGAAGTTGCGCTCGGTCCGTGTAACGATAAGGAGCTTGCCGACGGTATTCATCAAAAGACCGATGATCGCAGCGGGGATATATACGTGAACTCTTTGCATCTGGACCATTTCGGAATTGGTCAGCATCACGATTCCCGTTACAAGGCTGAATATCATTGCAACGCTTGCAAGGCTGTCCGAGTCGGGCTTGAGTGTCACAAGCTTTTTAAATCCGACGATGAGCACGGTATACGAAACGAAGCAAGCGGCAAGACCCAGAACGACGTTTGTGAATAAGAACGCCGTGCCGGAGTTTTCAGCTCTTGAAAGCAGGCTGATAAGCGGCAGACCCAGATCGTTTGCAAAAGTGACGTATATAGATACTATCGCACAGACCAGCAAAATGCAAAGACGCACGATAAGACTCTTTTTAAGGTTCGCAATGCTTGCCGCCATATCCTTCGCCTGCGAGAAGTTGTTAAAGTCGGCAACGTCGTCCTTCGAGGGAGCTTCCTCATTTTCCGTTTCAACGACGAACTGCTTAACTCTTTCACGGCGCTTTGCATTCAGATATGCCAGACGCTCTGCCTCGGTGGCGTTTTCGTCCAGACCTATTTCAGTGTTGGGAATTACCTTCTTTTCAATTTCAAGGTCGATATCGTCAATTGAAGCTCGGTTTACGGGCGGCACCTTCGCATCGGGCTTCGGCGTGCCCCGTTCCTTTTTAAGCTTCATCAAGCCTTCAATGATGCTCGTGTTCGAGCCGTCCTCATTAAGACCTCTGATCCTTGAAGCGTCACGGCTTTCGTTAACGGCAGGCTCCGCCTTCACTTCCGTCTCAGGCTCGCAGATGATTATATCTTCGATGGGTTCCTGCTTCTCACGGATAACACCCAAAACCTCGTCGAGCGCCTGCGTTCCGTGCATAGTCTTTTTGCCCTCTCTGAGAAGGCTGTTTGCCGGTTCTTCCGCCGCCAACCGCTCCGTCTCAACGGGCTTGGGAGTCGGTGCGGGCTTTTTTTCTTCAACCAAACTGCTGCTATGCGATCCGAATTGAAGCTTTAAGTCTTTATAAACTGATTCCGGCTTGGGCTCGTTCAAAAAATCAGGCGTGCCTTCATCGGTGCGGATATCATCGCCCGGGTCGAAGGCAAAGCTGTTATCACCGATCTCAAGTACATCTTCGATCATCTCGGTTTTCTGAGACGCCGTGCGTCCAATGTCGGCAAGGAGAGAATCAATATCGACGGTTTCTTCTTTTTTCGCAGTTTTGGGCGCATTCGATACCTTATCGGAATATTCGTTCAAGATATCTTCGATAGATAAATTCTTGTCAGCCATTTTTCGATTTCCTTCCTTATTCAGTGTGCAATTTATTTTGCCGAAGAGTCACGCTGTCTTACGATCTCGTACATAAATATACCTGCCGCAACGCTTGCGTTGAGCGAAGTGATCTTTCCCTTCATGGGGAGCTTGAGCATAAAGTCGCACTTTGATGCAACCAATTTGCCCATTCCGAAGCCTTCCGAACCGATGACGAGTCCGATAGGGCCTGTGAGGTTGGCGCTTCGGTAATCCTCGCCCGAGCCGTCTGTGCCGTATATCCATACGCCGTTTTCTTTCAGACGGTCAATAGCCTGGGGGATATTCGGAACTCTTGCTACGGGCAGCCAGCTTGCGGCGCCCGCAGAGGTTTTATAAACCGTGTGATTTAAGCTTGCCGAGCGGCGCTTGGGAATAATAATTCCGTGAGCACCTGCGGTCTCAGCCGTTCTGATTATAGCGCCCAGATTGTGTGGGTCTTCGATCTCGTCGCAGATGATGATAAACGGATCCTCGCCCTTTTCACGGGCAATGGCAATAATGTCCTCAATATCTACGTACTCTGCGCAGGCACCCATTGCAATCACGCCCTGGTGGGATGCACCCTTTGCCATATTCGCCAGCTTTTGCTCGCTGACCTCTTTGACGACGATGCTTTTGTCCTTCGCCATTTTGATTATCTGTCCGATCGAGCCGCCTGCCTCTGGGTTGACGAACAAAACGTCGATCAGCTTATCAGCTTTAAGCGCTTCAATTACGGGGTTTCGTCCCAGAATCAGCTCGCCGCCGTCCTCATCCTCCTCAGATTCGACGGGTCTTGCAGGCTTTGGCTGGTGGCGCTCGGTCTTTTTATATGATTGCTTTTCTCCCGAATGGGGATAAGGCTTTGCTTTGTTATAAGGTTTTTTATCCATGATAAGTTCCTTTTCTTAAAGTTATACTTATATACAATAGCATTATATCATAAAACGACCGAAAAGTAAAATGTTTTTTGCCAAATTCGCTGCTTTTTTGCAAAAGATTTTTCAGGGTCGGAAAGTGTCGAAAAAGTGCGGATTTTAAAGGCTTTTGAGGGAAGATTATACAGTTTGTAATGTTCAAAACTCAACATAATTGTTGAAAACCCTGTTGAAACTGTTGAAAGAACAACCGTTCCGCAGTTAAAAATGTTAATAACTCGGTTGAAAAGTTGATAAACCCTTGATTTTTCGTTATTCGGTTTTAAACTTTCGCAAAGTTTCCAACAATACCGACAGTATATTCCAAATATTCACAAATCTCGACAAAAACCTAAAAATTACGCCCAAAAACACAAGCCGGAGTTCGGCAAATATCGTGTTTTCGTTGACGTTAAAATTTTCTTTTTTTGTATAATTTTTCGGAGGAGGGGTACAAACAACGAAACAGCGTGATCGCAAAAACAACTGTACAATTTCAGGGACAGTTATACATTGCGTGAATAAATCCCCCGTAGGCAAAAAAGTGTACGCCCGCAGCAGACATCTCAAAATATTGATCTGCGCAAGTCGGCAAAACACGGCGCATACCCACCGCTCGCCACGGCACGCCACGAACCGCCGCACCTTTGGCGTGGCGCCGTGTCAGCCACGGCTCGCTCCTTCCCCGATTATCTTACAAATCAATTACAAATATTTACAATACGGTTCAGTTTATTGACATCCGCCCTTTGCAACTGCATAATGAAACCAAAAGGAGGTCGTAGTATGAAACTTAGACTATTATCCGTTATTCTGATTTGTGCAGTTCTATTCTGCGCTTGCTCGACTGATACGCCGAACAACGGCATAGCTTCAAATGATAACACAGCTGTTTCGGGCGATGTTGAAACACAGGAGCCTCCCGTCAGCGACACTGCAGATACAGATATCGAAGCTGAAGATGTGAGCATTGAGCCGAATATCGAGTTCCGCGTTCTTGAAACGGGATATATGTCGCAGACCCCGATTCTTTGCGGAGATTATCTTGTATATCCCACATATGACCAGCCGTCAAATTATGATGAGCGAATCCCTCTTTTGAGAATTATGGATATAAACTCGGGCGAGATTGTCGAAGAAATTGCGTTCGGCGCAAACGAATTCATCCCTCGGGTCATTCAGGGGGACGGCAACAATCTTTGCACCGTAATCGTTCAGACAGATTCCGAAACTGACAGCGGATTTGTATATACATATAATGTCGGAACAGTAAATGTCGATTTTGAATGTACCAAGCTTGACGCCGTCAACTATCCCGATAACTATTTCAAACATTATGACAAAAAGCTCGCCCACTTTGACCACGACATAATAGATGTCGAAAGCGGTGAGGTGCTTGTTGACGGAGAATACGGCGAGCATCAATACGGCTTCGATTCAAAAACTCAGTATTATATGTTCCCAATCGATGAGAACCGCTTCGTATATCGCACAGGCGGATATGAAGCGCTTCCCGGTTTCGGCATATATGATTTTGAAAGCAAAACTGCGACCGATGTGCCAAACGGCAAGGATATGATTCCCAAGGGATATCGTAACGGCAAGATTTATTCCGTTTCAACAACTTGGGACGGATTCGGCTCGGAGCTGTACGTCACCAACATCAGCACCCTTGAGACCGAATGGTTTATGACCGTTCCCTTTGAACTTGGCATTAACGATTACGCCGAATACTTTATGCCCGAAAACGGCGAGTTCATCCTCATCTACAAGCCCTTTACAGTCGGCACGGATGCGGATGATAGTTGGGATATTCCTGCACTCTTGTATCTGGTTGACCCTGACAGCGCAGAGGTGATAGATACGTGCGTGATGCCGCTGAATCAAAACGTCGGTTCGGCACTTATGCTCGATGACGACACCTTCGCAATGTTTTATTACTACAGCCAAGACGGCGTCAACAAGACCGCACTTATGATTGCGGATATTACAGTTTAATAAAAAATGCGCCTACATAGTAGGCGCTTTTTTATGGGTATGTCACTTTTGTTCTGATATTGGTCAAGAAGCCGCAAAGCGGGTTCCTGTTAAAATTTTGCGACCGAAGGAAGCGACGTTTTTATTCTCTTGAAGTTAAGAATTTGATCGAGCGTTCGATCGAATCTCTTGAGTTGCCCCAATCGGCATCGGCGCCCGAGTTGCGATAGTCAAACATCGAGCAAAAATGCGAAACGTCGTCATACAAAATCTCTATCTGCTTCTTTGCAAGCTTGGTGCAGGTGTCAATGAAATCGGGAGCATAACGCTTGTTCATCTTTTCCTTTGCAAGGTTGATGAGCATCTCGCAGTGGGGCATACAGATATATTCCTGCTCGGCAAAGAGCCTGCGAAATTCTTCCGAGTTTTCATACATATCAAACACCGTGACCATCAAGCGCTCCATCGCCCATTCGACCTTCGAGCAAACGAAGCAGGTGGAGTTGCTTTCGGAAAGCGCCTTGATCTTTTTTGACTTCGATTCAAACAGACCCTTCTTGGCAAAAACGTATTTATTCAGCGTTTCAAGGTGGGTCTGAAGCATCAGCGCAAGCGACAGGCGGTTTTTGCATTTTAAAAGCTGAGAATAATGCTCACGGCAGAAACCGAGACGGTTTGTTTCAATTCGAACATCAGGCTCCATCATCGCCGCACCCATAATATATTCGGTGGTGTGGTTTTCAAGGGTATTTCTCATTCGGCATATCGGGCAGTCGCACTTAGGTTCAAATATCTCACTTATCGGAATTGTTAAAATGCTTTCTCTCATATTACGCTCTACCTCCGCAAAAGGTTAATTTTCAAGGTTGCAAAATTGCTATATTATAAGTATAATTGATTTATCAAGCAAAAACAAGTCGATTGATGAAAATATATGGAGAAAAACGGATGAAATATGAAATAAAGGGCAAAGATATTGTCTTATACGAAAATGAATTGATACTTGATGAAACTCTCGACTGCGGTCAGGCGTTCAGATGGACTAAGGTTGATGAGAATACATATACGGGATATTACGTTGACAGATACCTTGAGATAAGCGGAAACGACGGCGTATTCACCCTCAAAAACACCTCGGAGGAGGAATTCCTCGCTGTTTGGGCGAACTATTTTGACCTCGAGCGGAGCTACGCCGAGCTGAAGGAGAAATATTCAGCCGACGAAACCCTGCGTAAAGCCTGCGAATATTCCGTTGGTATCCGCCTTTTAAAGCAGGACGCTTGGGAAGCGCTGGTGTCATACATCTTTTCACAGCACAACAACATCCCCCGAATCAAGGGGATAATTTCGAGATTGGTGGAGCATTACGGATGCTTCCCGACAGCGGAAATGCTGGCAAATGAGACCCCCGAAAGTCTTTCATTCTTGCGCTCCGGTTTCAGGGCGAAATACGTCATAGACGGAGCGAAAAAGGTGCGTTCGGGCGAGGTGGATCTGGAAAAAGCAAGAACGCTGCCGTATGAAGAAGCAAAAGCGGAGCTGATGAAGATTAAAGGCGTCGGCCCGAAGGTCGCCGACTGCGTTTTGCTTTACGGTCTTAACAGGATCGAAGCTTGGCCCGTGGACGTATGGATAAAACGAGTGATGGAAAACTATTATCCCGACGGCCTGCCCGAGTGCATTTCGGGGACGCAGGGAATTGCACAGCTTTATCTGTTTAACTATATCAGGAATTTGGAGGAGTAGCAGCGCAATACCGCTCGGCACGCTGCGGCACAGCGCCTACGCCGGCGCAC
>CAYWXA010000018.1:7412-21512 GCA_964462175.1 uncultured Oscillospiraceae bacterium
AGTAGCAGCGCAATACCGCTCGGCACGCTGCGGCACAGCGCCTACGCCGGCGCACAAGCGACCGCCGCAGTTTGCTATGAAGGAAAGTTCTGATACGGTCGCTACGAATTCGGCTTTTGCGACAATGTCGCAAACTTGCAAGCAAACCGCCGAATTCCCAACATTTGTGAAATACTACCGCAGGACCTTCTTTCTCACATCCGTTCGAAAGCAAGTTCCGCTCCCACGGGCGGCAGCCCTTGTGCGCACTGCGTGCGCACAAGCCCCGCGCCTGCGGCGCGGGGAAGCCGTTTTGCCCGCAGGGCAAAACGGCTTGGCTGCCGCCAAACGTTGGGCGATGAAACAAAGCGAGGCGCCGACGTCGGGCGGGGTGCGCCGGGCGAAAGCTCGGCTGTGCCCGAACGGTGGAGGCGCCGAAAATACGCACAGGAGGTTTAACCTTGAAAATTGCAGGAATAATCGCAGAATACAACCCTTTCCACAACGGCCACGCTTATCAGATTCGCGCAACCCGTGAAGCAGGTGCTACGCATATCGTTTGCGTTATGAGCGGAAACTGCGTTCAGCGGGGCGACATCGCCGTAACTGACAAGCACTTCCGTGCCCGCTGTGCCGTTCAAAACGGCGCCGATCTTGTAATCGAACTGCCCGTGCCCTATTCACTCGGCACCGCACCCGATTTTTCCCGTGCAGGGATTGAAATTCTCAATCGCCTCGGATGTATTGATATGCTTTCCTTTGGCTCCGAGTGCGGAGACGTTAACAAGCTGATTTTTGCCGCAAATGCGGTCGATTCGCTGAGCGATAAAGATATCAAACAGAAAATGTCCGAGGGCATGACCTATCCCTCGGCGATAGCTTCGCTTGTTCGGGATGAGTGCTCCGAGATTTTGAGTGGCGCCAACAACACCCTCGCAATCGAATATATCCGTGCTCTCGGCGGCACCAACATTGAACCTTTCACCGTCAAGCGAACATCTGCCCACGATTCACCCGACACCGTCGGTGAATTCGCCTCGGCATCCCACATAAGAGAGCTTCTTCTCTCGGGTGATGATGCTTTGCGGTTTATGCCCGAAGCTGTCCCTGCCAATATGATATCATCTGTCAAGAGCGTGGAAAAAGCTATACTCTATCGCCTTGCGATGATGACAAAAGACGAGCTTTCTTCCGTGCCCTATGCCGACGGACTTGAAACAAGGCTGTATGATGCATCTCGCACAGCGCCGACCCTCGAAGCGTTATATGACAGCGTTAAAACTAAAAACATCACCCACGCCAGAGTCCGCCGTGCGGTGATGCTGGCGGCGTTGGGAGTTCAAAAAACCGACCTTTGTGAAATACCGTATGCCCGAGTGCTTGCAATGAATAGCCGAGGGGCGGAGGTTTTAGGCATTTGCAAAAAAACCGCTTCAATTCCGATATCGGCATCACTTTCGGAGCTTTCAAAGCTTGGCGACTCAGCGGCACGCTTTGCCCTGCTTGATGAGCGTTCATCACGGTTGCGCTCTCTTGCCACCGCCGAAAATGAATACGTATCGGAGTTTTCAAGAAAGTTTGAAATTCAAAAGTAGTGTGTGGGCGAAGCCCGACTCGCGCCCCCGCAGGGGGCGCGAGTGCATCCAAGCGCCTGTCGGGCATTGCCCGACAGGCGCTTGGATGTGCCGACATCGACCCGTCCGGGTCGATGTCGGCAGGCTTCGCCTCATCTCTTTGTCTGTTTTCGGCGGTTTGATTGCAAAAATGCGTTAAAGTGCCGCTCAAGGCTTGATTTTTGTGTACCGATAGTGTATAATTTTATAGTCATTTTTTACTTATTATTTACATCAGGAGGCAATTTTTATGAATTTGGTATTAGTAGTAAATGCCGGAAGCTCTTCTTTGAAGTATCAGCTTCTGAACATGGACGATGAGTCCGTAATCGCAAAGGGCAATTGCGACAGAATCGGTATCGGCGGCCACGTTGCACACAAGGTTCCTGCAACAGGTTATGCTTACGAAGCTGACTGCGATTTCCCCACCCACACCGAAGCTTTTGAAAAGCTTGTTGAGGTCTTGACCACAGGCGAAAACAAGGTCATCAACTCGATGAACGAGATCTCCGCTGTCGGACACAGAATCGTTCAGGGCGCTGAAGTATTCCCCAAGGCTTGTATGGTCACCACCGAAGTTATCGACAAGATCGACGACCTTTCCGAGCTCGCTCCCGTACATAACCACCCCCACGCACTTGCTTTGAGAGCTTGCACATCCGTTCTCCCCGAAGGCACTCCCCAGGTCGTAGTATTCGATACTGCATTCCACAGCACGATGCCCGCAAAGGCATTCCTCTTTGGCCTTCCTTATGAAGATTACGAAAAGCTCCACGTAAGACGTTACGGCTTCCACGGCACCTCCCACAGATTCGTTTCGGGCGCTTTGGCTGACGCTATGGGCAAGGACATCAAGGACCTCAAGATCGTTTCCTGCCACCTCGGCAACGGTTCTTCGATTACTGCTGTAAACGGCGGCAAGTCTGTTGACACCTCTATGGGCTTCACTCCCTTGGACGGCATCATTATGGGTACCCGTTCGGGCGCTGTTGACCCCTCCGCTGTTACTTATGTAATGGATAAGCACGGCTTCACCCCCAAGGAAATGAGCGACTATATGAATAAGAAGTCGGGCTTCCTTGGCCTTTCGGGCGTAAGCTCCGACAACCGTGACGTTTGCGCTGCGGCTGCCGAAGGAAACGAAAGAGCGATCCTCACCCTTGATATTTTGCAGTATCAGATCAAGAAGTACATCGGTTCTTACACCGCTGCAATGAACGGCGTTGATGCAATCATCTTCACCGGCGGTATCGGCGAAAACTCCTGGGAAACCAGAGAAGCTGTATGTGCTGATATGTCCTTCTTCGGCATCGAGATCGACAAGGAGCTCAACAAGACCTCAAGAGGCAAGCTCGTAAAGATCTCCACCCCCGATTCCAAGGTTGAAGTTTGGGTAGTTCCCACCAACGAAGAACTTTTGATCGCAAGAGACACCCTTGCAGTAATCGCTGAAAACAACTGATGAAATATTACCTCGGCTTCATTCTTATAATGAGCCTAATAACCTTTGTGTCCTATTGGGTGGACAAGTGCAAGTCAATTAAAGGCAAGTGGCGGATCAGCGAAAAAACGCTTTTGCTTCTTTCATTATTTGGCGGTGCCTGCGGCGGAACGCTTGCGATGCACCTGTTTCGCCATAAGACCAAGCATTTCTATTTCTGGTTTACAAACCTTTCGGGAATAGTTTTGCATTGCGTTCTCGCCCTATGGATAGCAAAGAGCTTTTGAATAATTGAGGTTTAAAATGGGAAGAACAAACTGCGATACCTGCGCGAACTATGTTTATGACGATGAATACGACTGCTACGTCTGCATGGTCAACCTCGATGAGGATGAATATGCCAGATTTTTAAGCGGTATGGATTTTGAATGTCCATATTACAGTCTGTATGATGAATATAAAATCGTCCGCAGGCAAAACGGAATATAGCAGGTGAGTTAATGTATAAATTTGATGCAAAAAAAGCCACCGAACAGTGTATTCAGTGGATAAAGGATTGGTTTGAAGTCAACGGCAAGGGTTGTAATGCCGTTTTGGGCATTTCAGGCGGCAAGGATTCAAGTATTGCTGCGGCGCTTTGTGTTGAGGCTTTGGGCAAGGACCGTGTATTAGGTGTAATGATGCCCCAGGGCGAGCAGTTTGATATTGATTATTCAATCGAGCTTTGCGAGCTTTTGGGTATCAAGAGTATGACCGTAAACGTCGGCGAGACCGTCGATGCTCTCATTAAGGCTCTTCCCTTTGATGCCAGCACCCAGACCAAGACGAATATTCCGCCCCGTGTGCGAATGGCAGTTTTGTATGCGGTTTCCCAGTCGAATAACGGCAGAGTTGTCAACACCTGCAACTATTCGGAGGATTACGTCGGCTACGCCACCCGATACGGCGACGGAGCAGGGGACTTCGGCCCCATTTCAAACTTCACCGTTGCTGAGATCAAACAGGTCGGACGAGTTTTGGGACTCCCCGAAAAGTTCATTGAAAAGCCGCCGCTTGACGGCCTTTGCGGCAGAACCGACGAGGACAACTTAGGCTTCAAGTATGCAACGCTTGACGCTTACATCCGTGAGGGAATAGAACCCGACCCCGAAACCAAGGCACGGATCGACCGCCTTCACACGATCAATCAGTTCAAGCTCAGATATATGGATACGTTCAAGTTTGAGGGATAATTTAATAAAAACAAAAGGAGCAGACCAACCTCTGCTCCTTTTTTGTTTACAGCTTTAAAACCATCGTCAAATCGTCCATCACCCTGCCGTCGGGCAAACGGGCGGCATCGGGAACACGCCCGCAAATCTTAAAGCCCTTGCGCTCATATAGCCTGACAGCACGCTCGTTTTGGTCAAATACATCCAGCTCAAGCTGGCTAAGATCCCAATCACGGGCAATTTGAATCATCTCGTCGAACATCTTCGATGCAATTCCCAAACCCCAGAACTTTTCCCTCAATGCGATGGCAACGTATCCTCGGTGGGCAAACTTCTCGGGGGATTTTCTCATTATCTCGCAGTTGCCCGCGAACTCGCCGTCAACCGTGCAGAGAACGTAATATACGTTTTCCCGCTCACGGGAGCTTTGAATGAACTTTTCCTCTCCCTCAACGCTCAGCTTTGCCCTCGCTTGCTCGGCGGTGTTGACCAAGTAGTCTGACTCGCCGCAAACGCCGATAAACATTTCCATCAAATCTTTTGCGTCACATATTTCCGGCGCACGGAAAATGGCTGTCCTGCCGTCTTTGAGGGTTATCTCCTTCGTTTTATATATCATTTTATCACTTGCTTTCGCTCATTTTCTTTGACTTTGCAATGCAGGCCGCCATTGCTCTGTCAACGGTGCCGTAGAGGTCGTCCTCTTCAAACGATTTCACCGCTTCAATAGTGGTGCCGCCGGGCGAGCAGACGTTGACCTTGAGCTGATCGGGTGTCAGACCGCTTTCAAGCACCATCTTCGCCGCACCCAAAACAGTCTGCGCCGCCATTATTTTTGCAGTTTCATAATCCAGCCCGTTTTTAACGCCCGATCTCACCATCCCGTCGATGAACATAAACGCATATGCAGGGCCGGAGCCTGAAACGCCGATTACCGTGTCGATAAGGCCTTCGGGGAGCACCAGCGCCTTGCCGAAGGAGGAAAAGATCGCCTTGATATAATCAAATTCCTCGGCGCTCACGTCATCGCTTTCGCACACGACACACATTCCCTCACCGACTGTAACGGGCGTGTTGGGCATAACTCTTACGACCTTTTCGTGATCAAACAGCTCCTTGAGCGATGCAACTGTCAAGCCTGCGCAGACGGATACGATTATTGCGTTTTCGCTGATTTCACCCTTGATCTCATCCGCAACTGCCCCCGCAATATTCGGCTTCACCGCAAGGATGATTATGTCTGCATCTTTAACCGCTTCAAGGTTGTTGTCGGTTGCGCTTGCGCCCCACGCACGCACTTTTTCAAGTGTCGCTTCGTTTCTGTCTGCAACGACAACGTTTTCATATCCTGCTCGGAGCATTCTGCATACGATTGCTCCGCCCATATTTCCTGCGCCGATTACGGCGATCTTTTTGGTCATATATATCAATACCCTTCGTGTCAAAATTACTTTATACTTCACCAGTTTAACAGATAAAAACGAATCTGTAAAGTGCGAATTGATTTTTTCTGCTTTTTTCATTGCAATATTGCAAAAATGATTGATTTTCTTGCCGCTATTTAGTACAATTATCTTTGATGGATATTCCATTTAATATTGACCCGAAAGGATTAAAACATATGGAACTTTACATGGATAAAACCAAATCATTTGAAGAAAGAGCCAAAGATCTTGTTTCAAAGATGACGCTTATGGAAAAGTGCGAACAGCTCAAATACGGCGCTCCCGCCATTGAGCGTTTGGGCGTTCCCGCCTATAACTGGTGGAACGAGGGACTTCACGGCGTTGCCCGTGCAGGCGTTGCAACGATGTTTCCTCAGGCGATAGGCCTTGCCGCTTCCTTTGATACCGAGCTTCTGGAAGAAGTCGCAAACGTCATCTCCGTTGAAGCAAGAGCAAAATATAACGACTATGCCGCACACGGTGACCGAGATATTTATAAGGGTCTCACTCTTTGGAGCCCCAACATCAATATCTTCCGTGATCCCCGCTGGGGACGTGGCCACGAAACCTACGGCGAGGACCCCGTTTTGACCGCAAATCTCGGTTGCGCCTTCGTAAGAGGACTGCAGGGCAGCGGCGATTATTTGAGAACTGCCGCCTGTGCGAAGCATTTTGCCGTTCATTCAGGCCCTGAAGCTCTCAGACACGAATTCAACGCCATTGCCGACGCTAAGGATCTCGAAGAAACATATCTTCCTGCATTTGAAGCTTTGGTCAAGGAAGCCAAGGTCGAATCCGTTATGGGCGCATATAACCGCACCAACGGCGAGCCTTGCTGTGGCTCCGAATATCTTTACGGCAAGCTCCGCGAATGGGGCTTTGACGGCTACTTTGTTTCCGACTGCTGGGCGATCGCTGACTTCCACACCCGTCACCACGTTACCGCTACCGCCACAGAATCGGTTGCGCTCGCCCTCAAGAACGGTTGCGACGTCAACTGCGGAAGCACGTATATCCACCTTTACAAGGCTTATGAAGAAGGTCTCGTGACCGAGGAGGAGATCACAGTCGCTTGCGAGCATCTGTTCAGAACGAGATTCCGTCTGGGTATGTTCGACGAGACCGAATTCGACAAACTCAACTATATGGACGTTGAGACCCGTGAGCATCTCGACGTAAGCCGCAAGGCAGCAGAATCCGCTTGCGTACTTCTTAAAAACGACGGCATCCTTCCTTTGGATGCTTCCAAGATATCCACCATCGGTGTTATCGGCCCCAACGCCCAGAACATCGGAGCGATCAACGGCAACTATCACGGAACTGCTTCAAGATATGAAACTCTCCTTATGGGTATTCAGGATGCCTTTGACGGCAGAGTTCTCTTCTCGGAAGGCTGCCACAAGTTCGCTGAAAAGACCGAAGTTCTGGCGCTTCCTTACGACAGGATCAGCGAGGCTGTGATCGTTGCAGAGCACTCGGACGTCGTCGTTTTGTGCGTCGGTCTTGACGAATCTATGGAAGGCGAAGAAGGCGACACCGGTAACGCATATGCATCGGGCGACAAGGGCGATTTGAGATTGCCTAAGCCCCAGAAGAAGCTTGTCGATGCTGTTTTGGAAGTCGGCAAGCCTACGATCGTCGTTTTGGCTTCCGGTTCTGCTCTTAATATTGAAACCGACAAGGAAAACGCCCTTATTCAGGCGTTCTATCCCGGTTCTGAGGGCGGCAAGGCAGTTGCCGATATCATCTTCGGCAAGGTCAGCCCCTCCGGCAAGCTCCCCGTTACGTTCTATACCGACACCGAGGGTATGCCCGAATTCACCGACTATTGTATGCGTGAAAGAACTTATCGCTATAACGACAACTCAAAGGGCAACGTGCTCTATCCCTTCGGCTTCGGACTTTCCTACGGCGACATCAAGGTCAAGAGTGCAACTGCTTCTGTCACCGACGACGTTGTCAAGGCAGTTGTAACCCTGAAAAACGACGGCATCAGCTGTTCGGACGTTTTGCAGGTATACTTCAAGTCGGGATCTAAGGATGCCGTTAAGAACCACGCTCTTTGCGCTCACAAGAAGGTGTGCGTTCCCGCAGGCGAGGAGACTGTGATCTTTATGGATATCCCCGTCAAGAACCTCACTGTTGTTGATGATAACGGTGTAAGATATCTTGACAAGAACGCCGAAACGACTCTTTACTTCGGCACCAGCCAGCCTGACGAGCTTTCCTGCAAGCTCAGCGGAAAGACCCCCGTTGCAGTCAAGATCAATTTATAATTTCGTTTGACGTAAGGGGAGCGCTCGGCGTTCCCCTTATATATATTTACTTAACTTGGAACATTATTTCGGAGGTGTTTTAATGGTATACGGCAAAAACCCCCTGACAAGAGGCGACTTTCCCGATCCCGACGTCATCCGTGTGGGTGACACTTACTATATGGTTTCGACCACGATGTATTTCATGCCCGGTGCGGTGATCTTGCGCTCGTACGACCTCATCAACTGGGAAATTATCACCCACGTTTATGATGAACTGGAGGACACCGAGCGTGAGCGCCTTGACGTAGACCACCACGCTTACGGCAACGGAATGTGGGCGCCTGTTTTAAGGTATCACGACGGCGTTTTCCACGTTATCTTCGTTGCGAACGACACTCACAAGACCTATCACTACACCGCCTCGGACATTATGGGCCCTTGGACCAAGTCATACGTTGAGGGATTTTATCACGATACCTCTCTTTTGTTCGATGACGACGGCAGAGTATATCTGATGTACGGCAACCGCCATATCCGCCTCACCGAGATGGAGCCCGACCTTTCAAAGCCTAAGGCAGGCGGAGTTGATAAGATCGTAATTGAAGACCAACCCGGCCACTTCCTTGGCTATGAGGGTTGCCATCTCTATAAAGTAAACGGAAAGTATTACGCTTTCTTCATTCACGCTCACCCCGACCGCTGGTTCAGAACCGAGGCTTGCTTTATGGCTGACCACATCGAAGGCCCTTGGGTCGGCGCAGACGTTATCGACTATAATCTTGACGACGTCACCTACGGCGCACCCGGCGTTGCGCAGGGCGGAATCGTTGATACACCCGACGGCAGATGGTTCGGCGTTATTTTCGCTGATCGGGGAGCCGTGGGAAGAATTCCAAACCTCGTGCCGATGCACTTTGGTTCGGACGGTTTCCCCGTTTTTGACACTCCGACGAAGGTCGTCTGCAACACCTCGACCCGACCCGACCACGAATATGCACCCAT
This sequence comes from uncultured Oscillospiraceae bacterium, assembly GCA_964462175.1. Classification (GTDB taxonomy): domain Bacteria; phylum Bacillota; class Clostridia; order Oscillospirales; family Ruminococcaceae; genus Faeciplasma. The sequence goes on from CAYWXA010000018.1 coordinate 16,362, forward strand.
TTTCATAAGCGACGGCTTTGACTATGAGCCGGACGAAAACGGCAGGATCCGCCTTGACCCTGCCTGGGAATTTAACCACATCCCCCAAAATGACTACTGGACAGTCAAGGACTCCAAGCTTATTCTCACGACCGAGAAGATTGCGCCCAACGTCGAGCTTGCAAGAAACACCCTCACCCAGCGCACCGTTTGGCCCGAGTGCGAAGCAACCGTCACCGTTGACGGCACTTTACTTAACGACGGCGACTGCGCAGGCCTTGCAATAATGCAATATTTCTACGGTCTTGTGGGCGTTGCAAAGGAAAACGGAAAATACTATGCCGTTATGCGTTGCCGCCAGCCGGATATTTTCGGCGAGCGTGAAAAGATCGAGATCGACAGCCCGATTTTGCAGGTCAAAGCGAAGGCGCACTTCGGCAAAGACCGTGAGTACGGAGAATTTTTCATCAACATAAACGGTGAGTGGCGCCTTATCGGCAAAAAGAACAAAATCACCTTTGATCTGCATCACTTCACGGGCGCTCGCTTCGGCTTATTTGCATATTCCACCCTGACTACGGGCGGAAGCGCAGCGTTTGACGATTTTATTTATAACTACCCCGAAGATTTCAACGTTTAAAGGAAGATCATATGCTTAATTCCACCCTTTGTTATATCGAACGTGACGGGAAGTATTTAATGCTTCACCGTGTCAAAAAGAAAAACGACGTCAACCACGACAAGTGGATAGGCATCGGCGGAAAATTTGAGGATAAAGAGTCACCATACGACTGCGTAAAGCGTGAAGCGTACGAGGAAACGGGGCTTAGGCTCATTCACCCCGAGTACAGAGGTATCATCACCTTTGCGCCCGACAACTGGGAGACCGAGCAGATGCACCTTTTTGTCTGCGCCGATTTTGACGGCGAGCTTATCGACTGCGACGAAGGCACCCTCGAGTGGGTGGATAAGGACAAAATATGCGACCTGCCGATATGGGAGGGCGACAAGATATTCTTGGAGCTTATCAAAGATCCCTGCCCTTTTTTCTCGCTCAAGCTGGAATATGAGGGGGATAGGCTTGTGGGCGCATGGCTTGACGATGAGAAAATAAGATAAGACAGAAAAGGCTCCCTCTGACGAGGGGACCGGCGCCGAAGGCGGCTGAGGGAGAGACCCTCTCCGTCACGCTCTGCGTGCCACCTCTCCCATAGGGAGGCCCTCTCCGTCACGCTCTGCGTGCCACCTCTCCCATAGGGAGAGGCTGCAAACTTCGAGCAAACTAAAAAAGCACTCAGTTTTTTCTGAGTGCTTTTTCTTTTTTAGTTCTCCCAAGTATCCGCAGGCAACTTCTCCATAAACGCTATCAGCTCGTTTGCCATTTCAATCTGCTCGTTAATTCTCGGGTGGCCGGGGGTTGCCTTGCCGCAACGGCTGTACGTAAAGTGATAGAATCCCTTTTCCTCGCTGCCCAGGCGGTTTTTGATATCGCAAAGTGCGTCGTCCCAAATCGTGTCGTGCATCAAAACTGTCAGCGCAAAAATGACCTTCGCTTTCGGTGCGTGCGCCTTGACGCCGTTTACGATCTCGACGTACTTATCCGTCCACTTTTTATAGTATTCGGGCTTTCTAAGGCAGTCGGGGTCGGGGTTAGAGTCGTTTTGCCCGATTGCAAAAACGATGACGTGAGGCTTGAAGCTGAAATCCCACTCGGTTTGCGGCACGTTGGTGCAATAGCAAGCCTTGTCCCAGCAGGACTCCATACCCGTGGTGTTGGGGTGCTCAAACCAGCCTGTTCCGTCAAAGATCGAAATTCCGCCCTGAGAGGTCACGTACACCCGTGCAGGCATATTTCTTGCAATCAAAAGCGGATAAGCGTGAAGTGCATTGTCATATTTTCCGTTATGGTTTTCGGGGTCCTGCTTGCCCTCATATTCAATGCAATCTACGACTGAGCCTGCCGAGACCGAGTCACCGTATACTTCGATTCTGCGCTTGGGGCTTGGATCATCCTCGCAAAGCTCGCCGTCGATCAAGATCTCATTAACGACAAAATAATGCCCCTCAGACATCTTGTAAATCACTGCGGTGTGACGTGTGTTTTCAAGGCCCTTTGCAACGGTAATGACGTTCTCGCCGTTTTCAATATCAAAGCTCAGCTCTTTGCCGTCAAGCACCACGCCGACCTTTCGCTCGCCCCAGCCCCACGTTTTGGTAAGGCGGAGTTCAAGACAAGTGCCGACAAACGAGAATTCCATCAAGCATCCCGGCCATGTGAATATCGGCATATCGGGGTCGGTCTTGTCAATTCGTCCGTCATACCGTATCCGTATGTCCTTCAAATCAATTTTTGTCATATGTGATCTCCTTTGCTTACGCTGCGTTATCTCTTGACGTATGATCTCTTATCTTGACCATTTGCGCCAGAAGCTCCGAATCGAAGAATTCGCAGGCCGTTCTGTCATAGAAGCTGCCCGTGGTATCCCACAAAACGGGGCACATTCCTCTTTGATATACCGCTTGGCAAACGCTCGTAACGTAAAGTCTGACCATCTCCGGAGTCTTGTTGCCCTGAGCGCAGCCGTATTCACCGACGATGACGGGGATACCGTTTTTGATGAAGGTCTCCTCAAGCATATCCATCAAGCGTTCAAGCTCGGCGTAATCGTCTTCGGTGCCCCAGGTGCTTCTTGCTTTGCCCCAGCTTGCGTCCTCTTCGATTATCGCAAAGGTCGAGGGGGTATAGTAGTGAACGGAGACCGCATATCTGCCTGCGGGGTCATTCGGCAAAACGAACATCTCATCGCAGGTGTTTTCAACGTCGGTAGCGTATCCCGCAATAAGCAGGTGGCGGGTCGCATTGTTTCCGCCCGAAGCTCTTACGGTATCAACGAATTTCTGGTTGATGCGTCCCAAAAGCGCATATGCCTCTGCCTTGCCCGGTTGTTCACCCCAACCGTATCTGTTCCACAGCGAATCCCAACAGCCTTCTTCGTTCAAAGCTTCAAACATAACTTCAAGTCCGAAATCTCCGAAAGCCTCGCAAAGCTGTGTCCATATCGCCTCATATTTTCTCATACATTCTTCTTCGTCATAAGGGAATTGCTCCCACCAACCGCCGTCCCAGTGAATATTGACGATAGCTTTCATTCCGCAATCGACGACCCACTTGGTGACTTCTTTTACCCGATCGATATACTCGTCGGAAATGACGTAGTTTTCATCCATCATATTTGACCACGCTACGGGGATCCGAACGACTCCGAAGCCTGCGTCGGCATAGCCTTGAATGATCCGCTTCGTGATCTTCGGACTGCCCCATGCGGTTTCATAATCGGAAACGGAGTTACCCTTTATCCAGCTTCCGCAAGCCTCAAAGGTGTTGCCGAGGTTAATGCCGATACCCAAGCTCTGAACGTATTCCATCGTTGAGCTTTCGGGTGTTTCGGTTTTGCCCGCCCCGCAGGAGCAAAGCGAAAGCGCCAAAATGACGGCTGAGATCATTATGCAAACTAATTTCGTGAACTTCATAAACGTATCAATCCTTTGCAGTAGGTTACTGTTTCAAGTATACAATATCGGAAAGCCTATTTCAATACGTAAACGTGCATACATACATTAAAAAAATGCCCGACATTCCTGCCGGGCATTTCAAATTGCGTATTAAGATCAGGTGGTGTAGTTATCGAAGTAGCCCTGTACCAGAACGACGGGTGTGCCCTTATCGCCCGAACCGGAGGTCAGGTCGCAAAGAGAACCGATAAGGTCTGTAAGCTGTCTGGGAGTTGTACCCTCAGATGCCATATTGCCGACAAGGTCGGAATCCTTCTCACGGATGGACTTTTCGATCGCAGCCTTGAGGTCTTCGCCCGAAAGCTCCTTAAAGTCGTTGTCTGCAAGATACTTCAGCTTCAGCTCATTGGGCGTGCCGACAAGTCCTGCGGTATGAGCAGGGGAAACAACGGGGTCAGCCAATTCCCAGATCTTGCCCTTGGGATCCTTAAATGCGCCGTCGCCGTATACCATAACTTCAACGTGCTTGCCTGTTCTTTCCAAAACCTTCTGCTGAATGTCCAAAACGAGCTGTGTGCATTCTCTGGGGAAGAGCTTGATCTGATCTTCGGTGGACTTATTCGAGCCCAAAAGACCGTAAGCTTCGTTGCAGCCGCTGCCGTTAACGGGAGCGTTGAGAATATCGTCAAGTCCCAAAACAACTTCAGCGCCTGCCGCCCTAAGGATTCTCTTGGTTCTTGCTCTTGTGTGAATGTCACAAGTAATGACGTTCTTGGTATATTCAAGGATAGCTCTGGGCTGGTTTGCAAAGACAACCTCAACCTCAGCGCCTGCTTCCTTAATTATCTGAGAATAGTAATCAACATAGTCAACGCCTGTGAACTCGTGCTTGTTGAAGCCGAACAGCTCGCGGTATCTTTCCAAAGTCAAAACGTCGCTGTAAGGGTTAATACCTGCTTCGTCGATCTTATCAAGGCTTACAAGCTCGTTACCCACTTCGTCGGAGGGATAAGAAAGCATCAATACGACCTTCTTAACGCCCATTGCAATGCCTTTAAGGCAAATTGCGAAGCGGTTTCTTGAAAGAATGGGGAAGATAACGCCGACGGTGTCTGCGTTAACCTTAGCCTTAATATCCTCGGCAATATCATTAACGGAAGCATAGTTGCCCTGCGCACGTGCAACGATAGACTCGGTGAGAGAGATAACGTCTCTGTCACGGAGTTCAAAACCTTCATATTCTGCAGCTTCCAATACGCTGACGGTTACAAGCTCTGCAAGGTCATCGCCCTGGCGAATGATAGGACAGCGGATTCCTCGAGAAACCGTACCTACTCTGCGTTCATGATTGTTCATGCTGATTACCTCTTTTTAAAAATAGGATTGCACTGGCAAAAAGCCAAATTACAGTTAATTATATCACGCCTTGTAGCTAATTTCAATATGTTTATGATATATTTTATCGAAAAATATTGGTTTTATTCATACCGATTTTTGTTAAAAATAACACCGTCGGCTGTGTGCCGACAGTGTTATTTGCTCTATTTCTTGCTAACCCTCGGGCATTATCTGCAGGAAGGCGATTTTAAGGCTGTTCATATCGTACCTCAATTAAAGATCATAAAGCTTTGTAAACTTATTCTTCAGATACTCGGTGTA
>CAYWXA010000019.1:0-4187 GCA_964462175.1 uncultured Oscillospiraceae bacterium
CTCGACTCCAAGGCTCCTTCTGCAGATTATAAGGAATTCATCATGGGCGAAGTTCGTTACAACTCCCTCGCTCGTGCTAACCCTGACAGAGCAGCTAAGCTCTTCGATTCTGCCGTTGAATCCGCTAAGGACAAGTACGATCACCTCGTATTCCTCTCCAAGAGAGAAGATAACTAATTTTGGTGAAACGATCAAACCCCCGCTTTTTGCGGGGGTTTTTTGTTGCGGAAAAATTGAGGGCACCCCTGTGTGGGTGCCCGTTTTGTTTTCATTCCTTCTTTCCGATCTTTATCTCACCGAACTTTTCCTCATACTTCTCGATGCAATCGCGTATGAGGATCAAAATCTGGCTGTTTGCGCTTCTGCCTTCATAATCTGCAACGACGTGAAGCTTGTCCAGCATCTCCTCGGATATTCTTATTGATAAACTTTTTATAGCCATAATAACCTCACAATATATTTATTTTATATTTACTTTAAACCTATTATGTGTTATTATGTAAAGGATAAACACAAAATATATCTACAATATATCCACGGAGGAAAAATGAAGCTTGCGATAATCGGTTCGGACAATTTAATCATTTCAAACATCGGCGACTTCATTCCTGCCGACACGAGCGAGATAGTTTTGGGCAGAGAAAGCGCCGTTTGCTCCTGTGCGGCGGAATATGCAAAGCAAAAGGGGATCGCCCTTACCGAGCTTTTGCCGATGTATTCGGTATACGGAAAAAAGGCGACTGCAAATCGCAACGACTTTATTTCACAGTACGCCGATCAGGCGCTGATATTCTGGGACGGGAGATCACGTTGGACAAAAAGAGCGTGTCAGCTGTTTGAAGACCTCGGCAAAAAAGTCACCGTCGTTGTATGCAATGAAAAGATATAAAGAAAGCACCCCTGCGTGGGTGCTTTTTTGCGGGGATGGTATAGTAAGGGCGACCCTATGTGGTCGCCCGTTCTTTTTGTTCGCTGTAATACCATTCGGTCGGGTCTTCTTCTATATACATTCTTGCGCTGAAAAGCATCTGTTCGGAATCAAGCTTTTCCGCAGAATATCCTTTTTGCCATATAGCTTTGTCATAAGGAGGGTATAAGCCCTTCTTGACGTTTCGGATATATTCGTTTGTGGTCATTGTTTTCAGCCAGCCGATGACTCTTGAGAGGGGCGGGCCTGTGTGCCCGCCCGGCAAGAAAACGATAAAATGTATATGGTCCGGCATAATTACAAAATGATCGATCATAAGTCCGGAATACTTAAATTCAAGTTCCAGCAACCATTTTATAACCATAATGTGCGGATTATGCGGGCGACCACGCAGGGTCGCCCCCACATACTCATCATACTCAACGTCCCCGAACAGTTTTTCACGCTTTTGCGTATATATCGTGACAAAAAACGCACCGCCTGAAAAATTGTCAACGCTATAATCACGGGTTTTTCTTTGCAAAAAGTTGTATTTATTCATTATTCTGTGCTCCATTCAAAACGGGCGGGCACGCAGGCCCGCCCGTATCAACCTATCATTCCGCCTCTTCGTCCTCGGCTTCGTCGTCGGTCAGAACTTCATTTGCCGCCTCGGCTTTTTCTTCCTCGGCAAGCTTTGCAATTTCCTCGTCGGAGAGTTTTTCAACTTCTTCAATCTCGGCGTCCTCGTCGTGTTCGGCGGTGGTGAATGAAGCCACCAATCTGCCCTCGGCGTTCTTTGTCTTCATAATCGTTACGCCGCCCGAATATCTGCCCATAACGCTGATATCAGCTGCTCTGACTCGGATAATGATGCCGTCGTTGGAGATCAAAATGACGTCGTCCTCGTCGGTAACGACCTTGATTCCGCAAACTGCGCCCTTCTGGTCGCCCACCTTATAGTTGAGCATACCCTTGCCGCCTCGGCGCTGGGTTCTGTATGCCGATTCGTCAACTCGTCTGCCAAAGCCCTTTTCGGAAACGGTCAGTATCTTTGCGCCCTCGACGATCGATTCCATTGAAACGACCTCGTCGCCCTCACGGAGCTTGATCGCTCTGACACCGTGGGCGCTTCTGGACATTGCTCTCAGTGCGGCATCTTCAAAGCGGATAGCCATACCAAGTCTGGTTGCAACGATGATCTCGCCGTTGCCTTCGGTCATCAATACGCCCTTGATCTCGTCGCCCTCGTCAAGTCCGATTGCAATGATGCCTGATTTGCGGACGTTTTTATATGCATCAAGGCGGGTCTTCTTGATCTTGCCGTTTTTGGTGACCATCGTGACGTATTTATCCTCGTCAAAGTCACGGCACATTATCATTGCGGCGATCTTTTCGCCGTTCTGAAGCGGCAAAATATTGACTACGTTCGTGCCTCGGCTTGCCTTCGAGCCTTCGGGAATCTCAAAGCACTTGAGCTTGAACATAATTCCCCGGTTGGTAATGAACAAAATGTTGTCGTGAGTCGAGCAAACGAGCATTCTGTCGACAAAGTCCTCCTCACGCTGCTTCATACCCGTTACGCCTCTGCCGCCTCGCTTCTGAACGGAATATTCAGAGGAGTGGGTGCGCTTGATGTAACCGTTGTTGGTGATAGCAACGACCTCGGTATCCTCGGGAATGAGGTCTTCAATGTCAACCTCGCCGGAGATCGACTGAATTTCGGTGCGGCGCTCGTCACTGAACTTGTTTCTTATCTCGTCAAGCTCGGTCATTATGATATTGATGACACGCTCTCTGTGCGCAAGAATATCTTCAAAGTCGGCAATCTTGATCTTCAAAGCTTCCAGCTCGTCAAAAATTTTCTGTCTTTCAAGACCGGTGAGCTGAATAAGACGCATATTTGCAATGTAATCCGCCTGGATCTCGGTGATTCCGAAACGCTCGATAAGCTTTTCCTTAGCTTCGGCAGGGGACTGCGAGCCGCGGATTATTGCAATGACCTCGTCAATGAAGTCAAGGGCGATTGCAAGACCCTGCAAAATATGCTCACGCTCTCTTGCCTTGCGAAGGTCATACTTTGTTCTCTTGGTAATAACGTCGATCTGGAAGTTTAAATATTCCTCCAAGATCTGCTTGAGGGTCAAGACCTTCGGAACGTTGTTGACCAGCGCCAGCATAATTACGCCGACGGTGTCCTGAAGCTGGGTATACGTGAACAGCTTGTTCAAAACTATCTGGGGATTGGCGTCCTTTTTAAGCTCGATGACGATTCTCATACCCTCACGGGAGGATTCATCTCGCAGGTCGTGGATACCCTCAACACGCTTGTCCTTGACGAGCTGTGCGATAGCTTCGCAAAGGCGAGCCTTGTTGACCATATAAGGAATCTCGGTGACGATGATGCACTGTCTGCCCTTGATCTCTTCGATATTCGTCTTGGATCTGAGAGTGATCTTTGCACGTCCCGTGCCGTACGCCGCACGGATTGCGCTTCTTCCCATAATTATACCGCCGGTAGGGAAATCGGGGCCCTTGATACATTCCATCAGCTCTTCAAGGGTGCAATCGGGGTTTTCGGCAACCAATTTCAAGCCGTCAATGACCTCGCCCAAGTTGTGGGGAGGAATGTTGGTCGCCATACCTACGGCAATACCGACCGAGCCGTTAACCAAAATGTTGGGAAAACGGGAGGGCAAAACAACAGGCTCTTTAAGTCTGTCATCGAAGTTGGGCATAAACTCAACGGTTTCCTTGTCGATATCGGTGAGCATTGGGACAGCCATTTTTGCCATTTTCGCTTCGGTATAACGGTATGCAGCCGGCGGGTCGCCGTCCACCGAGCCGAAGTTGCCGTGGCCGTCAACGAGGGGATATCTCAAAGAAAAAGGCTGTGCCAAGCGCACCAGCGCATCGTATACCGATGCGTCGCCGTGGGGGTGGAATTTACCCAGACAGTCACCGACGGTGGTTGCGCACTTCAAATATTTCTTATCAGGGGTCAGACCTGCTTCGTGCATGGTGTAAAGAATTCGTCTGTGAACGGGCTTTAAACCGTCACGCACGTCGGGCAGGGCACGCTGAATGATTACCGACATTGAATAAGCCAAAAAGCTCGATTTCATTTCGTCATTCAAATCTGTAAGCTTAATCTTTTTATCTAACGGGAACAAATAATCACGCTCTTTCGAAATATAGTATGATAATTCAAATAAAATTCCAATTCAGGCAGAGATGCTAACCCTCTCCGTCACGCCTATGCGTGACACCTCTCCCAAAG